>JBEHYF010000051.1:0-34291 GCA_048498315.1 Actinomycetota bacterium
AACCTTTTTTCCTCCCCAACCCCGCGGCCGGGACGAGGAGACGGCCGAGGGCCCCTCGCCGAAGAAGCCCGTCCCGGCCGCCTGAGGCAACGGCCGGCTCACGCAACGGCCGGCTGACACACCGTCGGCGGGCGCGCGGGCCGCCGGTGCCCGGCCGGCCGCGCTCACACCGGCCAAGCCCACACGGGCCGAGCTCACGCCGCGTTCGTGCCGGCCGGTGCGGAGCCTTCTCAGTGCTCCGGAGCCGGACGGTCGCGGTGCGCCGGGCCGGCGGGCATGATCTTGACGTCGTAGCGGCCGCAGGCCGGGCAGCGGGGCTCGGTCCAGGGGGATGTGCAGGGGTATCCGTTACGGCGGTAGTAGACGACGGCGCCGCCGTGTCCGTCGGCGCAGTGACCGACCTCGTAGTCGACCTTCCATTCGTGCAGGCAGCTCAGGCACTCGTACGTCCACGTCTCGGTCAAGATCATGGAGTCGTGCATCCGCTCACCCCCGGGGGGAATGCCGCGTGCGCCGACGTGCACGCGCCTTATCAGCAATGTTCCCCATAAGTGCGGCAAACGGTTGAGCAGAGTTTCCCAAAAATTACGTCAAGAACGATCGCCCGATGCTTTGTTCGCGACGACCGCGTCGTACAGCGCCCGCTTGGGCACGCCGTGTTCGCGCGCCACGTCGCCGATGGCCTGCTTGCGTGGCACGCCGTCCCGTACGCGGCGCTCGACCTCCGTGGCGAGCGCGCCGACGTCCGCCTCGCCCGCCCGGCCGGGAGCGCCGCCCACCACGATCGTCATCTCGCCGCGCACCCCGCCGGCCGCCCACTCCGCCAGCTCGCCGAGCGGCCCGCGCCGAACCTCCTCATACGTCTTGGTCAGCTCGCGGCAGACCGCGGCCGCGCGGCCGGCGCCGAACGCGGCGGCCATCGCCTCCAGCGCCGCCGCCAGCCGGTGCGGCGCCTCGAAGAACACCATCGTGCGCGGCTCGTCCGCCAGGGCACGCAGCCGCGCGGCACGCTCCCCCGCCTTACGCGGCAGGAAGCCCTCGAAGCAGAACCGATCCGTCGGCAGCCCCGAGACGACCAGTGCGGTCGTCACCGCCGACGGGCCGGGCAGCACGGTCACCGGCAGACCGGCCTCAACCGCGCCGGCGACCAGCCGGTAGCCCGGGTCGGACACGCCCGGCAGGCCGGCGTCGGTGATCACCAGCACGTCGCGTCCGGCCCGCAGCTCCTCAAGCAGCTCCGCGGCCCGCGAGCGCTCGTTCGCGTCGTAGTAGGACACGACGCGGCCGGCCGGTGTGACGCCGAGGTCGGCGGTGAGCCGGCGCAGCCGCCGGGTGTCTTCGGCCGCGATGACGTCGGCTGCGCCGAGCGCGGCGCGCAACCGCGGTGAGGCGTCGTCGGCGCACCCGATCGGCGCGGCGGCGAGGGTCAGCGTTCCGGGACTTCCCACGCCCCCATCTTCGGTCACCGTGGGACATGCGCGGATCCCAAGTGTGTGAAGTGCGCGATCGTGCGGGCAGGCACCCGTACGATGTCGGGGTGGTGGCGATGACAGGTATCGAACCCCAGGTCCGGTCCGATCGGCGCGAACACCCGCCGTCGCTGCGCCAGTGGCTCACGCCGCGCATCCCCGGCAGTCGGCTGATGGGCTGGCTCGGCCCGCTGTTCGTGACGCTGATCGCCGGCGTGCTGCGCTTCTACGAGCTCGGCAAGCCGCGCGCGGTCATCTTCGACGAGACCTACTACGCCAAGGACGCCTGGGCGCTCCTGCACTTCGGCTACGAGCACAACACGGTCAAGAACGCCGACCAGCTGCTCGTGCAGAACCCACCGGACCTCCACATCTGGGCACCGGGCGGCAGTTTCATCGCCCACCCTCCGGCGGGCAAGTGGCTCATCGCCATCGGCGAGTGGATGTTCGGCATGAACCCGTTCGGGTGGCGGTTCGCCGGCGCGCTGGTCGGCACGCTCTCGGTGCTGATCATGGCGCGGGTGGCGCGGCGGATGACCCGGTCGACGCTCCTCGGCTGCGCCGCCGGGCTGCTGCTGGCCCTCGACGGCATGCACCTGGTGACCAGCCGCACCGCCATCCTCGACATCTTCCTGCTGTTCTGGATCCTCGCCGGCTTCGCCTGCCTGCTGCTCGACCGCGACGCGTCCCGCGCGCAACTCGCCCGCAAGGTCGCCGAGGGCGGCGGCGACGCGCCGCTCGGTCCGTTCGTCATGCACTGGTGGCTGATCCCGGCCGGCCTGTGCCTGGGCACCGCGACCGCGACGAAGTGGACGGGCATCTACTACATCGCCGCGTTCGGGCTGCTGGCGTTCTTCTGGTCGATCGGCGCCCGCCGGTCCGCCGGCGTGCACCGCCCCTACCTCGGCGCATTCGTGCTGGAAGGGGTCCCGGCGTTCCTGTCGATCGTCGTGCTCGGCGGCATCACCTACCTGGCGTGGTGGAGCGGCTGGATCTTCAACGCGGGCGGCTGGGGCCGCGGGCCCGTGTCGTCCAACCCGGTCATCGCGGCCACGCAGGCGATGCCGCGCCTGTGGGAGTACCACAAGCAGATGTGGCACTTCCACACCAACCTCACGGTCAAGCACGACTACCAGTCGTGGCCGTGGAACTGGATGGTGCTCAAACGGCCGGTGGCGTTCTACTACACCGAGCCGTCGAGCTGCGGCGGCGCACCGAAGTGCTCTCGCGAGGTGCTCGACATCGGCACGCCCGCGATCTGGTGGATCTCGATCATCGCGCTCATCGTCATCGCGGTGTGGTGGCTGGTGCAGCGCGACTGGCGGGCGGGCGCCACGCTGCTGGGCTTCCTCGCCGGCTGGGTGCCGTGGTTCTACTACGGCTTCAACCACCGCACGATGTTCCTGTTCTACGCCAACCCGATGCTGCCGTTCATGGTGCTGGCGCTCGTGCTGGTCCTCGGGCTCGTCATGGGGCCCGCGCAGGCGTCACCCGTCCGCCGCATGGTCGGCGCTGCGGCCGGGGGCGCCTACCTGTTCATCGTGCTGGTGAACTTCTGGTACCTGTATCCGGTGCTGACCGGCCAGATCATGTCGTACGACGCCTGGCACGCGAGGATGTGGTTCGACTCCTGGATCTGAGCCACCACACGCGGGTGCGGCGCGACGGCCGACCGGGGATCTCGGCCGGGCCGGCACACGCGAAGACAAGGCTGCCATCGATCAACTCTGTGTGAGGCGGCAGCTCCGGAATGCGATCGAGGTCTTCCGCGTGGAAGCCCTCCTCCGGGGGCACGTACCACGGCCGCTTCTTCGGCATGTCAGGAAGGTCGGACATAAGCGCCGCCATCATCAGCTCTCCTGCGCGGAGACGACCACCGTGTCAGGGCCATCTGCGGCCACGCTACCAACCTTCACGCTCCGGATGCGAAGGTTCGACGTTACGTGAGGTCGGACGGGTCGGTGTTGGCGCCGCAGCAGACGACCGCGACCCGTTCGCCGGGCTCCGGGCGGTAGGCGCCGGACAGCAGCGCCGCGTACGCCGCGGCGGCGCCGTGCTCGACGACGACGCGGTGCCGGCGCCACAGCTCCAGCCGGGCCGCGACCAGGTCGGCGTCGCTCACCAGCAACGACGCGACGCGGGTGCGGCGGGCCACGGCGAAGGCGATGTCGCCGGCCCGGCGGGCGCCGAGCGCGTCGGCGGCCACTCCGGACACCTCCACGTCGACCGGTCGCCCGGCCGCCAGCGCCGCGTGCAGGGTCGGGCAGCCGTTCGGCTCGACCGCGACCACTCGGGAGCGCCCCTCCAGGGCGGCGGCGATCCCGGCCATCAGCCCGCCCCCGCCGACCGCGACGAGCACGGTGTCGACGCCGCCGGTCTGCTCCTCCAGCTCCAGCGCGAGCGTGCCCTGGCCGGCGCAGATCTCGGGCTGGTCGTAGGCGTGGCAGAACAGCGCCCCGGTGTCGGCGGCCCGTTTGGTCGCCGCCTCATACGCCTCGGCGTACTCGCGGCCGACCTGTGCTACGGACGCGCCGAGCGCGCGCAGCCGCGCCACCTTGACCGCCGGCGCGGTCTCCGGCACGTACACCTCCGCGCGGTGGCCCAGCTCCCGCGCCGCGTACGCGACGGCCAGGCCGGCGTTGCCGCCGGAGGCCGCGACGGCGCCCGCGTCCGGGACACCGCCCCGCTCGGCGGCGGCGAGGATGCGGTTGAAGGCCCCGCGTGGCTTGAACGATCCGGTGTGCTGGAGCTGTTCCAGCTTCAGCAGCCTTCCGTGGCCGGCCTCGAACACCGGCGTGGGGCGGATCCGCGCGCCGATCCGTGCCCGGGCCGCCTCGACGTCGTCACGAGAGATCACGCCCTCCACCGTACGACCGCCGCCGCTTCCCGGTGTACGACCTGCGGCACGGCGTACGGCTCCGCGGCACCGGCGTACGGGCACGGCGGCCCGAGGGCGCCGAGCCGGCCGGGCCATTCGTCAGCGGTACAGCAGCGCGAACACGCGCTCCCAGCGGTCCATCACCGCGTCGGCCGAGAACCGCTGCACCGAGGCACGGCCCGCCGTCCCCAGCTTCGTGCGCAGCCCGGGATCGTCCATGAGGCGTTCGAGCGCGGCGGCGAACTCCGGCACGTTGCCCGGCGTGACGAGCAGCCCGTCGACCTCGTGCGTGATCAGCTCGCGGATGCCCGGCGCGCTGTTGAAGGCGACCACCGGCAGGCCGTAGGCCATTGCCTCCAGCACCCCCATCGGAAACCCCTCGCTCCGCGACGGCAGCGCGTAGATCGACGCCTCGGTCAGCGCGCCCTCGATGTCGGATGTCGTGCCCGGCATCTCGACGTCGACGCCGAGCTCGGCGGCCTGGCGGCGCAGCGCCTCTTCGTCGGGACCGGAGCCGTACAGCCGCAGCCGCCACGCCGGCGGGCGGTTCGGCGACGACGCGGCGCCGGCCCGTTCGGTGATCCGCGCCCATGCCTCCAGGAGCATGTCCTGGCCCTTCTCGAACGACAGGCGGCCGAGCGCGACGACGACCGGCCGGGTCAGGTCGGGGAAGCCGGAGGGCGTGACGTGCAGCGGGTTCGGTATCACGTCGACGTTGGACATGCCGGCCCGCGCCCAGGCGTCGGCGTCCTCGGTGGTGAGGACGAGCAGCCGGTCGGCGTCGGCGAAGTAGCGCTGTACGCGGGCGAACCGGGACGAGCCCTTCGTGGCCTCGAACGACTCGTGGCTCATCCCGATGACGGGCAGGCCGTTCGTGTCGGCCAGCGCCACCCACTCCATCGCCCACACCTGCGCGGCGATGACGACGCCGCCCGGCCGGGCCGTGCGCAGCAGCTCGGTGAGCTTCGCCGCGCCCCGGCGCTGCACGGCGAGGCGGCGCAGCTCGCGCAGGCGCTCGCCGCGGCGCGGAGGCACCGGGGTGTCGTGCAGCACGCTGAGCCGGTACGGCAGGTCGCTGCCGTAGTCGTGCGGCTGCGCGGCGTGCGTGATGCCGACGACGTGCACGCGGTGGCCGCGCTCGGTGAACAGCCGTGCGGCGTGGTGCACCCAGCGCTGCAGGCCGCCGAGCTCCTCGTGGTTGTTGCAGACGATGAAGATGTCGCGCGATTCAGCCATTGCGGTCGCTCCCCGTGAAGAAGCGCTCGACGATCTGCTTGGCGGCCGTTCCCCGGTCGTATTCGCCGAACCGTTCGACGAACGCGCGCCGCTGCTTGGCGTGCGTGTCGTGGGACAGCTCGCGCAGCGCCGCGAAGAGCTGGTCCTCGTCGGCGGCGATCGGGCCGGGCGCGTGCTCGGCCAGGTCGAAGTAGGACCCGCGGGAACGGGCGTAGTCGTCCAGGTCCGGGGTGAACATCACCATCGGCCGGTCCAGCAGCGCGTAATCGAACATGATCGAGGAATAGTCGGTGACCAGCGCGTCGGACAACAGCAGCAGCGCGGTGACGTCGTGCACGTCGGCCACGTTGCGCACGGTGCCGCGCAGGCTCGGCGGTAGCACGACCGTGCTGAGGTAGTGCGGCCGTACGAGCAGCACGTGCGTGTCGCCGAGTTCGCGGGCGAAGCGCTCCATGTCGAAGGGCACCTCGAAGCGCTTGCGCGGTTTGCCGTCCGGCTCGGTGCGGAAGGTCGGCGCGTACAGCACGACCCTGCGGCCGTCGCTCAGCTTCAGCCGCTCGCGCAGGCCGGCGGCGTCGCCGCCGTTCACCAGCGCGTCGTTGCGCGGGTAGCCGCTGCGGATCAGCTCGGCGCGCACGCCGAGGCCCTTCACCAGAGTCCGCGCGTCGTGCTCGGAGCGGATCAGGAAGTAGTCGAAGCGGTCGACCATCTCCTGCAGGCGGGCGCGCTGCGCGCGGGTGCCGGCCTTCGTCTCCGGCGCGTCCACACCCATGAGCTTGTACGCCGATCCGTGCCAGGTCTGGATGTAGGTGGTCTGTGGGCGCTTGACGGCCTCGCGCGGGAAGCCCTGGTTGTCGATCCAGTACCGGGCCCGGGCCAGCGCCAGGTAGTACGACCAGGAGCCGCGGCGCACCAGCTTGGCGTCCTTGGGGTAGCCCTTCGCGCTGCCCGCGTACGACCAGATCGCGGTGTAGTTCGCGCCGGACCTGCGCAGCTCCTCGTAGATGTACTTGGGGTTGTCGGAGTACTGCTTGCCCAGGTGGCTCTCGAAGACGATCGTGTTCCGCCGGATCGGCAGGCGGATCAGATACCTGTTGTAGATTGCGATCTTGGTGCTGCGGCGGGTGAACGTGTTGCGTACGGAATGCTCGGCCTGCCGCAGCGCGGTCCACCACCGCCGGCCGCGGCCCGTGGAGGTGAAGCGGCGCAGTGCCGCGAGGAAGGCCCGGGCGAGCCGGCCGTGCGCGACGAGGCGGAAGGCCATCTCCCCGGACTCGGGGACGTGCGTCTCCAGGTGGTCGCCGGCCAGCCGGGTCAGCCGCGGGCGTACCGGCAGCGCGACGTCCACGGCGTCGGCGGTGGACGGGTCGGCGAACAGCCGCACCAGCAGCTCCTCGTCGCCCACGGTCAGGCGCAGCCGCAGGCCCCAGCTCTGGTCGACGAAGCCGAGCGGGCGGATGTCGCGCAGCGGCCGCAGGTCGGCGGTCCAGGTGATCATGTCGTCGCCGTGGGTCGCCGTGGCTGGCACGGAGAAGAAACGGCCCTTGCGGCTGCGGTCGCGGAACTCCAGGCGCGCGCCCAGCCGGGTGCCCGCGGCGATGCGGCCGAGCGGGTTCACGACGTCGCCGGTGAGCCGGTACACCGGGTCCGCGCGCTCGATACGGTGCACGCGGCCGCCGAGGCCGACGCTCTTCAGCGGAAGCGAGTGGATGCCCAGCTCGGTCACGTCAAGGATACGGCGGCCGTCCGGGTCGTCGAGGTGCTCGGCGGACCAGTAGATCCGCCCGTCGCGCTCGACCAGCCGCGTGGTCAGGTACGCCTTGGCGCCCTTGCGCGGCACGTAGTCCGACGCCGTCACGGCGCCCTCGAAGTCACCGCGGGCGACCATGTACCCGATGATCGCCTGCATCTCGTGGGCCTTATCGTAGGCCCGCGGATCGAGGGTGGTCATGTACTCGCGGGCCAGCCGGAGGAAGTCGGCGCGGTACTCCGGGTCGCGGCTGCGCAGCCCGCGCACGTACAGCAGCAGGTCGTGGTTGAGGAACTTGATGTCCTTGGACAGCTTCAGGTCGTCGGCGCCGTACCGCGCGTAGACGGCGTCGATGCGGCGGAAGATCTCCAGCCGGTCGGAGAAGTTGCGCAGCTCGGCCCGCTGGTTGGTGATCGAGAGCATCTCGGCGTTCTCGGTGATCATCCAGTTGTAGACCCGGTGCGGGATGATCGCGATCTTCCGCGCCGCCAGGTACGCCTGGGTGCTGAACAGCAGGTCCTCATAGTGCAGGCGCTCGACGAACCGCAGGCCCTCGCGGTCGAGGAACTCCCGCCGGTACAGCTTGTTGGTCGACAGCGTGTCGTACAGCAACTCCGGCCGTTCCCGCACCGAGGAGTACACGGCCCGCTCCCGGTAGACGCCGCGGTACCAGGCGCGCTCCTCACCCTTGTCGGGGAAGACCCGCCAGCAGCATCCCGACACCAGGTCCGCACCGGTCTCCTCGGCGGTGGCGGCCATATTGCGGCAGGCATGCCGGTCGAGCGTGTCGTCACTGTCGAGGAACATCACGTACATGCCGCGGGCGACGTCGATTCCGTCGTTGCGCGGCTGCCCGCAGCCGCCGGAGTTCTCCCGGCGGTGCACGACCCGGATCCGGTCCGGGTGCCCGGCGGCCAGCCGGTCGGCGACCTGCCCCGTACCGTCCGTGCTGGCGTCGTCAACGATCACGATCTCGACGCTGCGGTGGGACTGGCCGAGCACGGACCGGACCGCGCGCGGCAGACGGTCGGCATCGTTGTAGGCGATGACGACCACGCTGATGTCTGTCATTGCTTACAACCCCTTGACTTTCGGTAAGGGAACGGATCTTACCCGTCAACGAACGATCGACCGGGGAGGGTCCTTAGGATCAGAGGCGTGAGGCGGGAAATGATCATGGTGGTGGAGGACGACGCCGTCATCGGGTCTGAGCTGCTCAAAGCTCTGTCCGCGGGCGGATACGAGGCGACGCTGGCGGCGACCGGCGCGGCCGCGCTCGACTACGCCACCGGCGGCGAGCCCCCCGACCTGATCCTGCTGGATCTGGGCCTGCCGGACATCGAGGGCGTCGAGCTGTGCCGGCGGCTGCGGGCGGCGCTCCCGCAGGCGGTGATCGTCGTGCTGACCGCGCGCACCGAGGAGTTCGAGGTGGTGGTCGCGCTCGACGCGGGCGCCGACGACTACCTCACCAAACCGTTCCGGCTGACCGAACTGGTGGCCCGGATCCGGGCGCACCTGCGCCGGCGGGCGGCCGAGCCCGGCGACCGCGTCATCACCGTGGGCCGCCTGCGCCTGGACCTGCCCGCGCGGCGGGTGCACGCGGGCGGCACCGAGGTGCTGCTGCGGCCGAAGGAGTTCGACCTGCTGGCGGCCCTGGTGACGCGCGCGGGAGAGGTGGTCACCCGCGAGCAGCTCATGGACGAGGTCTGGGACGAGAACTGGTTCGGCCCGACCAAGACGCTCGACGTGCACGTCTCCACGCTGCGCCGCAAGCTCGGCCCGTACGGGCAGATCACGACGCTGCGCGGACGCGGCTACCGGTTCGAACGAGACTCGGCCGTGGATGTGTGAGTCAGGTGCCATCTGATCATTCAGAGCCACCATGGTCGCTCGTCGGCAAGAGGAGGCTGAACACCGGGGGCGACGGGCGCCTGATGACGAGCCGGCCGCCCTCCGCCTCGGCGAGCGAGCGGGCGAGCGCCAGCCCGATGCCGTGTCCGTCCGACGGGGCGCGGAACGCGTCGAAGCCGTCCGGGATGCCCGGCCCCATGTCGCCGACCTCGATCGCCAGGCCGCTGCCGACGTCGACCGCGGAGATGGTGATGGGCGGCTTACCGTGCGTGACGGCGTTGTCGACCAGCACGTTCAGGATCTGGCGGACCGCCGACACCGACGCGCGCACCTCCGGCAGGCCGTCCTGCACCTCCACGGTGATGCCGGCGCGGGGCCGGGCGCGGGCGCGCACCTCGTCGAGCAGCGCCGGCACGTCCAGCACGCCCCGGTCGGTGGCGTGGCCGCGGGACAGCCGCACCAGGTCCTCGATGATCTCCTGGAGGTGCTCGCCGCGTTCGAGCGCCGTGCGGATGACGGCGTGCGGGTCGCCGCCGTTCAGGCCGGACTCCAGGCCGAGGAGCAGCCCGGTGAGCGGCGTGCGGAGCTGGTGGGACACGTGCGCGCTGAACGCGCGCTCGCGCCCGAGCACCTCGCCGAGCCGCCGCGCCGTCGCCTCCAGCGCCCGGCTGGCCTCGTCGGCCTCGCGTACGCCGACGGTCCACGCGCGGATGCTGAAGTCGCCGCTACCGAGGGCCTGCGCGTCGCGGGTGAGGCGTTCGAGCGGCGCGGCGAGCCGGCCGGCCTGCCGACGGGCGACCACGGCGGCCAGCCCGATCACGAGGAGCGCCAGGGCTCCCATGAGCAGCCACGCGCGCTCGACGGGGTCGCTGACCCGCTGGTACGGCTCGGCGACCCTGATCACCGCGACGAACCGCTCGTCCGAAGGGACCGGCGCGGAAACGGCGAGCAGGCCGTGCTCCACCGCCTCGTGCACCCGCCCGTCGGCCGCGTCGCCGGCCACGTCCGACCAAGTGGGCCCGCGCCCGGTGACCTTGTGGCCGTTCAGCGTGTAGATGCCGATGCTCAGGGTGTGCGACATGCCGGTCGGCAGCGGCACCGGCTTCGGATGCCGGGCGATGCTGTCGGGCACCGCCGCCGAGACGCGGGTCGCGTCGCGTTCGAGCGCCACTATCGCCTCGTCGCGGTAGAGCCGCTGCAGCGCGATCGCCAGCGGGATCGCCAGCAGCACCACCGCGAGGGCGGCCACGCCGACGATCGCCACGAGCACGCGCCTGCGCAGGGGGCGCCCGCTCGGATGACTACCGGTCGTCACCCGGACATTCTGCACCGTACGGCGTGGTGTGCCGGACGCCTCCGGGCGGCCGGGATCGCGGACCGGCACCACGGGGCCGGCTCATCCGCAGGCGTTCTTCAGCGACAGCCCCACGCCCGAGCTCTTGTGCGCCGACGTCGCGTGCGAGGCCGCCGTGGTCTTGTGGTGTGGTGTCGCGCTCGCGCTGGGCGTGCTCGCCGGCTGCGGGTGTTCGCTGGCGGCGATGGCCTTGGCGGTCTCCCGGCGCAGGAAGTTCACGTCCGGCGGGTAGAGCTGGATGTTCGGGAACTGGTTCGGCGTGAACGCCACGCTGCGCACGTCGCCGCCGTTCTTGAACTTCTCGGACAGCTTGACCAGGGCGGGCAGCAGCGCCGACGGCAGGTTGGTGGAGATCGTCTTCGCCGCCGCCTTCGCCAGCTTCTCGAAGTGGGTGACGATCGTCTGCGGGTCGGCCTGGTCGGCAATGTCCTTCATCAGGCACTTCTGGCGGTCCATGCGGTAGTAGTCGCTGTCCGCGTCGCGGGACCGGCCGTACCAGAGGGCCTGCTCGCCGTTGAGCTTGCGGGTGCCGGGCTCGAGGTAGCCGGTCGGCAGGCGGGTGTAATGGCCGTTGACGATCTCGCCGCCGATGGGCAGCCGCTTCTCGATGTGGACCGTGACACCGCCCATCGCGTTCACGATGTCCTTGAACCCGTCGAGGTTCACCAGGATGTAGTAGTTGATCTTCAGGCCGAGCAGGTTGCCGATGACCTCTTCGAGCAGGTGCGGGCCGCGCTGGCCCTTCTTGTACCCCGGTTCGAGCCGTGGGTTCTGCTCGGCGAGCTGGTAGATCTCGTTGAGCAGGCCGTCGTAGCCGGAGCCCTTGGCCGGCCGGTAGCCGTTGGGGTAGATCGACCGCAGCCGCGGCGGCATCTGGAAGTACTGCATGTTGCGCGGCAGGCTGAACAGCACGGTGTTGCCGGTCTTGGTGTCGATACTGGCGACCGTCATGCTGTCGGTGCGGACTCCGGTGCGGTCCTTGCCGCCGTCGCCACCGAGCAGCAGCACGTTGAGCCGCGGCAGGTTCTTCCACGGGTCGCCGGCGTTGATCGCCTGCCCCGAGTGGTCGTCGCCCGGGAAGATGTTGGACAGGGTGTTGCGCAGTACGTACGTCGTGTTCGCCGCGTACACGAACGGGGTGCAGATCAGCAGCACCATGACCACGACGAGAGCGCCGGAGGCCGCGCGCATCGCCGTGGGCAGCCCGGCCGGCCGGACCACCTGGTAGGACCGGATGATCACGGACGCCCACACCAGCGCCAGGACGAGGATGCCGGCGGTGATGACGTCCAGCCAGAAGTTCTGGACCACCATCTGCTTGAGCCGGTCCTGGAACGCCAGCGCCGCCGTCGCGGTGCCGGCGACGAGCAGCGCGAGCAGGCTCATCAGCGTGAAACCGGCCAGCCTGCGTCCGGCCGACACGTGGGCGACACCCCACACGAAGGCCGAGGCGACCGTGAGTCCCAGCGCTCGCCACAGACCGGCGACCGGGATCGGCTCACGGCCCCTTACCGCTCGGCCGCCAACCTGACGCCGTGCCATGGAGTCTCCTGATCATCTGCTCGCGGGGTCTGCCCCGCGCGCCCACGCGGTCCCCTCGGGGACGTGCGGTTCCGCCATCCGGATTGCAAAGTGACTGAATAGATGCGGTCAGTAACCTTTGGCATTGACTGCTGGATCCTACCCCACGTGTCACCTCACCAGGCTCGATAGCACGGTAGGACACGCTCCCCACACCAATCTCGGAAATAGGGAAAAACGTTCAAGTCAACCACTTTGAATGGCATATGACCGCAGGCGCCGTTCCTGTTCGTCACCCTCCGCAGACCGATGACAGGGACGCCGCTCCGCTCCGTGACGACGCCGAGGACAACGGCGTCGGCTCCGCCGAGGAACCGCCCGCATCAGGCGATGCGGACGGCTCCTCCGGCACGCCAGGACCGGCCGGTGCGTGCGCCGGCGGCGAGCCGCTCGACCCGCTCGGCCCGCTCGATCCGGCCGCCGGCACCTCGGTGCCGGCCGGGCTCGGAGCATCGCCCGGCCGGGCGGAGTCGCCCGGCGCCGGCGCCGCTTCACTCGCCTGTTCGCTTTCGGCGATCGCGCGCGCGGTGGCCTTACGGATCGCCGCCACGTCCGGCCGGTAGACGTGGAACCGCGGCGGGACGAACATCAGGCTGCTGATCTGCGCGCCGTGCTTCACCGTCTCCGACAGCTTCACGAGCGCCGGCAGCAGGTCGGCCGGGATGTCCGTGGAGATCGTCTTCTTCGTCGCGGCGGCGAGCTGCTGGAAGCGGGTCAGCACCTTCTGCGGGTCGGCCTGCTCGGCGATGTCCTTCATCAGGCACTTCTGCCGGCCCATCCGGACGAAGTCGCTGCTGGCCGTGCGCGAACGGCCGTACCAGAGGGCCTGCTTGCCGTTCAGTTTACGGTCGCCGGCCTTGAGCACCCCGGTGGGCGCGCTGCCGTCCTCCGGCCCGCCGTAGGGGATGTCGTGGGTGATGTGCACCTCGACGCCGCCCATCGCGTCGACCAGGTCGGCGAAGCCGAACAGGTTCACGAGGATGTAATAGTCGATGGGCTGGCCGATGAGGTAGGAGATCTCCTCCCGCACCAGTTCGGGGCCGCGCCGGCCCTTGCCGTACCCGGGCACGAGCGACGGGTCGTCCTCGGCGTCCTGGAACATCTCGTTCAGCAGGCCCTGGTCGCCCGGCGCGCCCACACCGGTGAAGCCGTCCGGCCAGCGGGAGCGCAGCCGCGGGATCACCGGGAAGTCCTGCAGGTTGCGCGGCAGGCTGAGCAGCACGGTGTCGCCGGTCTTCGTGTCGACGCTGGCGACGGTCATGCTGTCGGTACGGATGCCGACACGGTCACCGGCCCCGTCGCCGCCGAGCAGCAGGATGTTCACCCGTGGCCGGTCCTTCCACGGGTCGGACTCGTCGATCGGCCGGGCGGGCGCGTGCGCGTCGCCGTGGAAGATGGTGCTGATCGTGTCCCGCAGCGTGTAGGCGTCGCGTGCCGCCCACAGCGGCGGCGCGCAGACTCCCAGGGCCAACAGCAGCACCAGCGTCCCCGCGAGCACGCGCGGGCCAAGGCCCATGCCGCGCGGCCGGACCACCTGGTATGACCGGACGACGATGGCCGCCCACACGGCTGCGAGGACGATCAGCGCGACGGCCGTGCCGGCCAGCCAGTCGCGCCGCAACGCGACCTCGCGGAGCTGGTGCGGGAAGTCGACGACCGCGACGACGCCGCCCGCGACGAGCACGGCGAACAGGCCCATGAGGAGCGCTCCGGCGACGCGCCGGCCGGCCATCAGGTGCGCGACGCCCCAGACGAACGCGGAGGCGAGCGTCGCCGCGAGGGCCGCGCCGAGGCCGCCACGCTGGGCGGCACCAGCCTCGGGAACGTCCGGGAAGTGCTCACCGGGACCGTCCCGGCGGGGTATGCCGCCTTCGTCGTCGGCCGTACGTGGTCCCATTCGCACTTGTGCTCCTGGCTTGCGGGTTTGCGTCCTGATTAATCACTAAGACGCGCAACGCTCCAATATGGTGTTGCTCTCGGTAAACGCGCGAACATGCGAGATAGATCCCATGTTCTGGGTTTGAGCATTCTGACTGGTGAGACCGCCGCTCCCCGCAGCACGCGGCCACTTCCGGCCGCCTCGGCCCGGTCGCGCGGCCGGAGGACCGGCGACGTCCGCCCGTCCTCGCCGCTCCCGGCACGCCGCGGCGGGGGACGAAGGTCCCGGCCGTCCGGGAGGTCCGCCCTCTGGTCTGGGAGGGCCGCGGCGGCATGCGATGGGAGTGCGGCGCGGTGCCCCGCCCGGGGATCCGGGGATCGCGCCGGCCGCGCCGGGGACAGGCGTGGTCACCGGGCGCTCCCGGGCGCCGTCCACCCACGAGACGGGAGCCGCCGACATGAAGGTGAAGGACCACATGTCCACGCCGGCCGTGACCGTGCCGACGCTCGTGTCGGCACAGGACGCGGCACGGCAGATGGACTTCGCGGGCGTGGGATGCCTGGTGGTCGTGGACGCGGAGCGGATGGTCGGCATCGTGACCGACCGCGACATCGCGCTGCGGGTGCTGGCCGCCGATCTGCCACCGGACACGCCCATCGACCAGGTCATGACCCGGGACGTGATCAGTGTGTCGGCCGACGACGACGTCGACACCGCACTCGCGGTCTTCCGCTCCCACGCGGTCCGGCGGCTGCCGGCGCTCACCGGCGGCACGGTCGCCGGGGTGATCACCGTGGACGACCTGCTCCGGCACGCGCAGCGGGTCCTGTCCGCCCTGCTCGGGCCGGTGGCCGGGGAGATCGCCGAGCCACGGCACGCCGTACGGGCGACGGGCGGAACGGGCCCGCCGACCGGCTGAGCCGGGATGGCGCGTCCCGTGACGAGCCCGCCGAGGCCGGGCACGGCCGAGGCCGCGCACCGCCGGCTTCGAGACCCGGTCGCGGAGGGAAGAGACGAAAGTCCTTCGTCCCGGGTGACGTGCGGCCCTGAATCCCGCCGTCCGCCGATCCGACAGTGGAGGTGAAAGGCGGTGATTACCTTGATCACGTTGAGTGTCATCAAGGCCGACACCGGCGGGTTTGTCGGCCATTCGGCCGTACATCCGGACATGCTCGCGGCGGTCCGGCACGCGATGGACCGCGCGGTGCGCAGCGAGCTCCTGATCGACGGTGACGTCGCGAGCTGCGGCGACGACATTTCGTTGATCATGACGCACGGCCACGGCGTCGACAGCGAGTTGGTCCACTCCTTCGCCTGGGACGTCTTCCAGACCACCACCGGCGTGGCACGCGACCTGGGGCTGTACGGCGCCGGCCAGGACCTGCTGTCGGACGCCTTCTCCGGCAACCTGCGCGGGATGGGGCCCGGCTACACCGAGCTGCAGTTCGAGGAGCGGCCGTCGGAGCCGGTGATCTGCTTCCTGGCCGACAAGACCGAGCCGGGGGCCTGGAACTACCCGCTGTACAAGATGTTCGCCGACCCGTTCAACACCGCGGGGCTGGTGATCGACTCGAAGATGCACGCGGGCTTCGTCTTCGAGGTCTATGACCTGTACAAGGAGAAGAGGATCTTCTTCGACTGCCCGGCCGAGCTGTACGACATGCTGATGTTCATCGGCTCGCCGGCCCGGTACGTGATCCACGGCGTGCGGTCGAAGACGCTGGACATCCCCGCGGCGAGCACGAGCACGCAGCGGCTGTCGCTGATCGCCGGCAAGTACGTGGGCAAGGACGACCCGGTGATGATCGTACGGGCGCAGTCCGGGCTGCCCGCGGTCGGTGAGGTGCTGGAGCCGTTCGCCTTCCCGTACGCGGTCGCCGGCTGCATGCGCGGCTCGCACCACGCGCCGTTCATGCCGGTTCCGTTCGGCCACGCGCACCCGGCCCGATTCGACGGCCCGCCGCGCGTCGTCGCGCTGGGTTTCCAGGTGCACGACGGCAAGCTGATCGGACCGCGCGACATGTTCGCCGACCCGTCCTTCGACGAGGCCCGCCACCAGGCCAACCTCGCCATGGACTACCTGCGCCGGCACGGGCCGTTCGAGCCGCACCGGCTGCCGATCGAGGACCTGGAGTACACGACGATGCCGCAGATCGAGGCGCGGATCGCCGACCGCTGGGAGCCGATCCCGCGGGAGACGCGCCCCGAGCGCGAGCCGGCCGAGGCGGCGAAGGCCTGAACGACGGCCCGAACGACGGGGCGGGAGCAAGCCGGGGGAACGCCCGGGCACCCGTCCGGGGAGGACGCAAGGCAAGGTGCGCCAGCCTAGATCCGAGCCGGCAGGCACCGCGCGGGCAGGCGACCGGGCGGGGGAGCGGTCTGAGTACCGGCCCGTGCCCCGCACCCGCGTCCGGCGGCCGGGTCCGGCGCCGGAGGACACGAGCTGGAGGAGCCGGCGATGAGGCAGAGCGTCCCGCTGGGCCGGGTGGCGGGCATCCCCGTCGGGGCGAACTGGTCCGTATTCGTGATCCTCATCCTGATCGCGGACGTCCTCGCGGGTGGTGTGCTGCCCCGCGCCGAGGCCGGACACTCCGCCGCGCTCTACTGGGCGATCGCGATTCCGACCGCTGCGCTGTTCCTCGGCTCGCTGCTGGCCCATGAGATCGCGCACGCGCTGGTCGCGCGCAGGGTCGGCGTCGGCGTCCGTTCGATCACGCTGTGGATGCTCGGCGGGGTGGCGCAGCTCGAAAACGAGCCGAAGACCGCACGGGCCGACCTGGGAATCGCCGCGGTCGGCCCGCTGACCAGCCTGGCCGCGGGCGCGGTCCTCGTCCTCGCCGGAATCGGCGCGGGCGCGGCCGGCGCCCCGGCGCTCTTGGTTGCCGCGCTGCTGTGGACCGGTGCGATGAACGGCTTCATCGCCGTCTTCAACCTCCTGCCCGGCGCGCCGCTGGACGGCGGTAGGGTGCTGCGGGCGCTGGTGTGGATGCGCAGCGGGGACCGCGGCCGCGCCAACCGCGCCGCGACCCGCGCCGGCCGCTTCCTCGGCGCGGCGGTCATCGGCGCCGGGCTCGCCGAACTGCTGCTGTGGAGGCAGACGGGCGGTCTGTGGCTGATCTTCGTCGGGTGGTTCCTGCTGTGGTCCTCCGGCGTGGAGGCGCAGTCGGAGCTGCTCCGCGAAGCGACCGCGGGACTGCGTGTCGGCGACCTGATGCTCCCGGAGCCGGACTGCGCGCCCGGCTGGCGGCCGGTCGGCGAGTTCGTCGCCACGGTCGCCGTGCGTTCCCGCCAGTCGGCCTTCCCGGTCATCACGGTGACCGGCGAGCCGGTGGGGGTGGTGACCTTGAACCGGCTGTCACGCGCCCGCGCCTCCGGGGTGCGCGTCGACGCGCTGGCCGTGCCGCTTCCCGACGGTTATCTGGCGCTTCCCGAGGATCCGGCGGAGTCGCTGCTCGGCCGCCCGCCCCTGGCCGGCGGCGTGCTGGCCATCGTGGCCGCGCACGGGCGCGTGGTCGGCATGGTCACGGCCGACGACCTCGGGCACCTGGCCCGCCAGGCCGACCTGCGCCGCCGGGCCACCCCCTCCCACGCCGACTGACGGGCCGTCCCTCCCCGCAGCGCCGGCAGGCCGTCCTTCCTCCGCCGGCTGACGGGCCGTCCCTCCCCCCCCCGCCCACTCACCGGCCGATCCTCACACGCGGCTGACAGGCCGTACCCCCGCCGGCCGGCCCGGACCGATCGCTGCGGGCCGGTTTCAGACATGCGAGTAACGGTCCTTATCGGACGCTGCCCCTGGGATGAGACTAGAGTCTTGTGACACTCCCAGACCGCAGCCGCGAGAGGGGCCCGCGTGCCTGATTCGTTCGTTCACCTGCATGTTCACACCGAGTACTCCATGCTCGACGGCGCCGCGAAGGTCGGCCCCCTCGTGAACGAGGTGGCCGCGCAGGGCATGCCGGCCGTCGCCATGAGCGACCACGGAAACGTGCACGGTGCGTACGAGTTCTACCACTCCGCCAAGAAGGCGGGCATCAAACCGATCATCGGCATCGAGGCGTACGTCGCGCCCGCCTCACGGTTCCACAAGGAGGCGGTGTTCTGGACCGACAACCTGGCACTGCGGCGGACCAACGAAGAGACCGGTGAGGGCGGTGACGTCTCCGGCCGCGGCCTGTACACGCACATGACGATGTGGGCGGCCGACGCCGAGGGCCTGCGCAACCTGTTCCGGCTGCAGTCGCGGGCCTGGCTGGAGGGCCACGTCCAGAAGTACCCGCGCATGGACGACGAGCTGCTGGCCGAGTACGCCAAGGGCATCATCGCGACGACCGGCTGCCCGTCCGGCGAGGTGCAGACCCGGCTGCGCCTGGGCCAGAAGGACAAGGCGCTCGAGGCCGCGGCCCGCTACCGCGACATCTTCGGCAAGGAGAACTACTTCCTGGAGCTGATGGACCACGGCATCCCGATCGAGCGGTACGTCCGCGAGGACCTGCTCGAGATCGGCAGGACGCTGAACCTGCCGCCGCTGGCCACCAACGACTCCCACTACGTGACCGAGAGCCAGGCCGAGGCGCACGACGCGCTGCTGTGCATCGGCACCGGCAAACAGCTCGCCGACCAGAACCGCTTCAAGTTCAGCGGCACCGGCTACTACATCAAGTCCGCCGCCGAGATGCGCGCGCTGTGGGACGACCAGGTGCCCGGCGCCTGCGACAACACGCTGCTGATCGCCGAGCGCATCGGCGACTACAGCGAGGTGTTCTCCCACCGAGACCTGATGCCGAAGTTCCCGGTACCGGAGGGCGAGACCGAGTCGTCGTGGCTGCGCAAGGAGACCCTGAAGGGCGCGCAGCGCCGCTACGACGGCAACCCGCCGCAGGAGGTCCTCGACCGCATCGACTACGAGCTCAAGGTCATCGACGACATGGGCTTCCCGGGCTACTTCCTCGTCGTCTCCGACATCTGCCGGTACGCCCGCGCGAACGGCATCGGCCTGGGCCCGGGTCGTGGCTCGGCCACCGGGTCGATGGTCGCGTACTGCACGGGCATCACCGAGCTCGACCCGATCGAGCACAAGCTGATCTTCGAGCGGTTCCTCAACCCCGAGCGCATCACGATGCCGGACGTCGACCTCGACTTCGACGACCGCCGGCGCGACGAGATGATCGACTACGTCACCCGCAAGTACGGTGACGACCGCGTCTGCCAGATCGTGACTTTCGGCACCATCAAGGCGAAGGCCGCGATCAAGGACGCCTGCCGGGTGCTCGGCTTCCCGTACGCGCTGGGCGACCGCATCACGAAGGCGTTCCCGGCGGCGGTCGGCGGCAAGGAGATCCCGCTCGCGGCGATCTTCGACGAGAATCACCCGCGCCACGGCGAGGCCGCCGAGCTGCGCAAGATGTACGAGGAGGAGCCCGACGTCAAGCGGGTCATCGACACTGCCGTCGGCGTCGAGGGCCTGACCCGCGGCACCGGCATCCACGCCGCCGGCGTGATCCTGTCATCCGAGCCGCTGATCGACGTGCTCCCGCTGGTCAAGCCGAAGGCCGACGGCCCGATCATCACCGGCTTCCCCTTCACGCAGGCCGAAGACATGGGCCTGCTGAAGATGGACTTCCTCGGCCTGCGCAACCTCACCGTCATCAACGACGCGATCGCCAACGTCAAGGCCAACCGCGGCATCGACATCGACATCCTCCAGGTGCCGCTGGACGACAAGAAGACCTACGAGCTGCTCGCCCGCGGCGACACGCTCGGGGTGTTCCAGCTCGATGGCGGTGGCATGCGCACGCTGCTGAGGCTGATGCAGCCGTCCGAGTTCACCGACATCGCCGCCGTCTCGGCGCTGTACCGGCCCGGCCCGATGGAGATGAACGCGCACACCAACTACGCGCTGCGCAAGACCGGCAAGCAGAAGGTCGAGCCGATCCACCCGGAGCTGAAGGAGGCGCTCGACCCGATCCTGGGCGACACCTACCACCTGGTGGTCTTCCAGGAGCAGGTCATGGCGATCGCGCAGCAGCTCGCCGGGTACTCCCTCGGCGGCGCCGACATGCTGCGCCGGGCGATGGGCAAGAAGAAGAAGGAGGTCCTGGACGCCGAGTGGGGCAAGTTCTCCGCCGGCATGAAGGAGCGCGGGTTCTCCGACGAGGCCATCAAGGCCGTCTGGGACGTCCTGGTGCCGTTCTCCGGGTACGGCTTCAACAAGTCGCACACCGCCGGGTACGGCGTCGTGTCGTACTGGACCGCCTATCTCAAGGCGAACTACCCCGCCGAGTACCTCGCCGCGCTGCTGACCTCGGTGGGCGACGACAAGGACAAGATGGCGGTGTACCTCTCCGACTGCCGCCGCCTCGGCATCAAGGTGCTGCCGCCGGACGTCAACGAGAGCGAGCTGAACTTCTCCGCGGTCGGCAGCGACATCCGGTTCGGCCTCGGCGCGATCCGCAACGTCGGCGCCAACGTCGTCGACGCGATCGTCAAGACCCGCAGAGAGAAGGGCGCCTACACCGACTTCAACGACTTCCTGAACAAGGTCCCGTCGATCGTCTGCAACAAGCGGGTCATCGAGTCGCTGATCAAGGCCGGCGCCTTCGACAGCCTGGGCCACCACCGCAAGGCGCTGGTCATGGTGCACGAGCAGGCCATCGACGCGGTCATCGACGTCAAGCGCAACGAGGCCCGCGGCCAGGACTCCCTGTTCGGCGCGTTCGACGAGCCCGGCGACGACGGCGGCGCGTTCTCCGTCGCGATCCCCGAGGGCGAGTGGGACAAGAGCACGCTGTTGGCGTTCGAGCGCGAGATGCTGGGCCTGTACGTGTCGTCGCACCCGCTGGACGGCATCGAGCGGGTGCTGGAGGCGGGCCGCGACACGACGATCGCCGAGTTGCTCGCCTCCGGCCGTACAGAGGGCTTCGTGCAGGTGTCCGGGATCATCTCGGGCCTGCAACGCAAGATCACCAAGCAGGGCAACCAGTGGGCGATCGTCACCCTCGAAGACCACGACGCCTCGGTGGAGTGCCTGATCTTCCCCAAGAGCTACGTGCTGTACAGCGAGGCGCTGGCCGAGGACCGCGTCGTCTCCATCCGCGGCCGTATCAACGTCCGTGACGAGACGCTGAGCATCTACGGCGAGGAGGTCACCGTCCTGGACGTCAGCCAGGCCGCCGACGGCGCCGAGCTGCCGGTGGTGATCTCGCTGCCCGAGACCCGCGTCAACCCGCACCTGGTGCAGGAGCTCAAGCGCATCCTCGACTCCCACCCCGGCCGCGCCCCGGTGCACCTGCGCCTGCAGCCGCAGCGGCCCGGAGCCAAATGCCTCGTGATGAACCTCGAACGCTTCCAGGTCAATCCCGAGCCCGCCTTTTACGGCGACATCAAGTCCCTCCTGGGCGCCGGCTCCATCGGCGCCTGAACCACCGTGTGGCCCGCGGCCCGTCCACGGCCGCGGGCCACGCGGCCCCTACCCCGGGGTCATCCCTTGAGCGCGCCGGAGAGCATGCCGCGCAGGAACTGCCGCTGGAAGAACAGGTACAGCACGACGACCGGAATCGAGATGAGCAGCGCCGCGGCGGCCAGCAGGTTGTACTGCACGAGGTAGCGGCCAGAGAACGCGCCCAGGCCGAGGGTCAGCGGCTGGTGCGCCGGGTCCGAGACGAGAATCAGCGCCAGGAAGTAGTCGTTCCAGGTCCACAGGAAGCCCAGCAGCACGAGCGTGATCACCGCTGGTTTGGAGATCGGCAGGTAGACCCGCCACAGCGTCGTCCAGGTGCCCGCGCCGTCGATCTCCGCGGACTCCCCGATGCTCGCGGGCACCGAGCGGAACGCGGCCCGCATCCAGAACGCGCCGAAGCTCACGCCCATGCCGACATGGGCCAGGATGATGCCCTGGTAGGTGTCGGTGAGATGGAACGACAGGAAGTCGTAGTACAGCGGTACGACGAACGACTCCATCGGGATCATGATCCCGAAGAGGATGAGCGGGAACAGCACCTTCTCGCCCACGACCCGCAGCACCCCGAAGGCGTACCCGCTGAGCACCGCGAGCACGGTCGAGACCACGACGACCGTGCCGGTGATGATCAGACTGGACCGCAGGAAGCGGGTGAACCCGGCCTGCTGCCAGGCCGACACGAAGTTCGACCACTGCGGATGTGCGAGGTCGAGCGTGCCGGTGGAATCCGGGCTGAGCGCGACGCCGAAGATCCAGGCGAGCGGGAACAGCACACTCGCGGCGAGCAGGATCAGCAGCAGGTGGCTCAGCACCCGCTCCCTCGTGGAGACCTTCACTCGCCGCTCTCCGATACCCTGACGACGGCCAACGCGATGATCATGGAGACGACCGCCAGTACGACGCCGATCGCGCACGCCGCGCCGACGTCCGGATTGGCGAACGCTCGCTCGTACAGCACGATCGTCGGGGTGATGGTCGACGTGCCCGGCCCGCCCCGGGTGGTCAGCCAGACGATGTCGAACACGCGGATCGCGCCGAGCATCGTCAGCGTCAGCACGATGGCGATCTGGCCGCGCAGGCCCGGCAGGGTCACCGCGAAGAACTCCCGGACCGGCCCGGCGCCGTCGACCCGCGCGGCATCGTACAGCTCCGATGGGATGTTCTGCGTGCCGGCGACGAACAGCACCATGCACAGGCCGAACGCGGCCCACGTGCCGGCCAGGCCGAGCGCGGGCAGCGCCCAGGTGTAGTCGCCGAGCCAGCCGCGGGCCAGCGATCCCAGCCCGAACGCGCGCAGCGCGTCGTCCACCGGCCCTTCGGGGGCGTAGATCCGCTTCCACACCACCGCGCTGACGGCCGGGGTGAGCACCTGCGGCAGGAAGATGACCCACCGGTAGACGCCCCCGCCGCGCACGTGCCTGCGCGCGGTCAACGCCGCGCTCACCAGGCCGAGCACGATCGGCAGGAGCGAGAAGAACACCAGGAACACGAGCGTGTGCTCGACGGCCTGGCGCAGCGCCGGGTCGCGCAGGAATCCTGTGTAGTTGGCCAGACCCGCCCAGGTCGCAGCCGTGACGCCGTCCCAGTGGTAGAGCGACAGCCACAGGCCCTGTGCGGCGGGCCCGAGCACCACGACCCCGTACACGACCAGAGCGGGCGCCAGGTACAGCAGGCCGATCCACCGCCGCCGGCGGCGAGGTGAGGCAGGCCGGCCCCGGCGTCCGGCCGCTCCTGGGGACGGCGTCGACGCGGTGACCGGGGCCGGCCTGTGCCTCAGCGTGGCCACGACTTACTTCGCCAGCTTCTTCTGGAACGCGTCGTAGTCACGTTGCGCCGCCCGCACCACCGCGTCGACCGACGTCTTCCCGGCGAGCAGGTCCTGCTCCTGCCGCTGGATGGTGTCGAGGAAGGTCGGCGTGGACCAGTCCAGGTACGGGACGGAGCCGTCGTTCGCGGCGACCTGGGCCGCGTTGGCGACGTCGTCGGCGAACAGCGGGTCTCCGTTCGGCGCCTTGGCATCCGGCGCGAGCAGCGGCATGGTCTGGTCGGCCACAGCGATCCGGGCAGCCTCCGGGCTCGCCGCGAAGTTCATGAACGCCGCCGCGGCGTCGGGGTGCTTGCTCCGGGCGGAGACGGAGAAGTTGGTCGCCGAGGACGCGGTGGCGACCGGGTGTCCGCCGTCGGCGCGGGGCAGCAGGAACGAGCCGAAGTTCGCGCTCTGGCCCTTCTTGAGCGGCAGCGACCCGGAGTAGTCGAACCGGAACAGCGCCTTGCCGTCAACGAACGCCTGGGCGGCGTCCTGGCCGGGTACGCCGGCGAAGTTCTTGGTGAAGTAGCCCTTGCCCGCCCAGTCCTTCATCTTCTGGGTGGCCTCGGGGAAACCGGTCTGGGTTACCGGCACGTGATTCTGCGAGTAGATGAAGTCCGAGATCTTGTTCTGCGGGCCGAGGGCGTCCATGACCGAGAACAGCGGACCGGTGATGCCGACCTGTTCCAGGTTGCCGAGCGAGATCGGCGTGATCCCGGTGGACTTGGCCTTGGCGAGGTCGGTCTCGAAGTCGGCGAACGTCTTGGGCACCGCCCCGCCGATGCGCTGGAGCAGCGACCGGTTGTAGTACACCTCGATCAGCGACGCCCGGGCCACCGGCGTGCCGAACATCGATCCGGTGCCCATCTGCTTGCCGTCGGCGGTGAACTCGTGCTCGCGCAGGATCGAGGCGGGGAACCGCTTGCGCCAGCCGTACGCGTCGGCGTACTTGTCGAGGTTGAGCACCAGACCGCCCTGGACGAGCGTGCCGAGCGACTGCCAGCCGTTGTTGGCGGGGACGATATCCGGCGGGTCGTTCGAGCGGAGCTTGAGCGGCAGCGCCTTCATCACGTCGTCCCACGGCAGCGACGTGCGGGTGATGGTGATGTTCGGGTACTTCTTCTCGAACGCCGAAACGACGCCCTTCATCCAGTCGTTGTCGACGCCGCCGGAGAAGTAGTCCAGGACCTTGAGCTGAACCTCGCCCATCTTCGCGGGGTCGGTCGTGACCTTCCCCGCGGGCGCCGTGTTCGCCTTCGGGGCGGATGTGCCGGGCACGCACGCGCTGACCATACCCGCCAGGACGAGCGGGAGCGCCAGGGTACCGATCCGCCTTCTGCTGCCGAGCGTGATCACGGGATCTCCTGTCGTCGGGGGAGCGCGTGCCGCCGGCGGTGGCCCGCTCTCGGCACCGATGAGAACGTTCGTCTGGCTCCCGGGTACCGGTGAGCATAGGCCCGAGCAGACCAGTTAGTCCAGATGTCTCCTGATGGTTTATTGGACGCCCTAATGATGCCGGCACGTTCACCGCCAGCCCACAGCGTACGAATGCACGGCCCTCTGCGAGGTCTGGGTCGTCTGGTCCTCACGATCTTGCTAACGTGAAGCCATGAGCGCCGGTGCGGACACGGGAGCCGGAGCGGCCGTCACGGAGACCTACCGGAGGCTCAGCGACGCGCTGCGCCGTGGCGTCTTCCCCGCGGGCGGGCGGCTGCCGGGCGAGCGCGACCTGGCGAGCAGCCTGGGGGTCAGCCGATCCACGCTGCGGCGCGCGCTGGGCCTCCTCGCCGACGAGGGCAAGCTCGACCGCTCGTCCCAGCGCGGCTGGTTCGTCACCCGCAACGTCGTGGGCGAGCCGCCCAGCACGCTGCAGAGCTTCTCGGAGATGGCCCGCGCCCGCGGGCTCACCCCCCGGTCGAAGATCCTGCTGCAGCGCCCGCGACCGGCCACCTTCGAGGAGGCCGAGCAGCTCGGCATCGCCCCGGCGGCCCGCGTGCTGGAGCTGCGCCGCCTGCGCAGCCTCGACGACGTGCCGGTCTGTCTCGACGGCAGCGTCGTCGTTCTTGCGCACGCGGCCGCCCTCGCCGACATCGACCTCACCGACCGGTCGCTGTACGAGACGCTCGAGAAGGAGTGCGGCGTCCGCATCGCGCGCAGTTCCTATACGGTGCGCGCCGACGCCGCCGACGCCGAGACGGCGGCGCTCCTGGCGATCGAGCCCGGCGCGCCCGTGCTCGTCGGCGAGGAGGTCACCTACGCCGACGACGGCACTCCCCTCCTCGCCGGGCGCATGACGTACCGCAGCGATGCCTACCGCTTCCAGGCAGACCTGTTCCGCCCGATCTGACCCGCGCCGTTCCCGGCGGCCCGGGCTCCGGGAGCGGGACATCATCCGGGCGTTCCGCGGCGACGATGCCCCTTCCAGGCAGACCTGGTCCGCCCGATCCGAGCCACCGTAGGCCCGGCGGCTCGGGAAGGCGGCGTCACATCGTCCAGACGGCCCGCAGCGGCGTGTCCGCGATGTTCCCGCCGACGTGCACCTCGTACGGTCCCGGCTCGACCGTCCAGCGGCCCTCATCCGTCGCCCAGTGCGCCCAGACGCGGCCCGGCAGCGCCACCTCCACCGTGACCGTCTCCCCCGGCTCCGCCGCGACCTTCGCGAAGCCGGCGAGCCAGCGGACGGGTCGTTCCACCGCCGACTCCCGCCGGGACAGGTAGACCTGCACCACCTCGGTTCCGGGCCGCTCGCCGGTGTTGGTCAGCGTGACCCGCGCGACCGCACCCACGCCCGCGTCCGCGCGCGTGCCCGTACCCGCGTGCGCACCTGCGTCCGCGTCCGGCGGGGCGACGTCGAGGGCGTCGTAGCGCCAGCTCGTGTAGCCGAGCCCGAACCCGAACGGCAGCACCGGCTCGCGCCCGCCGGCGCGCAGCCACGCCCGGTGGCCGATGTGCAGGCCCTCCCGGTAGACGAGCCGGCCGTCCTCGGGCACCGGCGAGGGGCCGGTGCCGCGCGGGTCGCGGTGGTGCCACGTCGTCGGCAGCCGCCCGCCGGGCTCCGCGGCGCCGGTGAGCACGTCGGCCAGCGCATTCCCGCCCTCCTGGCCGGGGAACCAGGTCAGCAGGACGGCCGCGACGTCGTCCAGCCACGGCATCGCGACCGGGCCGCCGGCGTTCACCACCACGATGGTCCTCGGGTTGGCCGCCGCGACCACTGCCACCAGGTCGTCCTGCCGGCCCGGCAGCGCGGTCGACACCCGGTCGAACCCCTCGCTCTCGATCCGCTCGGTCGTGCCGACCACCACCACGGCGGCGTCGGCACCGGCGGCCAGCGCGGCGGCGTGCGCGAGTTCGTCCTCGTCGGAACGGCGCGGCGGCTCGAAACCGATCATGAGCAGCGCGACGTCCAGGCCACGTGAGTCGGGCCGCAGCCGCACCTCGATCGCCACCTCCTGGCCGGCGGCGAGCCGTACCTCGTGGCCGACGTCGATCGGAGCCAGCAGCGCGGCGAAGTGGTTGCGCAGGGACGGGTCGACGACGCCGTCGAAGACGGTGCGCCCGTCGATCGTCATGACCGCCGAGCCGACCCCGCCGAACCCGAGTCGGTACGTGCCGTCCGCGGGCGCGCGGAACACGCACGACGCCTCGATCTCGGCGATGTCGCCGATCTCCGGGACGCCCATCCACAGCAGCCATCCGCTCTCGCGGTGCTCGTCGCGCCACATTCGCCCGGCGGCGTCGCGCAGCCGCACCCGGACACCCGGCTCGCCGCCGACCGGGTCGGTGACCTGGTCGCGGGTGAAGGGGCGCAGCCCGGTCGTGACGTGCGCGCCGGTCGCGTGCACCACCTCGACGTCCGGTCCGAACGCCTCGGCGATCCCGCAGAGCGGGGACACGGTGTACGGCGGGCTGACGCGTGCGCTGCCGCCGCCCTGCACCCGTGCGTCGGCTGCGTTCGGCCCGAGCACCGCGACGCGGCGCAGCCCGGAGGGGCGCAGCGGCAGCGCGCCGTCGTTGCGGACCAGCACCGCGCCGGCCGCCGCGGCCGAGCGGATCAGCGCGGCCGCCTCCGCTTCGGGAAGCGGCTCGCACGGCGGCGCGGCCGGCGGGAAGCCCTCGAGCGCACCGACGCGCGCGGCGAGCCGCAGCAGCCGCCGCACCTTCGCGTCGACGGCCCGTTCCGGCACCTCGCCCGCGCGTACGGCCGCGAGCAGCGCGCCGTCGCTCCACGGCGTGTCCGGGCCGGGCATGGCCAGGTCGGTGCCCGCACGGCCGGCGGCGGCCGTCGAGCGCACGGCGTCCCAGTCGGACACGACGACCCCGTCGAAACCCCACTCGCCCTTGAGCACCTCGTCGAGCAGCGGGTTCTCGGTCATGGTGGGGCCGTTCACCGCGTTGTAGGCGGCCATGACGAGCCAGGGCCGCGCGTCCCGCAGGATCTCCTCGAACGGCCGCAGGTACAGCTCCCGCAGCGGGCGCGGCTCGATCACGGCCCGGTAGGTGAGGCGCTCGGTCTCGGAGTCGTTGGCGACGAAGTGCTTGGGCGTGCCCGCGACGCCCGCGGACTGCAGGCCGGCCACGTACGCGGCGCCGATCCGCGCGGTCAGCAGCGGGTCCTCCGAGAAGCACTCGAAGTGCCGGCCGCCGAGCGGCGTGCGGTGCAGGTTCACGGTCGGCGCGAGCAGCACGTCGACGCCCTTGCGCCGCGCCTCCCCGGCCAGCAGCCGTGCCAGCCGCCGGACCAGCCCGGTGTCCCAGGTCGCCGCCATGGCGGTCGGGGACGGGACGGTGTGCGCGGTGTCGCGCTCGTCCCAGGTCAGGCCGCGCACCCCGACCGGCCCGTCGGACATGACGATCGGGCGCAGCCCGATCGACGACTCGGCGTACGTCGTCCACGTCGTCGCGCCGGACAGCAGGCGCACCTTGCGTTCCAGGGGTAGGGCGGCCACGAGCGCGTCGATCCGCGCCTCGTCGGGCTCGGCGCCGGGGCCGGGGGCAGGGGACATGGGAGGCGTTCCTCTCGTGCGTGGCGAAACGGCCGGTCAGGTGCGGCCGTCCGTGTCGACGGCGTCGCCGGCCGGCAGGCTCGCGGCGAGCCGGGCGACGACCGCCTCCGTCACGGCGACGCCGTTCTCGGCGAGCGCGTCGAGGGCCGCGCCGGCGACCGGCGGGAGGCGGGTCCGGTGCGGCGCCGCGCCGGGCAGCCGCGCCGGCAGCTCGGCCAGCAACGCCTCGGCCACCGGGGAGCCCTCGGCCATCAGGACCGACCCCGACAGCACGACCGGAACCGGCCCGCCGGCGGCGGCCAGCCCGGTCCGCCGGGCGGCGACCTGCGCGTACGCCGCCAGGTGCCGCCCCTGCACGCGGACGATCTCCGCCGCGACCGGGTCGCCGGCGGCCGCCGTCCCGGTGACGACCGGCGCGCAGCCGGTGCGGTCGAGATGGGTGGCGGGGGCATCGCGCCGGGTGAGCCAGTGGTTCAGTTCGGCCACCGTGTCCCGGCCGAAGTGCGCCAGCAGAGCCGCGGTCAGCGCCGTCTCGGGGGCCAGGCCCAGCTCGGCCAGGAACACCGCCTTCAGCGCCTCGTTCGCCAGGCCGATGGCGCCCAGGGGGTGCTGGCCCCACCAGCCCATGTCCCACAGGGCGCCGTCCGGGCCGCGGGCGGCCACGGCCGCAGCGGTCCCCGCTGTCACGGACACGCCGGCGCCCGACAGCGACCCGCAGCGGATCGCGGCGTACCCGTCGTTGAGGATCGAGGGCGGCTTCAGCGACGGCCACCGCTCGGCAAGCGCCGCCTCCCAGTACGCGCGGTCCTCCGGCCAGTCGACGCCGGCCAGCCGCAGCGCCGCGCCCGCGACGCCGGCACGGTCGGCCCCCGCCCGGGCGAGGGCGGCGTCGACGGCGGCGAGCACCTCGGCAACGGCCGCGGCCGGTGTCGGCGCGCCGTAGATGTCGCCGCATCCGGACAGGCCGGTGCCGGCGACCGTGCCGGCGGCGTCGCAGACCAGCGCCGCCGTCTTGCTGTTGCCGGCGTCGACGCCGAGGTACAGCGCGGCCGCGCTCACGGGACCAGCCGCTCCGGCAGCCAGGCCGACTGGGCCACGGCCAGCTCGGCGTACAGCGCCTCGGCGACCGTCAGAGACGGCACGAGCGGGTTCGCCGCCATGGCGCGGATCGCGTCGGCGACCGTGCCGTCCCAGGCGGCGTCCGCGGCGAGGATCTGGTATTCGGCAAGCTGGCGGGTGATGCCGAGGACCGCGCGGGGCAGCGGCTTCTGCGGGTCCGGGTGGAAGCCCTTCGCGTCGACCGTGCCCCACAGCTCCACGACCGTGCGCTCGTCGAAGCCGGGCAGCACGCCGCCGGTGTTGGGCACGTTGAACGGCAGCCGGGAGCCGGTGTCGTTGTAGAAGGCACTGATCGCGTCGATCGCCAGCTCCAGCTCGTGGATGCCGCCGCGCGAGCGTGCCGGGTCGAGCCGCGGCGCGTCCGACTCAGCCTGCTCGCGGTAGTGCGCCCAGTAGTCGCCGAGGGAGGCCATGATGACCTCCGGGCGGGTCATCGGCGCGAGCTGGCGCTCGCGGAGGATCTCGTCCTTGAAGTAGTAGTAGTTGTAGTAGTCCGACGGGATCGACTCCATCGCCACGGCCAGGTGCAGGGCGCGCATGCCGTTGACGTCGTCGGTCGGGCGGTCCCGCAGTTCCTCCCAGCGTTCCCGGAGCAGCGGGATGGCGTCCTCGCCGTCGTAGCTGGCCTCGGTGGACCAGCAGTTGTGGTTGACGCCGGCCATCGGGGCGTACAGCTTCTCCGGGTCGAGACCCGCCGCCTTGGCCACGACCGGCGGGAAGACGATGGGCCCCTCGCAGAACGACACGATCGGGATGCCGGTGTGGTCGGCGACCGCCTGGGAGACGATGTTCACCGGGTTGGTGTAGTTGAAGATGCGGGCACCCGGCGCGACGTCGGCGAGGTTGGCGCACAACTCCTTGATCACCTGCACGGAGCGGAGCGCCATCATGAGCCCGCCGGGCCCCTGGGTCTCCTGGCCGATCACGCCGTACTTGAGCGGGAGGCGCTCGTCGATGGCCCGCGCCTCGAAGCCGCCCGGCCGGAAACTCGACAGCACCGCGTCGACGTCGCGCAGCCCGGCGCGCTGGTCGGTCGTCGCGGTGACGGTGATGTCCAGGCCGGCGTTCCGCGCCATCTTCTCGGTGATCGTCTTGACGATCTCCAGGTGGTCCTCGTCCAGGTCGATCAGCACGAACTCCGAGCCGTCGAACTCCTCGCCGTGGTGGATGAACGAGGCCATCGTCCCGGGCGCGCGCGACGACCCCCCGCCGAGGTAGGCGAGCTTGATGCGGGCCATTTCTCTCCTTCGTGGTGCTGGTTCGAGGCTAGGCGCCGGTGGTCAGCGCCGGGCCCCCGCGTTCTGGGACGGGGCGTCCGCGGTCGGGATCGGCAGGCCGGTCGCCGCGTCGGCGAACAGGCGGGGCCGGGCGCAGTCGCTGAGGATCGTGGCCGGCCAGTCCGGCTCGTAGCGGTCGGCCGCGGTGAGCCGCCGCACCGCCCGCGCCTTGTCGGCGCCGTGGGCCACCATGACCACCCGCTCGGACAGGTCGCGGATCGTGCCGACCCCGACGGTGACGCCGTGGGCGGGCACCTCCTCCAGCCCGCCGAACGTGGGAAAGGTGACGAGGTTGTCGCGGCGGGTGCGGTCGGCCAGCCGGACCACGCGGGTCCGGGCGTCGGCGTCGGTGCCCGGCGGGTTGAACGCGACGTGTCCGTCGCTCGCCCCGGAGGCGAGGATGAACAGGTCGACGCCGCCGATGTCGGCGATCCGCCGGTCGTACTCCTCGGGGTCCGCCGGTTCGGGCGTCCAGAACCGGTCGGGGGTGACGCCGCGCTTCGGGCCGGCCGCGGCGTTCAGCGGCTCGATGATCTGCGTCCGGCCGAAGCGCACGCAGCTGTGCGGCAGGTCAGGGTCGATGCGGCGGAAGCCTCCGGTGCGCTCGTCGCGGACCACGTACTCGTCCATCATCACGATCACGAGATGGCCCAGGTGCAGGCCGCGGGCGGCGACCTCGCGGGCGAGCGCGGCATAGGTGCTGTGCGCGCTGCGCCCGCCGGGGCATCCGAGGACGTACGGCCGCCCGGCGCGGGCGGCGTCCTCGATCTCGCTCGCGATCTCCGCGGCGAGGGTGCGGCCCAGGATGTCCGGGTCGCGGAACACGGTCGGCGGCACGCGCACAGGTGGGCTCCCTAGTAGACCAGTTATACCGATAACCTTAGCTTGGTATTTCTGGTACGCGCAATGGCGGTGCCCGGACGGCCGTCCCCAGGGCCGGCCATGTCTGCGAGGAGCGTGCCGACGCGGGGCAGGGCGACCGGACCCGCGGCGCCGCGCCCGTCGGGGCATTCGACGGACCTGCGGCCGCACCGCCATCGCACGGTCAGGGAGGCGGAATGTCACAGCGGGCCGGCGCGGCGGCTGTACCCGCCCGGGCGAGCGGCCGTCGCCGCCGGCGTCCTGGATCAGGGATCGGGCAAGACCGGGTCGAGCGCCGATCGACGAGAGGTGCTGCGCGGTCAGCGGCCTAGGCCGGGCAGGAGCTCAACCTGGGCGAGCGCGGTCAGCGGCCCAGACTCGACAGGACCTCGGCCTGGGCGAGCGCGGCCAGGGCCGGGCCCGGGACGACGAGTTTCGAGCGCCGCACGCCGCTGCCGACGACCACGTACGGCTGCTCGACCACGGCCGCGTCGACGAGGACCGGCCAGTCGCCGGGCAGCCCGAACGGCGTGATCCCGCCGTACTCCATGCCGGTCTGCGACACCGCCTGGTCCAGCGGCGCGAACGACGCCTTGCGCGCGTCGAGGTGCCGGCGGACGAGGCCGTTGACGTCGGCGCGGGTGGTGGCGAGCACGACACAGGCGGCGAACCGGACGGCCGCGCCGCGCCGGCCCGCGACGATCACGCAGTTGGCCGATGCTTCGAGCGGCACACCGTACCGCTCGCAGAACGCCGCCGTGTCCGCCAGGTCGGGGTCGATCTCCGCCACCTGGAACGCCTCGTCGCCCTTCCAGCCGCGGATCGCGTCGGCGACGGGCGCGGCGAGCAGGTCGGTCCGGTCCAGCGCCGGTTCGAGCGCGAGTCCCCACATGGCGGCCACTGTAACGGCTCGCCCGCACGATGCCGTCGGTGAGGAGGGCGCGTCCGCTCGTTCCCGCCGCCGAGCATCGGAGCGCTGACCGGCATGCCCGGCGCGGATCGCCGGGCGCGGCCCCGGCGCGGCGGCGGTCCGGCACCGGTCACGCCGTGGCCCGGGCTGCCGACGGCGGATTCCCGGCCACGGTCAGAGCCATCCGTTGGCGGACCATCCGCCCGCGGCGCCGGCCGCGCCGTTCTCCCCGGCCTCGATGCCGGTACCCGCCGCCGCCCTTCCTGCGGCACCGGCCGTGGTACCGGGCATGGTGCCGGACGCGGGATCGGCCGCGGCACCGGGCGCGGCTTCGAACTCGGCGGTGGCCGCGGCGTTCCCCGCGGCCTCACTGTGGGCGGCAGCCACGGCGTTCCCCGCGGCGATGTCGGCACCGGCGACCGCGTTCCCCAGGTCATCGATCCCGGCGGCGGTCGCGGCGGCTCCCGCGGCGTCGCCGGCGGCCAGCGGGAGCCGTGCGGCCAGGCGGAAGCCCCGCCCGGACGCCGGCCCGGTCTCCAGGACCCCGCCGACCGCGGTGAGCCGCTCGGCCAGGCCCACCAGCCCGTGCCCCGTAACGGGGGACCGGCCGGACGCGGGCGGGGACCGATCCCGTCGTCGCACACCTCGAGCAGCGCCGCGTCGTCGGTACGGGAGACGCGGACCTCGCAGCGTCGCGCCCGGCTGTGCCGCAGGACGTTGGTGGCCGCTTCCCGGACCACCCAGCCGAGCATCGCGTCGGCCTGCACGGGCAGCGGGGCCGCCGGCAGGTCCACCGACAGCCGGATGCCGGCGGCGGCCAGCACGCCGCGGGCGGTGTCGAGCTCCTCGGCGAGGCTGGTCTGCCGGTAGCCGGTGACGGCCGCGCGGATGTCCACGAGAGCCCTGCGCGCGACCGCCTCCACCTCGGCGATCTCGGCGCGCACGGCCTCGTCGCCCGCGGCCAGCCGCCGCCCGAGCTGGCACGTCAGCGCGATGCTGGACAGGCTGTGGCCGAGCAGGTCGTGCAGGTCGCGGGCGAAGCGCAGGCGTTCCTCGGTGACGGCCAGGCGGGCCAGGTCCTCACGGGCCTGCCGCAGCTCGCTGATCAGCAGCATGACGCGCCGGTAGAACCACATCATCAGACCGAGGAAGAAGACGAAGCTGAGGTCGTTGAAGAGGTACGCCGCCAACGGCCGGTTCTCACCGACGTGGCCGGGCCGGTACACGTCGACGATGGCCGCGACGGCGGTCGCGCCGACGAGCGCGGGCAGCACCCATCGCGTCGGGAGCGACACCGCGCAGGCGATGCTCACATAGATCAGCAATCCGTTGAACTGGCCGCCCATCGCCAGGGCGAGCCCGGCGCCGACCACGACGACGGCGGCCGTCCACGGCGCCCGGGTGCGGAACGGCACGGTGGTCGCCAGCGCCAGCCACATGGTGCGCACCCACAGCACGGCCAGCACGGCGAGGCCGGCGACGACCACGACGACGGTCGCCCGGGCGAGCCCGCGGCCGGTCAGGTCGCTCAGCGGGTAGCCGTTGAACCCGAGCATGGTGAGCAGGAAGCCGAGCCACCGGGCCTTCCGCCAGCGGCTGGGTGGAGCGGACGTACGTGACATCGCGGCGAAGACGGGCTCGTGCATTCGTGTCACCTCGCCTCGGACGGCCTTGGATCGAACGGTACGTGCCAGGCAGCGGCCTGGCGAGAGCCGCGGGCGGGCGCTTGCCCCGGCACCGCGCACCGGCAGCGCTGCTCATCGGCGGCACGGCGGTGTTCGCTGGGCCCGGTCACCATGCCGCGCCCGCCTGGCATCGGTCGCCCGGCACCGGTCGCCGAGCACCGGTCGCCGGGCACCG
>JBEHYF010000052.1:0-34280 GCA_048498315.1 Actinomycetota bacterium
CGTGGCGACCCATCGTTGTTTCGTCCAGGTCGACCGTTCTTTCCCACATTCCGCGCGGCAGCGCCCGTCCGTACGCTCGGGGCCATGCCCACCACGCCGACTCCGCGAAGCAACGCACCGTCCAGCCCGGCCCCCGCGACGCGGCCCGCCCGATCCGGCCGGACGCCCGACGGCGGCGACCGCCGGGCCCGCAGCCGGATCGTCCTGCCGTCCGTACCGGAGGAGCAGCGGGGCCACGCGGTCGCGGCCTGGCGGGAGAGCGTGGTCATCGACACCTACGAACCGGCGGAGCCCGACCGTTACCCGGCGTTCCTGGACGCGCGGGTGTACCAGGGCTCGTCGGGGCGCGTGTACCCGCTGCCGTTCTACGAACGCATCGACGAGACGAAACGGCCGATGCGCTGGGACGCGGTGCACCTGGACAATCCGTGGCTGCGGTTGATGATCCTGCCGCAGCTCGGCGGGCGCATCCACGTCGGCTACGACAAGACCGCCGGGTACGACTTCTTCTACCGCAACAATGTGATCAAGCCGGCGCTGGTCGGCCTGGCCGGGCCGTGGATCTCCGGAGGCGTGGAGTTCAACTGGCCGCAGCACCACCGGCCCGGAACGTTCCTGCCGGTCGACGTCGAGATCGAGCGTGAGCCGGACGGCGCGGTGACGGTCTGGTGCTCCGACCACGACCCGCTGACCCGCATGAAGGGCATGCACGGCGTGCGGCTGCGCCCCGACCGGGCCGTGATCGAGCTGCGGGTGCGCCTGTACAACCGGACCGAGGACGTGCAGACGTTCCTGTGGTGGGCGAACGTCGCGGCGCACGCGAACGACCACTACCAGTCGTTCTTCCCCACCGACGTGCGGTACGTCGCGGACCACGCCAAGCGGGCCACCACCACGTTCCCGCGCGCGTCGGGCCGCTACTACGGGATCGACTACCCGTCCCGCGTCGACGATGCGCACCCGGACGCCGACCGGCTCGATCTGTACCGCAACATCCCGGTTCCGACCTCCTACATGTGCCTCGGCAGCGAGGACGACTTCTTCGGCGGGTACGACCACGCGGCCGGGGCCGGTTTCGTGCACTGGGCCGACCACCGCATCGCGCCCGGCAAGAAGCAGTGGACGTGGGGGAACGCGCCGTTCGGGTGGGCGTGGGACCGCAACCTCACGGACGACGACGGCCCGTACGTGGAGCTGATGGCCGGCGTGTTCACCGACAACCAGCCGGACTTCTCCTTCCTCGCGCCCGGTGAGACCAAGAGCTTCAGCCAGTACTGGTACCCGATCCAGCGGATCGGGCCGGTGCACCAGGCGAACCTGGACGCCGCGGTGCACCTGGCCGTCGAGCCGGGTGCGGGCACCACGGCGGTGCGGGTCGGCGTCGCGGTCACCGCCGCCCGGCCCGGCTGCCTCGTGCGGCTCCGCGACGCCGCCGGGCGGACGGTCTGGAGCACCCGGGCCGACCTGGCGCCGGGGGTGCCGCTGGTGGCCGAGGTGGCGCTGGAGGGGCGGTACGAGCCTGCGGACCTGGAGCTCGGCGTCGAGCACGACGGGGCGGTCCTGCTCGCCTGGCGGCCGCGGCCCGAGCCGGACGGAAAGATCACGCCTCCGCCGCCCGCGACCGAACCTCCCGCCCCGGAGGAGATCGCCTCCGCCGACGAGTTGTACGTCACGGGGCTGCACCTGGAGCAGTACCGGCACGCGACCCGCTCCCCCGAGCCGTACTGGCAGGAGGCGCTGCGCCGCGACCCCGGCGACGCCCGGTGCGCGGTCGCGCTGGCGGCACGGCGGCACCGCGACGGCCGGTACGCCGACGCCGAACGGCTGCTGCGGCGTGCCGTCGAACGGCAGACGCTGCGCAACCCGAACCCCTACGACGGCGAGGCGTACTACCGGCTCGGGCTGGCCCTCATCCGGCTCGGCCGGGACGACGAGGCGTACGACGCGCTGGCCAAGGCGGCGTGGAACGCCGCCTGGCGGGCGCCGGCGCACCTGGCGCTGGCCCGGCTGGACTGCCGCCGGTCCCGCTGGCCGGCCGCGCTGGAGCACCTCGACGCGGCACTGGCCGCCGAGGCCGGCCTGCTGCAGGCGCGGGACCTGCGGGTCGTCGTCCTGCGGCGGCTCGGCCGGGACGCGGAGGCGGACGCGGCGCTGCGGGAGACGCTGCGCCTGGACCCGCTCGACTGGACGGCCCGCGACCTGACCGGCGGGCCGCTGGACTGCGACGCGCAGACCTGCCTTGACGTCGCGCTGGACTACGCCGCGGCCGGCCTGCGGTCCGAGGCGCTGCGCGTCCTCGACCAGGCCGACCGGCGTCTCGCCGAGGAGGAGCAGGGCACCGCCGCGACCGGCCGCCCCGGCGGCGCCGGATCCTCGTCTGCCACCGGCTCGGCCACGCATTCCTCGGCGGCCGGATCTTCGTCTGCCGCCGAATCCTCATCTGCCACCGGCTCCTCGGCCGCCGGCCCGCCCTCGGGGACGGCCGCCGGGGCCGGAGCCTCCGCGGGCGGCGGGGTGCCGGCGTGGCGGCGGCCGCGGTCCGGCGCCGGGCCGCTCATCGCCTACCACCGCGCCGACCTGCTGGCCGCGCTGGGCGACGACGACGGGGCGGCCGCGGCGGCGAAGCGGGCGCGCGCCGCCGACGCGGCGTACTGCTTCCCGAGCCGCGCCGAGGACGCGGCCGTGCTCGAACGGGCGTTGGAGCGCGACCCGGCCGACGGGCGGGCCGCCGCGCTGCTCGGCCACTGGCTGTATCACCACCACCGCCACGAGGAGGCGATGGCCCGCTGGCGGCAGGCGGTCGAGCACGAGCCGGGCGACGTGGTGGCGTGGCGCAACCTCGGCGTCGCGGAGTTCAACGTGCGGCACGACCCGGCGGAGGCCGCCGCCTGCTACGACCGGGCGCTGGCGCTCGCCCCGGACGACGCGCGGCTGTGGTATGAGCGGGACCAGCTCGCCAAGCGCACCGGCACGCCGCCGGCCGAGCGGCTGGCGCGGCTGGAGGCCAGACCCGGCCTGGTCGCCTCCCGTGACGACCTGACCGTGGAGTACGTGCTCCTGCTCGTGGCGGCGGGCCGGGCCGACCGCGCCCTCGACGTCATGACCGGCCGCCGCTTCCAGCCATGGGAGGGCGGCGAGGGGCAGGCGCTGGCGGCCTGGGAGCAGACCCGGCTGGCGCTGGCCCGCGCGGCGCTGGCGAGCGGCCGCGCCGACGAGGCCGAGGCGCACGCCCGCGCCGCGCTGGATCCGCCCGAGACGCTCGGCGAGGCACGCCACCCGCTGGCCAACTGCGCCGACCTGCTCCTTATGCTCGGCGACGCCCGCGCCGCGGCGGGCGACGACGCCGGCGCCCGCCGCGCCTGGATGGAGGCGGCGACCGCGGAGGGCGACTTCCAGGGGATGAGCACGCGGCCGTACAGCGAGATGACCTATTTCTCCGTGCTGGCGTGGCGGCGGCTCGGCCGTGCCGACCGAGCGGAACGGCTCGCCGAAGGACTGACCGGCTACGCGGCGGAGCTGCGCCGCACCCCGGCGCGGGTCGACTACTTCGCCACATCGCTGCCGACCATGCTGCTGTTCACCGACGACGTCCAGGCGCGGCGGGAGGTCACCGCGGCGTTCCTGGCCGCCCAGGCGGCCGCCGCGCTGGGGCGGTGGGACGAGGCGCGGGCCGGGATCTCCGAGGTGCTCGCCCGCGACCCGAACCACCTGCCGGCGATCGTCTTCCGGGACGGGATGCGCACGGCCGCGCGTGAGCCGATGGAATGAACCCGGCCCACGAGGCGGCGCTGCGGCCGACGGTGCCGCTGCGGCGGCCGGCACCGCGCGTGCCGCGCAGTTGTCGGTGTGCTGTGGTCAGCCGTGGCTACGGGGTGCCGCTGCGGCGGCGGGCACCGCGCGTGCCGCGGCCGGCGATGCGGGCGGGCCCGCGGCGCGTCCGGCGGCAGGGCGATGCGGTGGGTGAATAGAGTGCTGCCCGCAACGGGCACTCGCGAGGGAGACCGCACCGTGGAACTTGGCCTGGGCCTGCCCACGCTCGGCGCAGCGGCGTCACCGGAGGCGATCGTCGCGGTCGCGGAGGGCGCCGAGCGCGCCGGGCTGGCGTCGGTGTGGGCGGGCGAACGGCTGCTGCGCCCCGTCACGCCGGTGGCCTACGGCGGGCGCGGGCCGGCGATGCCCATGCCGGAGATCTACTCCAGCGCCTACGACCCGCTCGAGACGCTCGGCTTCGTGGCGGGCCGCACCCGCCGGATCCGGCTCGGCACCAGCGTGCTCGACCTGCCGTTCCACAGCCCGGTGGTCCTCGCCGGGCGGATCGCGACGCTCGACCGGCTCAGCGGCGGCCGGCTCGTGGTGGGCGTCGGCCAGGGCTGGGTGCCGGAGGAGTTCGCGGCGGCGAACGTGCCGCTGGAGCGACGCGGCGCACGGTTCGAGGAGCACGTCGCGGCCATGCGCGCGGTGTGGGCACCGGACCCGGTGCGCTTCGACGGCGCCTTCTACCGGATCGCCGCGTCGCAGATCGGGCCGAAGCCGGTCCGGCCCGGCGGGCCGCCGCTGCTGGCCGGCGCCGCCGCACCCGCCGCGATCGAGCGGGCCGCGCGAATGGGCCTCGGACTCAACCCCGTCGCCGTGTCGTGGGAGCACCTGGAGACGGCGCTCACGACGTTCCGGACGGCGGCCGAGCGGGCCGGCCGCGATCCGGCAGCGCTTCCGGTCGTCGTGCGGGTCAACGGCTCGGTGCGGACCGCGGCGCGCGACCGGCGTCCGCCGCTGACCGGCTCGGTCGAGCAGGTGGCCGCCGACGTGGCCCGGGCCGCGGCGCTGGGCGTGGCCGAGGTGTTCTGGGCGATGTCCACGCCGCCGGAGGAGCAACTGGAGGCCATGGCGCGGCTGCGCGACGAGCTGGGGCGGGGCGACGGGTGACGCTTGGCCGGCAGTTCTCCCGACTGGATTCCACAAAGGCCTTGACAACACCTTCGTAAAATGAATCGCTAAACACACCAGAAAAGACGTTGACGCTTCAATGACGCCCCTATAGCCGAATATCGTCTCATTTCGGGTGCAACACCTGGACGGCGCGGCCCCCGATCACCCCACCCACGACGGCCGGCCCAGCTCCAACCGCCCGCGCAGGTCGGTCGCTTCGTCATAGTCGTCCCGGAACGCGCCTCGCCGGCGCAGCTCCGGGACCAGCCCGCGGGTGACGGCCGTCAGGTCGGCCGGCATGATCCCGGGCCGGAGGCGGAAGCCGTCGATTCCGGCGTCGCGCCAGTCGAGGACCAGGTCGGCGAGCCGCTCCGGGCACCCGGTGACGACCGCGGGCGCGTAGACCTCACCGTGCAGCTCGTCCAGCTGCGCCTTGCGCACCGGATCGGAGAAGACCGCCAGGTCGGCGTAGATGTGCAGCGGCGGCTCGACGCGCCCCTCGATCGCCTCGGCGCGACGTACCTGGGCGACGATCGCGTGGGCGTCGTCCTTGTCGCGCGGCGTCACCCAGACGATGTCGGCGCTGCGCGCCGCGAAGCGGTACCCGCACGGCGTACCCGCCTGCACCGCGACCACCGGGCGCCCCTGTGGAGGACGCGGCGACGTCGGGACGCCGGAGACCTTCACCCAACGGCCGGCGAATCCGCCCGCCCCCTCCCAGAGCCGGCGTGCCGCCTCGACCACCTCCGCTGCCTCCTCGAACGGGCCGCCGAGCCGGCCGCGCGCCCAGCCACGGGACGGGGCGCCGGTTCGCCCGTCCACCTCGACCCGCCAACCGGCCCGCCCGCCGCTGACGTGGTCGAGCGTGGCGAGCGCCTGGGCGAGGTGGTACGGCTCGGAAGAGCGGGTCGCCACGCCCGGCATCAGGCCGATGCCGCGGGTCAGCGGCGCGATCCGCGCGGCGAGGAGGACGGCACCGAGCCGGCCGCGGATCCGGTCGTTTCCGCCGGCCCACCGCCCGGGACGGGGGCCGAGCGAGTCGTCGAGGGTGACGAAGTCGAGGCGGGCGCGTTCGGCCTCGATCGCCAGGCCGGCCCAGTACGCCGCGTCGATCAGGCGACCGGGCTCGGCCGCCGGAGTGGCCCAGGCGGCCGGATGCCATCCCGCTCCGCGCAATGCGACGGCCAGATGCAGCGAGACGGTGGCAGATCTTCGTGTAGGAGGTCTGGCATGAACCATATACCTTGACTTAATGATCAGATCTCCTTGACAGAAGTGTCGGACGATTTTGACCGAACCGCAGATTACACTTTGCCACGAAGACGCGAAACCCGGGTGAAACTCCGATCACCCTTCGTGGTTTCCGGCGCCCGCGTTCACTCTTCCGCGATGCGCAGCGGGCGGGGCAGGGACGGCCACTGCCACCGGGTCCGTCTCCCGCTTCCGCCGACCCGCGGCCCGGGCGGTCAGGGCGTCTCCGGGCGGTCCACCGGGCCGACGTGGCCACGAGCTCCGGACGTCCGGCGGCTGACCGTCGTGGAGGGCCTGTGCTCGCCCGCGCGGGCGTACTTCGCGCACGCTCGCCGCCGGCCTCGGTGAGCCGTGCGATCACCCTCCCGGGGAGCACGGCGAGCGCCGGGAGCTCCCCGGCGGTCATCCGGTGTCGATGACGTGCCGGCGCGACGCGACGTGGCCGGGCGCCACAGCGTGGTGGCGGATCAGGTCGTGCAGTCGATACCGCGAGGTGCCTCCGGCGTCCTCGCCGGAGCACTCGATGACCGGCACCTCCAGCCGGCCGTCCGGCATCGCGATCAGGTCGCCAGTTCCGGCGTCAGGGGGCAGGTGCGGGGCCGCCGCGCGTCAGGCGACCAGGCGCTGCTCCTCGCGCTTCGCGTCGGGAATGTCGCGTACGGCGGCCGTGCGTGCGCCCGCGTGCGGGAACACCCACTTCTTCATCGCCCACCAGCGGAACCCCATCGCCAGGAGAGTGCCGATGATCATGCCGCTGACGAAGTCGGAGATCTCCTGGGCGAGCCGGCTGACCTCCGGGTACCGCAGGTCGAGGGCGTACCGGGCGAGGTAGAGCGGAATGTCGTTGACGACCAGCCCGATCGCGCTGACGAGGAAGAACAGCATGACCTCAAGGTGGCGGACGCGACCGCCGCGGGTGCGAAACGACCACTCTCGGTTCAGCAGGTACGAGGCGATCGTCGCGACGACGATCGCGATCGACAGCGCGGTGACCGGCTTGGTCTTCAGCACGGTCAGCTTGAGCCCGTAGTTCACCGCCGCCGTCAGGACGAAGCAGATGCCCCCGGTGAACGCGAACTTCACCAGCTCACGGTGCTTCACCAGCAGGGGACGCAGCGGCGAGGGGACGCAAGCGAGAGCCATCCGGGTAACCGACACCCGGGCAGTCTATTGGCCCCCGCTTACCGGCTGGGCCGGACCGGCCGATCAGACGATCGGCCGGCGGGTGCGCGCCGGCTCGCGACGGCGACGCCGGCTCGTGCACGCATCCGCACGCCGCCCGGATCGCGGCGCCGCCCGGATCGCGGCGCCGTCCTCCGCGCGCGGGACCGCGCCCTGCGGCCGGCCGTGCTCGCTCGACCACCGGCCGCGCCCCGCCGCAACGCGCGTACGCACGAATCGCGCGCCCGACCGGACGACATTTTGTTGATCCACTAAACATGCTTATATCCGCGACCGATTTCCGCTCACCAAGCCGCACATGGCCGATCCCCCGATCACCCATGACCTGGGTCAACGCCGGATCGACCCGAAGATCGGACGGCCGACCCGAAGGACGAAAATCACCATTTTCGGGAGACAAGACAACTTCTGCGGCAGATGACCCGTCTCTCTACTGAAACCGTCTCTCTACTGAAATAAGCGAGCCGGACGGCTACGCTCGCCGCTCATCGGCTCGCTTTTTCCGATTGCCGACGAAATGAGCGAACGGGGGCGTGCCGTGCGCCGTGACGGTGAAGCCTGTGTCGGGGTCGTCATTCCGATCTTCAATGTCGAGCCGTACCTGGAAGAATGCCTGACCTCGGTCGCGGAGCAGACGCTGCGTGATCTGGACGTCGTCATGGTGGACGACGGATCGACCGACGCAAGCGCTGAGATCGCCGCCCGGTTCGCGGCCCGTGACCCGCGGTTCCGCCTCGTCCGTCAGCCGAACGGAGGCCTCGGCCGGGCCCGCAACGTCGGCGTCCGGCACGTCCGCGGCAAATACCTGACGTTCGTCGACAGCGACGATGTCGTGCCCGCCCACGCCTACGAGCTGATGGCCGACACGCTCGAACGCACCGGTTCGGACCTGGTCTCCGGCAACACGCTTCTGCTGACCGCGGCCGGGACCAGGCAGTCGCCCATGCACCGCCGGCCGATGGGTGCCACCCGCCTGCGCACCCACATCTCCCGCGACCCGACGCTGATGTACGACCGGCTGGCGCCGAACAAGATGTTCCGGCGGCGGTTCTGGGACGAGCACGGCCTCCGTTTCCCCGAGGGGGTGCTGTACGAGGACATACCAGTCACGATTCCGGCGCATTTCCTCGCCTCGTCCGTCGACGTGCTGAACGAACCGGTCTACCACTGGCGGCAACGCGATGGCGGGGACCTTTCCATCACCCAGCGCCGTACCGAGATCAAGGCGCTCACCGACCGTTTCGCGGCCGTCGACACGGTCCGCCGTTTCCTCGACGCCCACCCGGAGCACCGGGCGCACAAGCGCGCCTACGACAAGGTCGCCCTGCGCAGCGACCTGCGAATCTTCCTGAACGTCCTGCCCGACGCCGACGAGGCGTTCCGCGCGCGGTTCCTCGAGCTGGGCCGGGACTTCCTCGCCCGCACCGACCCGAGCCTCCTCGACGAGCTCCCGGCGATCACGCGGCTCAAGTGGTACCTGGTCGGCCGCGGCCTGCTGCCGGAGCTGCTCAAGGTACTGGAGGCCGAGCGTCTCGGCCTGAACGCGCCGGTCGTGCGGCGGCTCCACCGCCGGTACCGCCGGTACCCGTTCTGGCGCGACCGGCGGCTGCGGATCCCGCGGCGGATCTTCCGGCTCCGCGAGGAACTGGCGATCCATACCCGGCTGTACCGGGTGGACTGGCGGCGTGGCAAGCTCCACGTCACCGGTCACGCCTACGTCGACCACGTCGGCGCCCCGTGGCCGTGGTCGTCGGTCAAGGTCGCCGGCCTGCGGGAGGAGAGCACCGGCCGCACCCGGCTGGTGCCGGCCTGGACCCGGCGCTCTCCCGGCGCCGACGTCGAGTGCCGCCAGGCGCGGTACGGCAACGGCTGGGCGGGATTCTCCTTCACGCTGAACCCGAAGGTGCTGCGCAGAAAGGGCCGGTACGAGGACGGCACCTGGCTGGTCGCGGTCGGCGTGTACGGGCGCGGCGTGCTGCGGCGCGGCGCACTGGCCGCCGGGCGCTCCGGCAGCGCGGCGCACCCACCGTACCGGTACGTCACCGACGACGTACGGATCATCCCGCTGATCACGCCGGGCGGCACCCTCCGGCTCAAGGTGGAGACGGTCTGGGCGAGGGTCACGGCCCACCGCGTCGACGGCGGCGATCTGGAGATCTCCGGGACGACCCTCGGCAGGCCGCCGGACGCCGGCACGCTCGTGCTCCGCCGGCTGGGCGGCACGGTCGCCGGTTCCTATCCGGTGACGTACGCCGGGGCGGGCGACGCGCGGTTCACCGCCCGGATCCCCCTCCGGCACCTGGTGGCCGACGCCGCCGGGAACGAACCCGCCGACGGCGTCGGCTGGCGGATCGACCTGGTCGCCGACGCCGCCACGCCGAGCGGAACACGCCGGGACGGCTCCCCGGAGGACGCGCCGAAGGACCGGGCAGTGGACGCCGGGTCAGGGGAACGCGGCACGGACCAAGGCGACGCGCGCGGCGCGGACAAGAGCGGCGCCGGGCGGGCGGACCCGGTCCGCGTCGTCCTCGGCGAGGGCGTGGCCGAACGGCGCTACCGGCACGCCGGATGGGAGATCGTGGTGTCCCGGTGTGCCGAGGGCTACGTGCGGCTGTACGCGCGCACGCCGCGGCCGGTGATCGACGAGGTGGTCTGGCGGCCGGGCGGAACGCTGGTGATCGCCGGCGCGTACGAGGCGGACGGACGCCGCGACCTGGTGCTGTCCAGCCGGGGCCGGAAGGAGGAACGCGTCTTCGCGCTCACCTGCGACGGCGAGCGGTTCCACGCGGAGCTCCCGGTCACGGCGCTGCACACGCTCGCCGGCGTACTGCCGCTGCGGGCCGGGAAGTGGGACCTGCGGATCCGCGCCGCGGCCGACCGCGCGGATGGCGCGGCCGGCGCGGCGCTCGCGCTCAAGCTGGACCACGCGCTGCTGGACCGGTTGCCCGCCGAGGCCGAGGTGGCGGGAAGGCGGTACGTCCTGCAGGACGACGGGTTCGACCGGCCGGTGCTGGAGGTGCACTCCGACCTGCGTCCCGGCGAGCGCGGGCCGCACGCGCAGCGCCGCACGCGTATCCGGCACTACCGGCTGGCCCGGCGGGTCACGCCGCTACGGCCGGCCGTGCTCTTCGACAGCTACACCGGCAAGCAGTACTCCGACAGCCCGCGGGCGATCCACGAGGAGCTCGTCCGGCGCGGCGCGGACCTGGACATGCTGTGGGTCGTCCGGGACGCCCAGGTCGACCTCCCGGACACCGCGCGGCCGGTGCGCCTGTGGGGCTCGGAGTGGTACGAGGCGCTGGCTCGCAGCCGGTACGTCGTCACCAACGCCCACCTGCCCGCCTGGTTCCGGCGGCGCGATGGCCAGGTGGTCATGCAGACCTGGCACGGCACCCCGCTGAAGCGGATCGGCTTCGACATCGACGACGTGCGCTTTGCCAACGCCGGGTACCTGGAGAAGCTGGCCCAGGAGGTGCGCCATTGGACCTACCTGGTATCGCCCAACCGGTTCAGCACGCCGATCCTGCGCCGGGCGTTCCGATACGAGGGCGAGATCATCGAGACCGGGTACCCGCGCAACGACGTGCTGCGCTCCCCGGACCGCGACGTGATCGCGGACGACGTGCGGCGGCGCCTGGGCCTGCCCGCGGACAGGCGCGCGGCCCTGTACGCGCCGACCTGGCGGGACGACCGCTACTACGGCCCGGGCAGGTACCGGCTGGACCTGCGCCTGGACCTGAAGCGGGCCGCCGCCGCGCTCGGCGACGACTGGGTGCTGCTGATCCGCCGCCATCCGAACGTCGTCGACACGGTCCGGGAGAGCCCCGACGGGTTCGTTAGGGACGTATCGGATTACCCGGACATCGCCGAGTTGTTCCTCGTCGCCGACGCGCTGATCACGGATTACTCGTCGCTGATGTTCGACTATGCGGTCACCGGCCGCCCGATGCTGTTCTTCACCTACGACCTGGAGCATTACCGCGACGAGCTGCGCGGCTTTTATTTCGACTTCGAACGGCAGGCGCCGGGACCGCTGCTCACCACGTCCGACGAGGTGATCGACGCGCTCGGCGCCCTCGACGAGGTGTCCGCCGCCCACCGGGACGCCTACACCAGGTTCGCCGAGCAATTCTGCGACCTGGACGACGGCAAGGCGGCCGGCCGTGTCGTGGACAGGCTGCTGGGGGACGCGTGAGCGGCATGGGCGAGATGAGCGGGACAGCGCACAAGGCGCTGGGCACGGACCCGGCGCCGGGCGAGACGCCGGACGCAACGCGACCCGAGCCGGCGCCCGGGCCCCGGGACGACGAAACGCCGGCCGCACCCCGTGGCGAGACGCAAGACCTGACGCGGGCCGGCGCGCGAGACGGGACACCGAGCGAGACGCAGGGTGCGACGCCGGGCTTGGCGCTGCGCGGGATACAGGACGGGCCCCCTGCCCTGACGCCGGGCGACACCCCAACGCCGAGCGAGACGCGCGACGAGCCGCGGCGTGGAACACAGACACGCCCCGCTACGGCAGCCTCTTCCGGACGGGGCCGTGCCCGGGCGATCCGCGCGCTCGGCCATCCGGCCACCACGGCGATCGCCGCGTGGCTGTTGCTCACGCCGCTCGCGATGGCCTTCCCGCGCCTGGCGCACGCGAACCCGTTCACGATGCGCGGCGCCATGATGCCGGTCGCGGCCGGTGGGCTGCTGCTGGCCGGCTTCGCTGCCGTTTTCGCCGTCCTGGGCGCTTCCCGGGTACGCGACAACGCGCCCGGCCGGTCGCCCGAACCGCCTCCTGCGCGACCATCCGTTGCGGAATCGCGCCGTGCGGAGGCGTCCCGGCCGTCCTCCGCGAAAGTGCCGGGCCGGCGGTGGCGCGCGCTCACCGACGCGCTGGCCGGCGCCGCCGCCGGAACCTTCGCCGCCTGGGTCGCGCTCACGCTGCGCACCGCGCTGAACGGCACGCCGTTCGGCTTCGCCGGGCTGATCGGCGACACCGGCCGGCTCACCGCGATGGCCGAACGCTACAGCGTCACCTGGACCAGCGCGGACGGGATCGTCGCGCACGTCGCCGCCGAGTACCCGCCGCTGTACCCGTGGCTCATCGGGCGCGCCTCGGCGCTCACCGGCATACCCGCCTGGCGGCTGCTCGGCCCGGCCGAGGTCCTGACGACGTCCGCGGCGGTAATGGCCGCGTTCCTGCTCTGGCGGAGGCTGGTGGCCGCGCCGGTCGCACTCGCGGTGGCCGTGGCCGGTCTGGCGGCCTTCGGCGAGCCCCGCAAGGCGTACGAGGTGATCGCGCTCGCCGTGTTCGTGCCCTGGACCCTGGCGACGTTCGGCGCGCCACCGCGCGGGCGGCTGCGCTGGCTGCCGGCCGGGGTGCTCGGCGGCCTGCTCATCCTCACCTACCACGGCTTCCTGATGTGGGCGTCGCCCGGCGTGGTGGCGCTGGCGGCGCTCACCTGGCGGGCGGCCGCCGACCGCCGCGGGTACCTGCTGCACCTGCTGAAGGTCGTCATCGTGGCCACGGTCGTCGCCTCCTGGTACCTGGTGCCGTACGCGGCCGCGCTGCTCCTGCACGGCGGCCAGATGGTCGCCGACCTCTACCAGTCGCCCAGCATCCTGACGAACCCGTTCCCGTTCCTGGCGGCGACCCCGCTCGGCGCACTCGAGCTCGCCGGGCTCGCCGGCACGCTGTGGTACCGGCGCGTCGCCTGGTGGGCGACCCCGCTGCTGTGCCTCGTGCTCGGCACTTACCTGTACCGCGCCCTCATGCTCGTGCGGTTCGTCGCCGACGGCCACACCGGCCAGCTGTACTACACGACCAGGCTGGTGAGCGGCCTGCTCGCGGCGGCCGGCGTGCTGACCCTGGTCCAGGCGGTCCCGGCGCTCGTGCGGAGGGCGGCGACGCGAGCCGTTCCGCCGCCCGGTCTCGGTGTCGCGGTGCTGGCCGTCCTGCTCGCCTGGACCGGCTTCACCTACTGGAACACCTGGATGCCGGGCCGGGGCGGATCCACGAGCGGGATCAGCGCCGCGCCCCGGCCATGGCCGGCGAACTACACGGTGTACGCGCACGTGGAGCCGCTGCCGGACGGCCGGCTGCCGAGGTACGCCCCCGAGCGTCCGGTCACCCGCTGGTTCCCGGTCGACCCGATCCGCCGGGCGGTCGCGAGGGTGCTCGGCCCGCACGCCGCGCCGCAGACCCTGTCGTACGACGAGCGGCTGTTCGCATACCTGCCCTGGCCCGGCTACATCGCCGTCGACCGCACCGCCGCCTACACGCCGACCCGATGGGACGACCGGCACGCGGCTCTCGTACGGCTCGCCGCGATCACCGATCCGGCGGCCTTCGCGCGGGCCTCGGCGCACACGGCGTTCGGCCGCATCGACCTGTTCGTGCTGCGGCGCAGCGGCACGGAGTGGGTGTGGCGCGACGTCCGCTTCCGGCCCCGGCAGTTCGCGCCGGCGTCCTTCGCCATCGTGGCGGATCTGCCGGAGGACACCGTGCTGGCGATCCGCCGCCCGGCCGCCGGGGCGGGCACCGCGGGCTTTCCGATCCTCAAGGAGCCGACATGACGTTCACCGTGAGGTTCGTCCCGTCGCCGGCCCCGGATGCCTCCGGGGCACTGGACGAGGACGAGGAGATCGAGGACCTGATGTCGCTCGCCATCGCGGTCTGCCCGGTGCTGGACGACCTGGGCGCGCGGTTCGTCGCGGGCGGGTTCGGGGACGACCGCTGGCCGGTGGACGTACGGACGGACCTTTCGACGGTGGTGCCGCAACTGCCCGGCCTGCTCGACGCCCTCGCCACCGGCGCCGCCGGCGAGCTGGACTTCTACGAGCAGGGGATCGAACGCAGCGTGTCCTTCCTCCCGCACGGCGACGCCGTCGAGCTGCGCTGCACGTCGCACGGCGCCTGGCGGCCGCCCGAGCCGGTCGAGCGGGGCGGCCTCGCGGAGACGCGGGCGATGCTGGCCGGCCTCGCGGCCGGATTCTCCGCCGAGGTCGCGCGCCTCTTCCCGGATCTGGCCGGATCTCCGCTGCTGCCACGCTGATCCGCGCCAGGCGCCGGCTCGCGATGGACGGTTCCGCCAGCGATCCCGGCGGCGGAATGGCCGGTGCGGCCCGGCGCTCAGGTGACCTCCGAGCGGCCGGGTGCGGGTGTGTCCGCGCCGATGCGGGCCGCGATCCGCGGGCTCAGGGGGTAGACGCGCGCCGGCGGCAGGAGCGCGCCGGCCGCCGCGTTCTCACCGCCGGCGAGCAGGCCGTGGATCCGGCGGACCAGCGGCGTGATGTCCCGGATGTCCAAGATCCATTCGTCGACGTACCGGTCGACGATCCGCGGGCCGAGGCCGACCTGGATGCTGCGGACGTCGTCGAGCCGCCGGCCGTCCAGCGTGCGCTCCGGATCCCACTGGACGCGGACGGCGGCGCGGGCGAGCGCGGCGCGCCGGTCGGCGGCGTCGCGGTGAATCCGCCGGTCGGGGTGGCTGAGCGCGGCCTGCGACAGCGCGTCGTCCCAGCCCGCCCGGCTGATCCGCACGGCGAGGATCCTCTCCTGGCCCGGTTTGCGTGCCCATCCACTGCGCGCCATCAGCCACAGGAAGGACGGCTTGATCCAGGTCATGCGGTCGCGGGAGAAAGGCGGCACGAACCGGCCGTGCTCGACGGCGGGGCGGGCGATCTCCGGCCGGAACGCCTGGTAGACGACGATCGACGCGGCGTCGTAGTCGGCCCTGATCTCGTGTGTTCGCATGGACCTCCACGGTGGGGCCGGCCAACGGCGGGAGCAACGGAATTTCCGGCCGGCGGTCCCGGGCCGCCGGCGCCCGCCGCGCCGCCGGAAAGCCCGTGACGGGTGGGGGTGCGGCGTGCCCGGGCCGGCGACGGAGGCACCGGCGCGACGGGAAGACGATCACAGCCGACTTGATTTCACTCGAATATGTGTTCGATTATTGCAGAGTGAGTGAGCTATCGTCGCAGGTCACGAAGGGCTTCTCTCCCCTGTCGGGCATGACCCTGGTGCCCGTGCTCCCGGCCCTGCGCGCGGTGCTTCCGGCGGGCGGCCTGCGCCCCGGCACGGTCACCGGGGTGGACGGCTCGCTCACCCTCGCGCTCGCGCTGGCGGCCGGGCTCGGCGAGCGGTGGTGGGCGGTCGTCGGCCTGCCGGAGGCGCATGTCCCCGCCGCCGCGGCGGCGATGGCCGGCGCGAGCACGGCCGGCGTGGACGGTGGCCCCGGCACGCCGCGGGTCGTCATGGTCGACGACCCGGGCCGCCGGTGGGCGGACGTCGTCGCCGCGCTGTCGGACGGCTGCGCGCTGGTGGTGATGCGGCCGCCGGAGCCGCCCGCGCCGCACGTTGTGCGGAGGCTGACCGCGCTGGCCCGCCGCAACGGGTGCGCGCTCGTCACGACGGCGCCCTGGGCGGGCGCGGACCTGTGGCTGCGCGTCGAGGAGAGCCACTGGTCGGGGCTGGGCGACGGAACCGGGCACCTGCGCGGGCGCCGCGCCCTGGTGGCCGCGTCCGGCCGCGGCGCCGCCGGCCCCGGCCTGCGGGCCTGGCTGTGGCTGCCCGGCCCGGACGGCGCCGTCGCGCCCGCCGAGCCGGTCGTCGCCCCGGCGCACCTGACCGCCGTCGCCGGATAGCGGGTGATGATCGTGAAGGAGGCGGGTGGATGACGGCGCCGCGCACGCTCGTCGTGTGGTGCCCGGACTGGCCGGTCACCGCGGTCGGGCTGGACGCCCACGTGCCCGCCGCCGTGGTCGCCGGCGGCCGCGTCGCCGCCTGCTCCGCGGCGGCGCGCGCCGCGGGCGTACGCCGGGACCAGCGGCTGCGGGACGCCCAACGGCACTGCCCCGAGCTGGTGATCCGCGACCGCGACACCGACGCCGAGGGGCGCATGTTCGAGACCGTGGCGGCGGCCGTCGCCGAGATCACTCCCTGGGTCGAGGTCGTGCGGCCCGGAGTCTGCGCGATCCCCGTGCGCGGCGCGGCCCGCTACCACGGCCGGGGCGGTGGCCGGAGCGACGCCGGGCGCGCGGCCGCGGACGAGGAGACGCTGCGCGTGCACGTGCAGGACACCGTGGTCGAGCGCGGCTTCGATTGCGGGGTCGGCATCGCCGACGGGCTGTTCGCCGCGGAACTGGCCGCCCGCACCGACGACGGCGGCGTGGTGGTGCCTGCGGGCGGTACGGCGGCGTTCCTGGCGCCGTACCCGGTGGCCGTGCTCGGCCGGCCGGAGCCGGCCGACCTGCTGCCCCGGCTCGGCATCCGGACGCTGGGCGCGTTCGCGGCCCTGCCCGCGCGGGACGTGGCCGGCCGATTCGGCGCGGACGGGATACGGGCGCACCGGCTGGCCCGCGGGCTGGACCCCCGGCCGCCCGCCCCGCGCCCGCCGCGCGCGGACCTCAGCGTGGCGATGGAGTTCGACCCGCCCGCGGCAGCGGCCGAGCAGGTGATCTTCGCCGCCCGCTCGCTCGCCGAACGCCTGCACGAGGCCCTCGCCGCCGAGGCGCTGACCTGTGTGCGGCTCGGCGTCGAGGTGACCGGCGCGGACGGGCGGACGCTGGCCCGCCTGTGGCGGCACGACGGGATGCTGTCCGCGGCGGCCGTCGCCGAGCGGGTGCGCTGGCAGCTGTCGTCGTGGCGGACCTCGCCGGACGACGAGGGCGTCGGCGGGATCGCCGCACTCCGTCTCGTGCCCGACCAGCCGGTGCCCGACGAGGGACGGCAGGAGGCGCTGTGGGGCCGGGTCACCGTCTGCGACCGCGTCATGCGGGCGGCGGCCCGGGTACAGGCGATGCTCGGCCACCAGGCGGTCACCCGGCCGTTCCCGGTGGGCGGGCGCGGCCCCGGAGAACGGGTCGTGCGGGTGCCCGTCGGCGACCTGCCGCCCGAGCGGGCGGCGGCGCATGCCGCCGAGGGGCCCTGGCCGGGGCGGGTGCCCGACCCGCCGCCGGCGGCGGTATACCCGGAGCCGCTGCCCGCCCGCGTGACCGGCGCTGACGGCGCCCCTGTGACCGTCAGCGCACGCTCGGTCGTCTCCGCGCCGCCGCACGAGATCGAGATCGCCGGCCGGGTGCTGCGGGTGACCGCCTGGACGGGCCCCTGGCCGGCCCGCGAACGCTGGTGGGACCCCGCGCGGCCGCGCCGCCGGGCCAGGTTTCAGGTGGTCACCGACGACGGCCGGGCCCACCTGCTCGTCGTGGAAGGGGGGCACTGGCATGTCGAGGCCGGATACGACTGAACCGCTCCGGAGCGGCGACCGCGGGAAACCGGCCACCGCGGCGACGGCCCCGTGCCCGTGCCGCTGGTGTGGCCGGGCGGGCCGCGGGAGCGCGACCGCCCGCACCGCCGCCGGACGACGCCCGAGCCATGCCCGGCAGGAACGGGCGGCCCATGCGGCGACCCGCGCCGTCATCACGGCGAGCCCGCCGGCCGGGCCGCCCCCGGATCGCGCGGCACCGCGACGCCATACCGGCATCCGCCCTCGGGCGGGCGGCGGCTGGACGCGGTCGCGGAACATGGCGGCCAACGTAACGGCCGCCACCGACAATTCCGCGGCGACGGCGCCTGCCGGCCGCTCCGCGTTCTCCTTCCGCTCTGAAGGGCGAGTCCGCCCGCGACAGGCGGCGGTGCCGGCCGGCCGCTCCGCGTTCCCCGCCCGCCCCGATGGGCGAGTTCGTCACGCCGCCGGAGGCCGGTGACATGGGCTGGGACAACCCGCGGATCCCGTGGCGGGAGTTCGAGCGGCGGCTGTCATGGAGCACACGCGCGCCCGGCCGGGCCGACGCCGGGCCGTCCGGAAGCGGAACGGGCGGCGGCACGTCCGGGTCCGGCGCCGCCCGGCCGGGGCCGAGGGCCCGGGACGGCGACCCCCGGACGGTCCGGCCGCTGCGTGCGGGCGGGTGGGCCGAGCTGCACTGCCACTCCTCCTACAGCTTCCTCGACGGCGCCTCCAGCCCGGCCGAGCTGGTCGAGGAGGCGGTCCGGCTCGGTGTCGAGGCGCTCGCGCTGACCGACCACGACGGGATGTACGGGGCCGTGCAGCTCAAGGAGGCCGCGAAGGGCACGGGCGTGGGCACGATCTTCGGCGCGGAGCTCAGCCTCGACCTGCCGGCCGCGGGCGCGGGCGAGCCGGACCCGGGCGGGCGGCACCTGCTGGTGCTGGCCCGCGACGTGGAGGGATACGGACGGCTGAGCGCCGCGATCACGAAGGCGCAGCTCGCCGGCGGTGAGAAGGGTCGCCCGGTCTACGACCTGGCCGACCTGGCGGACGCGCACGGCGGGCACTGGGCGGTCCTCACCGGCTGCCGCAAGGGCGCGGTGCACGCCGGCGGCGACCCGGAGAGGGAACTGCGCGCGCTGGTCGAGATGTTCGGGCGGGACAACGTGTTCGCCGAGCTGATCGACCACGACCATCCGCTGGACGACGCACGGAACGACGCCCTGTACGACCTGGCACGGCGCGTGGGCGTCGGGGTGGTCGCCTCGAACAACGTGCACTACGCCGCGCCGCGGGACGCGCCGCTCGCCCAGGCGCTCGCCGCGATCCGCGCCCGGCGCGGCCTGGACGACATGGAGTCGTGGCTGCCCGCGGCCGGCACCGCGCACATCCGGTCGCCGCAGGAGATGGCCGCGCGGCTCGCCCGCTTCCCCGGCGTGCGGGAGCGTACGGTGGAGCTGGCCCGCTCCTGCGTGTTCGACCTGAAGCTCGTCGCGCCCGGCCTGCCGGACCGGCCGGTGCCGCCCGGGCACACCGAGGCGACCTGGCTGCGGCACCTGACGTACGAGGGCGCCCGCGAGCGGTACGGGCCGCGGCACCGGGCGCAGAAGGCGTACCGGCAGATCGAGCGGGAGCTGGCCGTGATCGAGCAGCTCGGCTTCCCCGGCTATTTCCTGATCGTGCACGAGATCGTGGAGTTCTGCCGCGACAACGACATCCTGTGCCAGGGCCGGGGTTCGGCGGCCAACTCGGCGGTCTGCTACGCGCTGGGCATCACCGGCGTCGACGCGGTACGGCACAACCTGCTGTTCGAGCGGTTCCTGTCGCCGGGCCGGGACGGGCCGCCCGACATCGACCTGGACATCGAGCACCGGCGGCGCGAGGAGGTCATCCAGCACGTCTACGAGCGGTACGGGCGGGGCCGGGCGGCGCAGGTCGCCAACGTGATCAGCTACCGGCCGCGGATGGCGGTGCGGGACGCCGCGCGGGCGCTCGGCTTCTCCCCCGGGCAGCAGGACGCCTGGTCGCGGCAGCTCTCACCGCATGAGCCGCTGCCGCCGGACGGCATCCCGGAGGCGGTGACCGCGCTGGCGGACCGGATGCAGCGGCTCCCCCGCCACCTGGGCATCCACTCGGGCGGCATGGTGATCTGCGACCGGCCGATCGGCGAGGTGTGCCCGGTGGAGTGGGCGCGGATGCCGGGCCGCAGCGTGCTGCAGTGGGACAAGGACGACTGCGCGGCCGTGGGGCTGGTCAAGTTCGACCTGCTCGGGCTGGGCATGCTGTCGGCGCTGCACGACGCGTTCGACCTTGTCGCGCGGTTCCACGGGCGCCGGTTCGACCTGCACAACATCCCGCCCGACGACCCGCGGGTGTACGCGATGCTGCGCGACGCCGACACGGTCGGGGTGTTCCAGGTGGAGTCGCGCGCCCAGATGGCCACGCTCCCCCGGCTCAAGCCCGACACCTTCTACGACCTGGTGATCGAGGTCGCGCTGATCCGGCCGGGCCCGATCCAGGGCGGCTCGGTCCACCCGTACCTGCGCCGCCGCAACCGGCAGGAGCCGCCGGAGATCCCGCACCCGCTGATGCGGAACGCGCTGGAGCGCACGATGGGCGTGCCGCTGTTCCAGGAGCAGATGATGCAGCTCGCCGTCGACTGTGCCGGGTTCACTCCGGAGGAGTCGGACGCGCTGCGGCAGGCGATGAGCGCCAAGCGCGCGCCCGAGCGCATCGAACGGCTCCGCGAGCGGCTGCTGACCGGCATGGCCGAGCGCGGCATCCCCCGGGAGATCGCCGAGGAGGTGTACGAGAAGATCCTCGGCTTCGCCAGCTTCGGGTTCCCCGAGTCGCACGCGCAGAGCTTCGCCCACCTGGTGTACGCCAGCGCGTACCTGAAGCGGTACTACCCGGCCGCGTTCACCGCCGCGCTGCTGCGCAACCAGCCGATGGGGTTCTACAGCCCGCAGACACTGGTCGGTGACGCGCGGCGGCACGGCGTACGGGTGCTCGGCGTCGACGTCAACGCGAGCGAGGCCCGCGCGACGCTGGAAGGACCGCTCCTGCCCGCGTACGCGGAGCACCGGGACGCCGGGGCGGACGGCGGCGGGGGCCGGGGGGCACGCGGCGGCGCCGCCGGCGGCGGGACCCGCCGGGAGGACGGCGGCGCGGGCGCGAACGGCGGCCGGCGGGCACGCGGTCCCGGGGCGGGCGTGCGGAGCCCGCACGCGCCCGGCGAGCCGCAGCCCGCGATCCGGCTCGGGCTGTCGTCCGTACGCAACCTCGGCGACGACGTGGCCGAGCGGATCGCCGCCGGCCGCCCGTACGCCGACCTGGAGGACCTGGTCCGGCGGGTGCCGATGTCCACGGCGGCGCTGGAGGCGCTGGCCACCGCCGGGGCGTTCGGCTGCTTCGGCCTCGGCCGTCGTGAGGCGCTGTGGGCGGCGGGCGCGCTCGCGCACACCCGTCCCGGCCACCTGCCCGGCACCGCGCCCGGCGCGACCGCGCCCGAACTGCCGCCGATGACCGCGGTCGAGCAGACCATCGCCGACCTGTGGGCCACCGGGACGTCCGAGCACCACCCGATCGCGCACGTGCGGCCCGCCCTGGACGAGCGCGGCGCCGTCCCGCTCGGCGCGGTCGCGGACGTACCGGGCGGCACGAACATCCTGGTCGCCGGGGTGGTCACCCACCGGCAGCGGCCCGAGACCGCACGCGGCGTGATCTTCTTCAACCTGGAGGACGAGACCGGCATGCTCAACGTCCTGTGCCGCCCCCAGGTCTGGGAGCGCTACCGGAACGTCGCCTTCCAGGCCCAGGCGCTGCTGATCCACGGTCGCCTCGAACGCCACGACGGCGCCGTGAACCTGATCGCCACCCGCCTGCGGCGACTCCCCGTCGCCGCCATGACGAAGAGCCGCGACTTCCGGTGAGCGGCGGCCCGGCACGCCCGCCGGATCCGCCGGCCGGGGGGCCGGGACGTCTCTTCCACGACGCGAACGGCGACGGACGGCCATGGACCCGGCGCGCGGGCCTCAACGCGACCGGTCGAGCATGACGGACCCGAGCCCGACGGTGGTTCTCTCAATCGCGTTCATCACAGCAGTATGGCGGCGGCGGCGCCGTCACGGACGCCTGCCGGGCCGCCGGGCGGCCGTGCAGACGGCGTGGCCCTCCCCCTGCGTCTCGCGCGGGCCGCGCCGACGGCGTCGGCGAGCATGCCTGGTCGGCGAACGGTCGCACCGCCGCGGCGGGTTCGGGCCCCGGTGAGGCGGGTGCGGGCGCCCGCCGTCCGGGTGTGGTCGCGGCCTCCGGCGGACCCGGCACGATGAAGCCGAGAACCGCCTGCGGCAGACTGGAAGGCCGGATCGGACGAACCGGGTGGTGAGGAACGCTGGACGGCACGGCGGAGGGCACGGAGAACGATCTGGCCGCGGCGACCGGCCGGGCATCGGACGGGCGGACGCCCGACGAGGCCGGCGCGACGCACCCGGCCCCCGGCCCTGTGACACTCGACCCGGTCGACGCGATGCCGCCACAGCCCGCCCCCGCGACGCTCGATGCGGTCGACGCGATGTTCCGGTCGCTGGTGGACGATGGCACCGCGCCCGGGATCGCCTACGGCGTGGTCGATCGCACCGGCCTGGTCCATGCGGGCGGGTACGGCGTGGCCTGCGAGAACGGCCCGCGGCCGGACGCGACGACGGCGTTCCGCATCGCGTCGATGACCAAGAGCTTCACGGCCGCGTCGGTCCTGCTCCTGGCCGAACGGGGAGCCCTGTCACTCGCCGATCCCGTCCGCCGGCACGTCCCGGAGTTCGGCTCCGTGCGCCTTCCCACGTCCGACTCCCCCCAGGTCACCGTGCGCATGCTGCTGTCGATGTCGGGCGGGCTGCCCGAGGACGACGCGTGGGCCGACCGGCAGGAGTCGATGACCCGGGAGGCCTTCGCGCGCCTCCTTGCCGGCGGCATCCGGTTCGTCGCCGTGCCGGGCACTGCGTACGAGTACTCCAACCTCGGCTACGCCCTGCTCGGCCGCGTGATCGAGGCGGCCTCCGGCACGACGTACCACGACTTCGTGGAGCGGCACCTGCTGCGCCCGCTCGGCATGGCGTCGACCGGGTTCGACACGTCGGTGCCCGCGCCGGGCGGCATCGCCACCGGGCACGCGCGGCTGGACGGCCGCTGGCGTGCCGAGCCGTTCTCCGGCCCCGGGGTCTTCTCCGCCATCGGCGGGCTGTTCAGCACCGTCGAGGACCTCGCCGTATGGATGCGCGGGCTCGCCGGCGCCTTCCCGGCCCGCGACGGCGCGGACCCCGGGCCGCTGAGCCGGGCGGCCCGCCGCGACATGCAGCAGGTCCACCGGGCCATACCGCCGGGTGCCGGGGCGGCCGGTGTCTCCGATGCGGCCGATGGATCCGGCCCGGTCCGCGTGGGCTACGGCTACGGCCTGGGGATCGAGCACGACCCGCTCTGGGGAACCGTCGTCTCGCACAGCGGCGGATACCCGGGCTTCGGCTCCCACATGCGCTGGCACCCCGGAACGGGCCTGGGCGTCGTCGTGCTCACCAACGCGCGCTACGTGACCGGCAAGGCGCAGGCGGCCGCCGCCCTGCACGCCCTCCTCGCGGACGCCGCAGGCACGAACCGGGCCGTACGAACCGCCGGCCGCGCAGCCGGTGGGAGCGGCGCGGGCGGCGCAGGCCGAACGGCGGGCGGAGACGGATCGGACGGAACCGCGGGCGCAACGTCCGGCGCTGACGGCGCGGGCGGCGCAGGCCGAACGGCGGGCGGAGACGGGCCGGGAGGCGCGGAGGGCGCCACCGGCGGCACGTCCGGCCTCATCCGTACGGCCGCGTCGGCGGGCGTCGGCACCCCGGTCGGCGAGGCCGGGACCGTCCGGACCATCGAGGTCGCGCCGGTGGCGCCGGCCGCCGGGACGGTACGGCCGGCGGTGCTGTGGCCCGAGACGGTCCGGGCGCGCGCCGCCGTGGAGCGGCTCCTGCGCGGCTGGGACGGCGCCGTGGTCGCCGCGTGGTTCGCGGACAACATGGAGCTGGACCTCGACCCGGCCCACCGCCGGGCGGCCATCGAGGAGCTCGTCGCGGCCGTCGGCCCGCTGCTCGAACCGCCCTCTCCGGACGGGATCGTCCGCTCGGACTCCCCGGCGCACCTGGTGTGGCGCGTGCGTGGTGCCCGCGGCGTGCTGCGCTGCGAGATCCGGCTCAACCCGCAGGACCCGCCGAAGATCCAGTCTCTGGAGGTGACCGTCGACGCACGGCCCCCGGCTCGGGAGCGGGCCGCGGCGGAGAGGCCCACCATCTGAGCAGCGACCCAGGGGAACGCACGCCGTCGTAGCCGGGCGGCCCCCGGCCGGGCATCGTCCCGGCGGTCCCGCCTGCACCACGCCGCCGCGCCGGCCCCCTGGGCCGCGGCCGGGCCGAAACTCCATCGCCCGGCCGCGTGGCGTTCGCGGGCACCGGCGGCGCAGGTCTGGGAGCGCTACCGGAACGTCGCCTTCAGGCGACAGGCGCTGCTGATCCACGGCCGCCTCGAACGCCACGACGGCGCCGTGAACCTGATCGCCACCCGCCTGCGGCGCCTGCCGGTCACGACGATGACCCGCAGCAGGCACCTCCGCTGACCTGCGGTGACATCGTGCTCCGCCGCGGACGACAGCACGACGCACCATTTGATGGCTTGACTTTGACATCATGATGACGTCACCATGGCGTCATGGACCTCGCCATGTACGTCGACCAGCTCCGCCGCGAGCTCGCGGTCGCCGCCGAGACCGGCGGCGAGGACGCCCGCGCGCTCGCCGAGCGGCTCACCGCGCCTCTCGAGTCGGCCGCCCGGCTCGCCCTGCTCGAAGCGCTGTCGGCCGCCACCGATGAGATCACCCGCGACCTCGCGCCCGGCTCCGTCGAGGTACGCCTGCGCGGTCGCGACCCTGACTTCGTCGTGACGCCACCGCCGACGTCTGAAGATGTCACCGAAGACGTCACCGGACCCGGCGAGGTCGTGCCCGGCGGCCGGCCGCCCGCTCCCCCGGCCCCGCCGGAGCCCGAGGAGGGCGGCGGCACCTCGCGGATCACGCTGCGCCTTCCGGAGCACCTGAGGCCGGCCATCGACGAGGCCGCCGCCCGGGCCGGACTGTCGGTCAACGCCTGGCTCGTCCGCGTCATCTCCGCCGCCCTCGCCCCCGGCGAGCGGGACCGCCGCCCCGGCGCGGGCGAGGCGCGCCGCCATGGGCGGCGCTACACCGGCTGGGTGCGCTGACCCCGGCCGATCCCGTCACCGTCCCGGCCGCCGCGCGCCGCGATCCCGGGACCCGATACCCGCCGAAGCCACGAGGAGGCCTCGCCATGCCCACATTCGACACCCCCGAGCCGATCACCGCCGTCATCGACACCGTCGCCGGTCACGTCCGGATCCACGCGAGCGACCGCGCCGACACCGTCGTCGAGGTCCGCCCGAGCGACGAGTCCCAGGAAACCGACGTCCGAGCCGCCGAGCAGACCCTCGTCGAGTACGCCGGTGGCCGGCTGCTCGTGAAGGCGCCCAAGAGCAAGATCCGTTCCCTGTTCGGCCGCACCCCGTCGCTCGACGTGACGGTCGAACTGCCGAGCGGGTCCCGCATCGAGGGCGACGCCTGGGCGGACATCCGCTGCACGGGCCGCATCGGCGACTCGGAGTTCGACAGCGCCGCCGGTTCGATCCGCCTCGACCACACCGGCAGGCTGAAGCTGCGCACCGCCGCGGGCGACGTGTCGGTCGGCCGGGCGAGCGGCCACATCGACGCGACCACCTCCGCCGGAAAGATCTGGCTCGGGGACATCGCCGGCGGCGTCGTCAAGACGTCCAACGGCGACATCACCGTCGGCGAAGTCGCGGGCGACGCCCGCCTCATCACGGCCAGCGGTGACATCACGGTCGAGCGCGCCCTGGCCGCCATCACCGCCAAGACCGCCTACGGCAGCGTCCGGATCGGCGAGATCGTGCGCGGGGCCGTCGTCCTGGAGACCGGTTTCGGCGACGTGGAGCTGGGGGTCCGGGACGGCACCGCCGCCTGGCTCGACGTCCATTCCAAGTTCGGCACCGTGCGCAGCGACCTGGAGGGCGCCGAAGGCCCCGGGGACTCCAACGAGACCGCCGAGGTGCGCGCCCGCACCGGTTACGGCGACATCGTGATCCGCCGCCCATGACCCGGACGACCCCGCCGAAGACCGCAGAAACCCGTCGATACCAGTCGGTTAAGCGGAGACCAGCCGAGAGGACACCTGACATGACCACTCCCACCGACCGGCCCACCGGCCGGCTCATCGACCGGCCCACAGGACGGGCCGCCATCGCCGTGACCGGGCTGCGCAAGTCGTACGGCGACCACCTCGTGCTCGACGGCATCGACCTCGAGGTCGCCGAAGGCACGATCTTCTCCCTGCTCGGCCCCAACGGAGCCGGCAAGACGACCATGGTGCAGATCCTGTCCACGCTGATCCGGCCCGACGCCGGCCGGATACGGGTGGCCGGCCACGACCTGGCCCGCGACCCCGACGCGGTCCGCGCGGCGATCGGCGTCACCGGGCAGTTCTCGGCCGTCGACAACCTGCTCACCGGCGAGGAGAACCTCCTCCTGATGGCCGACCTGCACCATCTCGACCGGGCCGAGGGCCGCCGGCGCGCCGCCGATCTGCTCGCGCGGTTCGACCTGGCCGACGCGGCCGGCCGGACGGCCGCCACCTACTCCGGCGGCATGCGGCGGCGGCTCGACATCGCGATGGGCCTGGTCGGCGACCCGCGCGTCATCTTCCTCGACGAGCCGAGCACCGGACTGGACCCGCGCAGCCGCCGCACCATGTGGCAGATCATCCGTGATCTGGCGGCCGACGGCGTGACGATCTTCCTGACCACCCAGTACCTCGACGAGGCCGACCAGCTCGCCGACCGGGTCGCGCTGCTCGACCGCGGCACGCTGATCGCCGACGGCACCCCGGAGGAGCTGAAACGGCGGATCCCCGGCGCGGGGCACGTCACGCTGCGGTTCGCCGACACCCGTGCGCTGGAGGCGGCGGCCCGGCTCTTCGGCAACCTGCCCTACGAGGAGGACGAGCTGACGCTGCGGGTGCCGAGCGACGGCCGGGTCACGTCCCTGAAGCTCCTCCTCGACGCGCTCGCCGCGGAGTCGATCGACGTTGAGGACCTGTCGATCCACACGCCCGACCTCGACGATGTCTTCCTCGCCCTCACCGGCCGTACCGAATCCACGAAGGAGTCCGCGTGACCATGCTGAACCACGCCGTGCGGGACTCGGCGACGATGCTGCGCCGCGACCTCAAGCACATGCTGCGCTACCCGTCCCTGACGCTGATGATCATCGGCATGCCGGTGATCTTCCTGCTGCTGTTCGTGTACGTGTTCGGCGGCACGCTCGGGGCCGGCCTGGGCGGCCCGTCGGCCGGCCGCGCCGCGTACGTCGCGTACGTGGTCCCCGGGATCATCCTCATGACCGTGGCCACGGCCGCCAACGGAACCGCGTTGCTGATCGCGATGGACATGGCCGAGGGGATCGTCGCCCGGTTCCGCACCATGGCGATCTTCCGGCCGTCGATCCTGATCGGCCACGTCACCGGCGCTGTGATCAACACGCTGGTCGGCATGGCCGTCGTCATCGGCGTCGCCCTCCTGGTCGGCTTCCGGCCCACCGCGGGGCCCCTGGAGTGGGCCGAGGCCGCCGGCCTTCTCCTGCTGTTCGTCCTGGCGATCACCTGGCTGTCCGTGGCGCTCGGCCTGTTCGCCAAGAACCCCGAGAGCGCGAGCAACGCCCCGATGCCGCTGATGCTCCTGCCGTTCCTCGGCAGCGGCTTCGTCCCCGCCGACTCCATGCCGTCCGGGCTGCGCTGGTTCGCCGAGTACCAGCCCTTCACGCCCGTCATCGAGACCCTGCGCGGCCTGCTGTTGGGCACCCCGATCGGCGGCCACGCGATCCAGGCGGTCGCCTGGTGCGCCGGCGGCACGATCGCCGCCTACCTGTGGGCGAGGCGGTTGTTCGACCGTGATCCCACCGCCGCTCGCGGGTAGCAGCACCCACCGGGCGCGGCCTTGACGTTGGGCGCTTTCCTCGCGGCAGGCCCTACCGCGACGGCACCGCACACCGGCATGGCCGCCGTCCGCCGTGTCCGGCCGGGCCTTGGTCGAAGCGGACGTGCCGGGCGCCGATCCAGGTGCGGCGCGGCCGGGCGTGAGCGTCGGCCCAGCGGATGCGGCGATGCGGTCGGCGACCTGCGGACGGCGTCCCGGTCGCCCGCCGCGCCGGCGTCATGCGGACGGGTGTGTCTCCGGCCCGGCAGGTCGCAAGCGATCGCGGGTCAGGCAGAGGCGGTAGCGGAGTTCCGTCAGCACGGCGCCGAGGACCATGTCGTGCTTGACGGCGCCGTCGAGGCGCCACCCGGCCGCCTCGTAGAAGCGCCGGGCGCGCGCGTTGGCGTCCAGCACCCACAGCGTCGCCGCACGGTGGCCGGCCCGGGACTGCTCCTCCACCGCGGCCGCGAGCAGCGCACCGCCCATGCCGCGCCGCCATGCCTCGGGGGCCAGGTAGATCGTGAAGATCTCCGCGACCGTCGCCGGATCCTCGTCCGCGTCGCGTGTGGGACCGAACGCGGTGAAGCCCACGACCTGGCCGCCGTCCTCCGCCACGAGCACGCCGCTGCGGGGCGGTGACAGCTCGGCCAGCCTGCGTTCCCAGATCGGCCGGCGGTCCTGCGAACGCATGCCGTCGAGGTACTCCTGCGGCACCGCGCCACGGTAGGTCGCCTGCCAGGAGCGCACGTGAACGTCGGCGACCGCCTCGGCGTCCGCCACGGTGCCGCGCCGGATCCGCATGTCACGTGTCGTAGCCGACGCCGGTGCCCGATGTCGACCGATTTACTCGGGCCGATCGTCGTCCTGCCGCTGGGCCTGGCTTCGCGGATCTCCCTCCGGGACGGCGGGCCGGGGCGGCATCGTCCGGCGGACGGCGGTCAGCGGGAGCCGTCCGGCGGCACGGAGTCGTACACGGCGGCGGGGGCGCCGGTGCGCAGCGCCCAGTACCGGTCGCCGTACGACCAGTGCCACCACTCGGGCGGGTAGTTCACCAGCCCCACTCCGGCCAGCGCCGCCACGAGCCGGGCGCGGGCGGCCGACGCGTGCGTGACGGCGTCCGTGTAGCAGGCACCGCCGCTCTCCTCGGGGGTCGCGTTGACCGGGCATCCCAGGTCGAGCTCCCGCCCGTCCGGGCCGGTCACGGTCAGGTCGACGGCACCGCCGGTGGAGTGCGGCGGGCGGCCCGCGGGCGGCGCCACGTGGCGGGAGGCCATGCGCTCGATCCGCGCGGCCGGCCAGTCCGGGTGCTCGGCGGCCAGGCGATCCCGGTAGCGCTCGAAGTACGCCCGTTGCAGCGCGGGCGGGCGCAGGCCCTCCACGACGGTCAGCCGCCAGCCGTCCGGGAGCAGCGTGGCCGCGTCGACCAGGCGCGCAACGACGGAGGCGCGCAGCAGGCGGTGGTGGCCGGCGGGGTCGGCCAGGCGCGCGTCGACGCCGAGTTCGGGGACGGCGGCGACGTCGACGAGCGGTTCCCCGCTCTCGTCGACGGGAACGGCGTGGACCTCCGGGTCGCCGATGAGGACGAGATCGGCCGGAGCGGGATCGGGTGTTCGTGGCATCCGTGGCTTTCGTGATCAGTGGAATCTGGGTCTGCGGTGCGGTGCGGGGCCGGTCGGCGGCGGAAGGCCGCGCCTGGGCGTCCGCAGCTCTCGGCGTCGGAGCCCCGACGTCCGGCGGTCCCCGGGCCGCCCCGGTCCCCCGGGTGGACGGGCGGCGGCGACCGCCGGACGGCCGATGGGCGGCGGCCGATGGGCGGCGGCCGATGGCGGGCGGACGGCGCGTTCAGCTTCCGGCGGCCGATGCCTCCGGGCCGGGGGCCGCGCCGCGCACCGTCTCCGGCCGCGCTTCGGCCGCGGCCGGCGCGGACGCCCCGTCCAGCCGGCCCGGCAGCCGATCGCGGAAGACAAAGTAGGCGGCGAGCGAGACCACCGCGATGCCGTAGGCGATGAGCAGGTCGGAGGCCTTCTGCTGGGTGAGCGCGACGATCACGCCGGCGATGGCGATCAGCGGGGGCACCGGCCACAGCGGCATGCGGAACGCGCGCAGCAGCCCGCGGTCGCGCACCCGGCACACCAGCGCGGAGACCGCGACGAGAAGGTACACGGTGACGATCATGACGCCGGTGAAGGTGATCAGGTCGTTGAGCGAGCTGAAGACGCACAGCACGCCGTTGCCGACGAACAGGAACGCGAAGGCGCGCACCGGCACCTTGGACCCGGCGGAGATGTGTCCGAAGAATCGGGCGAGCGGCCCGGGAAGCATGCCGTCGCGGGCCGTCGCGTAGTACACGCGGGCGTAGCCGAGGTTGGCGGCGAGGCCGGTGTCGAACATGGCCACGACCACGCCGGCGATCAGCACGTCCGCCCCGGCCGTTCCCATCACCCGGTGGGCGATCACGGTCAGCGGCGAATCGGCGGACACGGTACGGCCCAGGTCGCCGATGGCGTACGTCGCGGCGATCACGGCGGCGATCTCCACCACGATCGCGACGGCGGCCGCGGTGACGACGGCCTTCGGAAGCGTGCGGCGCGTTCCGCGCGACTCCTCGGCGAAGTACAGCGGCCAGTCGTAGCCGTTGAAGGCGAACAGCGCGGGGACCACGGCGGCGAGCAGCCCGGCGGCCCCGACCGCCACCGCCGTTCCGCCGTGGCCGGGGATCACCGGCGCGGTGAACGGGTGGTTGCGTCCGGAGGCGTGCCCGAAGGCGAACCCGGTGAACACGAAGATGACCGACAGCTCCAGGACGAGCATGGCGGCCGCCACCCAGCTCGCGGGGGTGATCTTGCCCACTGACAGGGCGGTGACCAGCGCCATCATGCCGAGGGCGACCCAGCCGACCGGGAGGCCGCCGGGCACGAGCGAGGACAGGTACGTCGCCGACGCCACGAGGATCGAGGCGGTCGAGACCAGGCCGAGCAGCATGAACAGCACGCTCGTCGTGCCGCCCCAGACCGGGCCCAGCGCCCGGCAGACGATCGTGTAGGCGCCGCCCGCCGACGGGAAGACCGAGCCGACCTCCGCGTAGCACAGCGCCATGCCGAGGGCGATCAGCCCGCCGATCAGGAACGCCCACACGATGCCGGTGCCGGCCGAGCCGAGCCCGGCGCCGTAGACGAGGAACACCGAGGTCGTGGGCGAGATCGCGGAGACCGCGATGGCGAGGACGTTCCACGGCCCGAGGGCCGCCGCCCGGAGTCTGCGGGCGGTGCCGTCCGATGGTTTCTGAGCCGGTCGCGTGAGGTCGGCCATGTGCTGCTCCCTGGTCTCGAATGCGCGGTCCCGTCACCGGCGAGCGCGGTCGCCGGTGCGCAGCATCGTAGGGAACTAAAGGTAAATAGGAAATACCAAACGTCTTTTAGCGGCGGCGCCCGGACGCCGGACCGCCTCCCGGTACAGTGAAGGCGGGCCTTGGCCGGGGGATGGGAGAGGGGGCTGATGAGCGAGCGGGGTATCCTCGCGGTCCCCGGTTTCGAGCTGCTGCGGTTGCAGACCGCGCCCGAGCAGATCGCGGACCGCCTCCTCGCAGCCATCGCGGTCGGCGTCCTCTATCCGGGCGAGAAGCTGCCGGGCGAGCGCGAGCTCGCCGAGCGTCTCAACGTCAGCCGGCCCACCGTCCGCCTCGCGCTCGGACGGCTGGCCGCGCTCGGGGTCATCGACTCGCGCCGCGGCCGGGGCGGCGGCACGTTCGTCCGCGAGATACGGCCGCACACCGAAGAGGCGCGGGCGCTCATCAACACGCTCGGCCCGATCTGGAGCGAGATGGAGGCGCTCCTGGACTACCGGAGCCTCATCCACCAGCTCATCGCCCGCACCGCCGCGCTGCGCCACACCGCCGACGACGACCGCGCGCTGCGCGAGGCACTGGAGGCGTATGCCGCCGCGGAAGGCGCGACCGACTCCCGGCGGGCCGACCACCACCTGCACGACACGGTCGCCGCGGCCGCCCGCAACCCGCACCTGAGGCGGCTCAGCCAGGAGCTGACCGCGGTGGTCAACCTCGGCTTCCCCGCCGACCCGTACTCGGAGGAGCTGCACGAGCGGGCCCTGCAGCAGCACACCGCCCTGGTCGAGGCGATCAGCGACGGCGACCCCGACGGCGCCGCCGCCATCGCGGCCCGGCACTTCGACGTCACCAGCCGCGAGCCATGGCACACCGCCCTGTCCGCCGCACGGGACGAGGACTGACCGGGTCGCGGCCCGGATCCCGCATCCGGCTTCGGGGTGAGCGGGCCGATGCCTTTACAATGTAGATCCATTACTGCGGCCGGTTCCGCGCACCCGGCGGCCGGCCGTGTCCTTCCGCACCTCTACGATCGGCAGGGAGACGAAGGAGCCGCGCGCCCGCACGGGCGGCGGCCCGCACCACGGAGGAAGCACCGGCGATGAGTGCACTCGAACGCGACCTGCGCGGCGCGCTCGCGGGCGAGGTCGACTTCTCCGCGCGCGTGCGGGCCGAGTACGCCTACGACGCGTCGGTGTATCGGCGGGTGCCGCTCGGGGTGGTCTTCCCGCGCACCGAGGACGACGTCGTCGCGGCGCTGGAGGTGACCCGCGCCCACGGCGTGCCGCTGACCGCGCGCGGCGCCGGCACCAGCATCGCCGGCAACGCGATCGGTGAGGGCGTGGTGCTCGACTTCTCCCGCCACCTCGACCGCATCCTGGAGATCGACCCCGACCGGCGCATCGCGCGGGTGCAGCCCGGCGTCGTCCTGGACGACCTCAACGCCGCCGCCCGGCGCCACGGGCTGCGGTTCGGCCCCGACCCCTCCTCGCGCAGCCGCTGCGTGGTCGGCGGCATGATCGGCAACAACGCGTGCGGCACCCGCGCGCTCGTGTACGGCCGCACCTCCGACAACGTCGAGTCCCTGGACGTCCTGCGGTACGACGGGACGCGGATGACGGCGCGGGCGTACGGCACCGAGACCGGCGACGCGTTCGTCGAGGAGCTGCGCGCGTTCCGCGACCGGCACCTGGCCACGATCCGCACCGGGCTGGGCCGGTTCCCCCGGCAGGTGTCCGGCTACGGGCTGGAGCACCTGCTGCCGGAGAACGGCTTCCACGTCGGGCGGGCGCTGGTCGGCAGCGAGGGCACCTGCGCCCTCACCCTCGGCGCCACGCTGCGCCTGGTCGCCGAGCCGGAGACCAAGGTCCTGGTGATCATCGGCTTTCCCGACTTCGTGACCGCCGGCGAGGCGGTCCCCAGGGTGCTGACGCACGGGCCGAGCGCCTGCGAGGGGCTGGACGCCCAGATCGTCCGGATGGCGCGCGGCGCCGACCGCGGTGGCCTGCCCGACGGCGATTCGTGGCTGCTGGTGGAGCTCGCCGGCGACGAGGCGGAAGGCCGCGCCCGGGCGCTGGCCGCCGAGTTCCCCGCCGCGCTCGTCGAGACCGACCCGGCCCGGCAGGCGGCCGTGTGGAAGATCCGCACCGACGGCGCGGGGCTGGCGACGCGGGCACCGGACGGCTCGCAGGCGTGGCCGGGCTGGGAGGACTCCGCGGTGCCCGCCGACCGCCTCGGCCCGTACCTTCGCGACCTGCGCGCGCTGTTCGAGCGGCACGGCGTGCGCGGTGCCGCGTACGGGCACTTCGGCGAGGGCTGCCTGCACATCCGCATCGACTTCGACCTGATGACCGAGCGCGGGCGGGCGACGTTCCGCGAGGTCGTCGAGGAGGCGACGCGCCTGGTCGCGGCGTACGGCGGGTCGCCGTCGGGCGAGCACGGCGACGGACGGGCCCGCTCGGAGCTGCTGCCGATCGTGTACAACGCGGCGGCGCTCAAGGCGTTCGCCGAGTTCAAGGGCCTGTGGGACCCGTCGGGCCGGCTGAACCCGGGCGTGCTCGTCGACCCGGAGCGGATCGACGAGCGGATGCGCACCGAGGGCATGCCGCGCGCGCCGCTGACCGTCCTGTCGTACCCGAAGGACGGCGGCGACTTCGGGCAGGCGATACGCCGCTGCGTCGGCGTCGGCAAGTGCCGCAGCCACGAGGGCGGCGTCATGTGCCCGAGCTACCGGGCGACGCGCGATGAGAAGGACTCCACGCGCGGGCGGGCCCGCCTGCTGGAGGAGATGGTCCGCGGCGAGCTGATCACCGACGGGTGGCGGTCGGAGGCCGTCCACGAGGCGCTCGACCTGTGCCTGGCGTGCAAGGGCTGCGCGTCCGACTGCCCGGTCAACGTGGACATGGCCACCTACAAGGCGGAGTTCCTGTACCACCACCACCGGCGGCGGATCCGGCCGATGGCGCACTACTCGATGGGCTGGCTGCCGCTGTGGCTGCGGATCGGCCGGGGCCCGCTGCGCGCGCTGTCCGGGTCCGGCCCGGCGTCCCGGGGCCTGGCGGCGGTGGCCAAGCGGCTCGGCGGCGTCGCACCCGAACGCGACCTGCCGCGCCCGGCCCGCGAGCCGTTCACCACGTGGTTCCGCCGGCGCACCGCACCGGCCCGCGCCCGCGCGGGCCGGTGATCGCGCCGCGCATGGCGTGGCCCATGACCAGGTCCGGATGCTCCGCCAGGGCGGCATCCAGCTCGGCGACGGGGTCCGCTTGGTAGCAGGCGAGCAGCTCGGT
>JBEHYF010000053.1:0-33363 GCA_048498315.1 Actinomycetota bacterium
CCTTCCGCACGTCCTCCCGCACGTCCTTCCGCGCGGCCGTCATCCTTGCCGCGTCCGTAGTGCTCGCGGGCGAACGGGCTGTAGACCGGCCAGGTCGCAGAAGACATGAGCTCCTCCAGGATGCGTCGAACCGCCACCGCGGCCATGCCGTAAGCGTATTCATAGTACTGCGGAGCGTGTTCGGGCTTCGCGAACGCCAGGGATTCGATGAACGCCTCGGCGACGCGTCGCCGCCGCCCGTGGACCATCACCGAGAGGACTCCCAGTAGATCGCGTAGAACCTCGACCGCAAGCGCCGGGCGGTCGCGGAACAGCCGGTTGATCGTGTCATGTCGGGGGGACGGCATGTCACGTGAAGTTACTATATGATCGCGAATAGTGACGCCAATGCGGTGTGCCGAGGCGATCGGGACGGGTGCCGTGGGCGATGAGGGCGTGGGCGGGGAGGGCGACGTGGCCGTCGCCACAGGCATACTCGGCGACGATGCGGTCGTATTCGGCTCTGATCCGGGCGCGGACGTCCGTCGGCGTGGACCGGCGGACCGGCCCGGACGGGACCGGAGACCGTGGCCTACCCGCCGGTGGCCGCGCGGGTGCGTTCGGCCCACTCCGCCAGGTCGCGGCGCTCGACCGCCGCGGCCATCAGGTCGGGGAAGGCGTCAGGCGTGCAGGCGAAGGCCGGCACGCCCAGCGCGGCCAGCGCCGCGGCGTTGCCGCGGTCGTAGGCGGGGGCGCCCTCGTCCGACAGCGCGGTGAGCGCGACCACCCGCGTTCCCGCGGCGGTCATCGCGGCGACCCGCTCCAGCATCTCCCGCCGGTCGCCGCCCTCGTACAGGTCGCTGATCAGCACGAGGATCGTGTCGGCGGGACGGGTGATCAGCCCCTGGCAGTAGGCGAGGGCGCGGTTGATGTCGGTGCCGCCGCCGAGCTGCGTGCCGAACAGCAGCTCGACCGGGTCGTGCAGCCGGTCGGTGAGGTCGACGACGGCCGTGTCGAACACCACCACCGACGTGCGCAGCGCCCGAATCGAGGCGAGTACCGCGCCGAACACGCCCGCGTAGACGACCGACGCCGCCATGGATCCGCTCTGGTCGACGCACAGCACGATGTCCCGCCGCACCTCGCGCCGGCGCCGCGCGTACCCGATCAGTCGTTCGGGCACCACGGTGCGGTGCTCCGGCAGGTAGTGGCGGAGGTTGGCGCTGATCGTACGGTTCCAGTCGACGTCGGCGAGCCGTCGCGGGCGCTGCGTCCGCGCGGACCGGTCGAGGGCGCCGCCGACCGCGGACCGCGTCCGCTCCGCAAGCCGCCGCTCCAGCTCCCGGACGACCTTCCGCACCACGGCGCGTGCGGACTCGCGGGCGCGCTCGGGCATCACGCGGTTCAGCGACAGGATCGTGCCGACCAGGTGCACGTCGGGCTCGACCGCCTCCAGCATCTCCGGTTCGAGCAGCAGGCGGGTCAGGTCGAGCCGTTCGATGGCGTCCTTCTGCATGACCTGGACCACGGTCGAGGGGAAGTACGCCCGGATGTCGCCGAGCCAGCGGGCCACCCGGGGTGCGGACGCGCCCAGCCCCGCACTGCGGCCGCCGCTCCGGCCTGGCCGGGCCCGGCCCGATCCCGCCGAGCCGTACAGCGCCTCCAGCGCCGCGTCCATCTTCGCCGCCTCGCCGGAGAGCGCCACGCCGGTTCCGTCGGCGTCCCCGCCGAGCACCAGGCGCCAGCGCCGCATCCTCTCGTCAGCCTCCACGCGCCCTCCTCACGAGCCGTTCCTCTCCTCTCGCACCGCGCCCGGCCGGGGGCGGCGAAGCCTCCAGGTCGTCCCGCTCACGCGCCGCTGCTCTCCTCATGGACGGTCCGGCCGGGGACGCCGGCCTGCCGGCCGAGGATCGCGGCGACGGCGCGCACGGCCGGGGCGGCCCGTACGGCGTCGATCGCCTCGTCCCCGGCCGGCGCGGGCCGCCGGTCCGGCCCGCCCAGGCGGGCCGCCCGCTCGCCGATGGCCCGGCGTTCGGGCGCGTCGAACGTGGCGAACGTCCGGCGCAGCAGCGGCAGCACGTCGGTGAACGTCTCCGCCGGCAACTGCGCGATCCAGGAGTCGACCAGCCGCAGCAGGGCGTCGTCGTGGACGAGCACCAGCCCGCCGCCGGACAGGAAGCCCTCGATCCACGCCGCCGCCCGCGCCGGCGGCTCGCCGACCGACACGACGCGAGCCATCCGCTCCGCGATCCCGCCGAGCCGCCCGGCGCCGTCCCGCGGCATGCCCGCGCCGGCCGCAACGTTCGGCTCGGACCCGCCGGCCGGTCGCAGGCCGGCCCCGACCTCAGGCGCGACGGATGTTCCCGGTGGCGGTTCCGCCCGTTCCGCGGCAGCGGCCGAGGCGGGTACGGACGCGGTGCCGGTTTCCGGCGCCGGAGCGGCGTCGGCCGTTCCGCCGGCAGCCGATTCCCGCAGGACGACGGATTCGGGCCCGATGCCGGAGTCCGGCATGGCCGGGCCGGAGGCGTCGCGGAAGAGGCCGCCGTCGAACAGCAGGCGGGTCAGCCGTCCCTCGACCAGGCCGTGCAGGCCGGGCCGGTCGACCAGCCCCGCCAGCGTGCTCCGCCAGCGGGCGAGGTGACGGGGGTCGTCGAGGAGGGCGAGCGCGGCATGCACCCCGTCGACGCGTTCGAGCAGCGCACGGGCGGCATCGTCGTCCAGGGCGGACGCGGCCGGCGGCAGGCCGACGCAGATCCGCGCGACCAGCCCGTCGATCACGGTCCGCAGCGGGCCGGTCGGCGTGCCGCGCACGTCGCCGTACCTCAGCGTGCGCACGAGTGCGGGCAGCGCCGCCATGAGGTGCGCGACGTCGGTATCGATGGCGGCCCGGTCGGCCAGCGCGGCCATCACGGCGGGCAGCGCGTCGCCGAGATCGGCGGGCAGGCATCGCTCGGCCAGGGCGGTCAGCTCGGCGAGGGTGCCCGCCCGCCCGGCGAGGTCCCGGGCGCGGGCGGACGCCGCGGCGCGCACGGTGGTGCCCCACGCGCTCGCCTCGATCAGCTCGACGTCGAACTCCGCGCGCCAGGCCAGCGTCCACGTCTCGCGGAAGGTGCCGGTGCCGCGCGCGGCGCCGGCCGGCGCGCCCCACGGGATGCCGAGGAGCAGGAGCCGGTGCAGCAGGCGGCTGCGGTCCAGGTCGAGCGGCCGCCGCAGGTCCAGGTCGTGCTCCTTGACCTCCGCAGACGGCTTCAGCCGCAGCCGCCGCTGCTCGGCGCGCAGGTCGCGCTGCAACGGCACCATCGGCGTACGGTTCGGGACCGCGCCGAGCCGCTCGCCGACGACCATCCGCCGCTGGATCAGCTCGACGCGCAGCTCCGCGCCCTCGCAGAGCACGGCACGGATCGCCTCGGTGACCTCGTCGAGCCCGGCCAGCGGCCGGCCGCGCAGCGCCGCCAGCGCGGCGGCGAGCCGCGCCGCCTCGATGACGGGCGCCGAGGAGACCGGCAGATCCTCCTCCCGCAGCACCCGGGCCGCCTCGGTGAGCCACCGCTCGACCGGGCGGTCCGGTGCCGTGAACAGGTGGTGGTACCAGCCCGGGGACCGCACGCCCGCGCCGTAGCCGGACCAGGCCGCCAGCCGCCCGTGCGTCCACGGCACCCAGGTGATCTCCACCTTCGCGCGGGGCAGCCCGCGCAGCGTCCGTTCGTCGCCCGTGGCCGTCGGAGCGCCCGGCGCACGGGCCGGCCCGAGCATCGCCGTGATCGCCGGGACGTGCCAGGCACCGCAGACCAGCGCGATCCGCTCGTAGCCGTCCTTCAGCGCCCGGCGCACCGTCCGGCGCATGTACGCCTCGCGGCGTTCCTCGCGCAGCGCCTGCGGGCCCGGCAGGGCGGGGGCGTGCTCGCGCAGCGCGGCCATCGCCTCGGCGACGGCCGCGAACGGCGCCGGGCCGTCGCCGCGGTGCTCGACGACGTCGTCCCACCAGCGTTCGGCGTCGTCGTACCCGGCGGCCTCGGCGAGCATCGCCAGCGGGTCGGCGCGCACCGCCCGGGCGGCATCGCCCTCCCGCCGCCCGCGGGCGGGCGTGTCAGCACCGGGGCGGGACGCCGGCGTACGGCGGCCGGCCGCCGCGGGCCCACCGTCGCCCGGTGCGTCCGCGCCCGTGCCGGGGGCCGGCGCGGCCTCGGTCTCCGCCTTTGAAGATTCCTCCGGCTCTTCCGTACCGGGGCCGGCGTCGTCGGCGAGCTGATGCGCGGCGGGCAGGTCGCAAAGGCGTACGGGGACGCCGGCGGCGAGGGCGTACCGGATCGCCTGCCACTCCGGGCTGAATTCGGCGAACGGCCAGAACGCCGCCCGCCGCCCGCCCTCCTCGCGCTCCGCCCCGTCCGGCGGGACGTACGCGAGCAGCGCCACGGGCGGGACCATGCCGGGATCGGCGGCCAGCTCGATGATCGGGTCAGCCTCCGGCGGCCCCTCGATGAGCACCGCGTCGGGCTTCAGATCCTCCAGCGCCCGGACGAGCGCCCGCGCCGACCCCGGCCCGTGGTGCCGGATCCCGAACACCCGGACCCGCTCGTAGTGGCCTGCCGTCATGCCCCGCCCCTGGTCCGCAGCCGGACGGCCGCGCCCCGCCGCGCCGCCCGGTGCCCGCGCCAAGCCGGTCCGAGGAAACCGCGACGCCGCTCCCGGCGCCCGCGCCCGGCGGGACCGGGTGAACCGGGACGCCGCTCCCGGCTCCGCCGCCCGGCCGCCCGGCCGGGGCACGCCCGCCCGGTCACGAGACCTCCCGGGCGGCGCGGTAGAAGTCGCGCCAGTCGTCGCGCTCGCGGACCACGGTCTCCAGGTACTCCTGCCACACCACCCGGTCGGACACCGGGTCCTGGACGACCGCGCCGACGATGCCGCCCGCGACGTCGGCCGGCCGCAGCACGCCGTCGCCGAAGTGGGCGGCCAGGACGCGCCCGCTCGTGATGACCGAGATGGCCTCGGCGGTGCTGAGCGTGCCGCTCGGCGACTTCAGCTTCGTACGGCCGTCGTCGGTGCGGCCGGACCGCAGCTCGCGGAAGATCGTGACGACCCGGCGGATCTCGTCGAGCCCGGCGGCGGTCTCCGGCAGCGCCAGGGAGGCGCCGATCTGGTCGACCCGGCGGGCGACGATCGCGACCTCCTCGTCGGTGGTGGCCGGCAGCGGCAGCACGACCGTGTTGAAGCGGCGGCGCAGCGCGCTGGACAGCTCGTTGACTCCGCGGTCGCGGTCGTTCGCGGTGGCGATGAGCGTGAAGCCGCGGCGGGCCTGTACCTCGGTACCGAGCTCGGGGATCGGCAGCGTCTTCTCCGACAGGATCGTGATCAGCGTGTCCTGCACGTCGGACGGCATCCGGGTGAGCTCCTCGACCCGGGCGACGGCGCCGGCGCGCATCGCCCGCATCACCGGGCTCGGTACGAGCGCGGCCTCCGACGGCCCCTCGGCGAGGAGACGAGCGTAGTTCCAGCCGTACCGGATCGCCTCCTCGGCGGTACCGGCGCTGCCCTGGACGAGCAGCGTGGAGTCGCCGCTGACCGCGGCGGCCAGGTGCTCCGACACCCACGTCTTGGCCGTGCCGGGCACGCCGAGCAGCAGCAGCGCCCGGTCGGTGGCGAGCGTGGCGACCGCCACCTCGATCAGGCGGCGCGGCCCGACGTACTTCGGGGTGATCGGAGTGCCGTCGGGAGCGGTGCCGCCGAGCAGGTACGTGGTGACGGCGGCCGGGGACAGCCGCCAGCCGGGCGGCCGCGGCCGGTCGTCGTGCTCGGCGAGCGCGGCCAGCTCGTCGGCGAACTGCTGTTCGGCGTGCGGGCGCAGCACGGACTCGGTCATCGGATCCGCGGCGTCACGCCCCCGGCCGTGCGGCCGACGGGCGACGCCGCTCCCTCCCTTGCTCGGTCGTGGTGGGCGGTGGCGGTGCCGTCTCGTCCCCATGGGAAGACAGAGGCCGGTGTGGTGCGGGGCGGTGCCGGCGAGCCGCGGGCGACGCGGCGGCGCCTGCGCCGACGTGTTGCAGGGGTGCCGGCGGTGTCACCGCAGCTCCTCGTTCATCTCGTGGCGGAACCGCAGGGTTTCGGCCAGCTCCGCGAGCGGCGAGATGCCCGGGTACCGCCGGGCGAGGTCGGCCAGGCGCGGCGCGGCGGCCGGGACGAGGCGCTCACCGGCCGGGCGGGCGAGCGCGGCCAGAACGTTCGTCCGGTCCGCGGCCGCGTCGGCTGCCGCCGCCCGCCCCAGGAAGGCCCCAGCGCCTCCCGGAGGAGCCCCGCGCGCCGCCTGCCCCGGCACGACCCCGGCGTGTCCCAGGACAGCTCCGGCGTGTCCCGGCACGGCCCCGGCCGCCGCGGGTCCCGGGAGCCCCGCCGCAACGCGTCCCGCGGAGGGCGCCGAGCGTGCCGGTGGGGCCGCTGCCGCCGCGAACGGAACCCCGGGCGCCACGTGTCCCGGCCGGGCCGCGGCCCCGGTGCTCGCCTCCCGGACCAGCGCGGTGCCCGCCTCGTCCCCGACGGCGACGGACGCGAGGACCTCGATGACGGCGTCGGCGAGCTCGCCGCGCCAGGGGCCGGGAATCCGCTCCAGCACGTCGAGCAGGCCCGCTCGTCCCCGCAACGGCCGGATCGCCGCCGCGGCGGCGCGGTCGCGCTCGGCCTCGGGCAGGGCGTCGAGCAGGCCGGCCAGGGTGCGGGTGTCGCCGGCGGCGGCGCGCGGGCCCAGGAGCGCGCGGGCCCATGCGGCGTCACGCTGGCGTACGGCGGCGTCGGCCCAGCCCTGGTGAACGTCCTCCGTGGCATGCGGATCGGCGACGGGTGCCGCGCCCTCGGAGCCGGCTGCGCCGGCCGGCTCGCGGGTGTTCGCGGCTCGCTCGGCGTCGCGGGCGGTCACGACGGGCAACCGGACGATCTGCTCGGGGTCGGCGCCGAACAGCTCGGTCCACGTGGACAGCGGCGTGCGGCCCAGGATCTCGCGCAGCCAGCCTGCGCGGTTCCCGACGCCGGCCGCCGCATGGAACGGGATGCCGTCGCGCAGCATCGTCTCGTCGTGGTCGCGCGGCGGGTCGGCGACGATCCACCGGTGCCGCCCGTCCCCCGCCGGCCGCAGGCAGGCGTGGGCCCGCCCGGCCATCCGCCCGCCGTACGCCGAGCCCGGCAGCCGGGCGAGCAGCCCGGCCGCGACGCGGCGGACGTCGACGCCGCGGTCGTCCAGCGCCGCCTCCAGGAACTCCTCGTCGTCCAGGGAGAGGTTCCGCTCGAACGTCGCCAGGAACGCGGCGCGGTCGGCGGCGGGCTCGCGCGCCCACGCGCTCGACAGCGTGGCCCGCGCGGCGGCCGGATCGGTGGCCCGCAGCCGGGCCAGGTGGCCGGCCCGCTGGGCGCGGACGCCGGTCTCCCACATCGCCGGGTCACCGGCCGCCTCGTCGCCACCGGCGACGACGAGGTAGGCCCAGTCGACGTTGCGCATGGCCAGCCAGACGCCGCGCCGCCCGGCCGCCCGCGCGAGGTGTGGGCGCAGCGCGCGGTCCGCGCGGGCCCGGTCGAGCAGTTCCGGCAGCAGGGACGGCGGGACGTGGCGGCCGTTCCGCGCGGCCGCGTCGAGCCATTCGGGCAGCAGCCACGCCCGCTCGCCGGACAGCATCCGCCGGAGCCGGCGTGTCGCGGCGCCCGGAACGGGCCGCGTCGTCTCCGCCGGTGCGGGCGCGATCGGCTCGGCGGCCTCCGGCATCCGGCCGGCCCGCCTGCGCACGGTCAGCAGCGCCGCCTGGTCGAGCAGCCGTCCCGCCGGGTCGCCGCCGAGCGGCCCGGCCGTGCCGGGGATCCCCCCGCCGGCGGACGCCGGGCCGCCGCCGTGCCATGGATGCTGCGCGGCCGGCGAGTTCGCGGTGGCGGTGGTCGGAGGGTCGCCGGCCTGGTGCGGATCGTCGTGCGGCCAGGAGGCTCCCGCGCCCGGCGCGGCTGGCGCGGCCCGCCGGTCACCGGCGGGCGAGGCGGCGTCGCCGAGTGACGGGACCGGCCGGCGCCGGGTGCCGAGCAGGGCGGCCGTCACGTGCTCGCTCCAGGTGCTCACAGGGCCACGAATCCTTCCTCCTCGTGCCACGCCGACAGCGGCAGGAGCCCGTCCGGCGTCCACTCGCCCGCCACGGTGAGCGGACGGCCGCCGGAGACCGCGAGCAGCCGCCACGGGTCGGCCGTGCTCAGCGGCAGCGCGTCGCCGTGCTCGTCGACGAGGTGGGACCCGCCTGATCCGGCGCCGGCGGGCCGGACCCGTTCCAGCAGCGCGGGCCAGCGATCCAGCCACGGGTCGCGGGCGAGAGCGTCGGCGTACTCCCGCAGCAGGCCGGCGACCGTGGTGCCGCGCGGGGGCACGAGCACCGGCGCGCCGTGCCGCGCGGCCACGAGCGCGCGCAGCGGCTGCGCCCCGGGATGGAAGGCCAGTTCGGCGTCGAGGGTGCCGCCGGGGACGAGGGAGGCGTCGAGTGGGCGGCCCGGCGCGGCGAACGACAGCACCAGCGCCGGGCGTCCCGTGTCGAGGCCGCGCAGCCAGACCCGGCGGGTGACCAGGTGCTCCTGCTCGGCGTCGCGGGCGCCGGCGACGTACCACCGGTCGCGGACCCGCTCGCCCGCGAGCGCGGCCTCCTGGGTCACGGTGAAGCCGACGCGGGCGCGCACGGTGGCGCGCAGCGGCTCGGGCAGCGCGTCGCGGCGCCGGTACGCCGTGGCCAGCAGGCGCAGCAGCGCGTACTCCTCCAGGAGTCGGGCCGGCCAGCCGTCGCCGCGCCGCGGGATCGACGCGAGCTCGCGTACGCGCCCCGCGAGCCCGCCGGCCTGCGCGTCGACGAGGCGGCGGGCGACGTCGTCCCACAGCGCGTACGGTGCGGTGGCGGCCTGGGCGAGGCCGTGCGCGACCTGGTCGCGCAGCCAGCGGTCGAGCTCGTCGACGCCGTCGTCGACGCGCCGCTCGCGACGCTCGGCCGTCTTCGGGTCCCTCGGCCCGGCCGCGACGCCGGATGCGCCGGCTGCTGCGGCGGCCCGCCGGGCCCGTGCCCGCTCGGCGCGGTCGCGGCGTTCGGCGAGCCACCCGGCGACCCATTCGGGCGTGGCGCCGTCGCCGACCGCGCCGTCACTCCACAAGAGCAGCAGGCCGAGGGCGTGCTTGCACGGGAACTTGCGGCTCGGGCACGAGCAGCGGAACGCCGGTTCGGACAGGTCGGCGCACGTGCGGTAGGCGGTCTTCCCGCTACCCTGGCACTCGCCCCAGACGGCCGCGCCGTCGCATCCGGTGCGGTACCACTTCGCCGGCCGGGCGACGCCGCCGGCCGCCTTGCGCGACGCGGCGTCCGGTGCCAGCCCGAGAACCTGGTCCCGGCCCCACCGTTCGCTCATATCCCGGACGCTATCGGCCCCTGCCGACATTCCGAGCGGCTTGCGGCGGGGCGGCGACCGTGGCGGGGCGCGACGATCACCGAACGGCGCTCCGCCCGACCCCGCCCCCCGATAAGGCTGACCGGTATGTGAATTTCGGCCGGCGTAATTGCGTCAGGGGTCGAAGCGGTCGACCGGTCCCGATGCCGGCCCTGGCGTGTGGTGCGGTTCCCGCACTGGTTCGGGCGGTGCCGGGGCTTCGTGCGTGGTGCGCGAGGATTCTCGGCTTCAGGGGTTGACCATGTGTGTGCGACCGAGAATGCTGGGCCGCTAGCAATTTTGCGCCATTCGTTTCTTTGAGCGTCACGGCGACCGCCAAGCGCTTCAACGGCGACGACCACACGGTGGCCGGCCGCTGCGTCCAGGCCACCGTGCGGGCGATCGACCCGGTCCGGGTGAGCGACCTGCTGGCCGGCCGCGCCCCTGCCGCTGACCTTCTCCCCGCCGGGCGCGGAGGACGTCCGGGCCACGATGCAGGCGTGGCTTCGGCTGACCCTCGTCTCGCGGGTCCTGAACCTGCTCGACATCTCCGGCTCGATGGGCGAGCGCGTCCCCGGCACGAAGCCCGGCGAGCGAGATCATGATCGCCTGGTAGGGGGTGAACATCCCGAACAGGAACGCGGTGAAGACGGTGTCCGCGTACTCGGCCCGCGTTCCGTCGATCTTGTGGCCGAGGATCCAGCCGCCGCCCCGAGGCACTGCCCGTACCGGCCCTCGCGGCAGCACCGGCAGGTCCCGCACGAGTGAAGCACGCGTGAAGGAGGTGCGGGCAGAGACCTAGCTCCCGGAAGATCGGCTGAAGGTCACGAGCCGGCGCCGCGGATGCGGCGGCCGGTGACGCGGGTCGGGCGGATGCGCATGTACTGCTCGCGCTCGCCGCCCGCCCAGGAGACGACGCCTGACTCGCGCGCCGGGGCGAGCTCTTCGTCGGTGTCGACGTGGTGCGCCGATCCCTGGATGAGCACGCTCCAGCCGGCCCTGGCCGCTGGGTCCAGCTCGTCGATCTCGAAGGCGACCCGGTACTCGGCGTTGGCGATGCCGGTGCGCAGGTCCTCGTCGACCGGGCTGCCCAGCGCGGTGCGGAACACGACGGTGCCCTCGTGCATCGCGTAGTTGACCGGGATCACCGTCGGGCCGAACCGGCCGGAGTAGGCGAGCCGGCCGATGCCGCCCGCCGCTATCAGGCGCAGGCACTCGGCCTCGTCGAGCCGTTCGAGCCGTGAGCCGCCCGCTTGTGCGTCACCGTTCGTGCCGTCGGCCATGTGCCATCCCGCTCTCGATCGCGGATAGGGACACGAACCGATCTTCCCATCGCCGTGCCGGGTAACCGCGTTCGCGTCCGGCCGTGTTCGCGTGCGACCTGTCCGGCGCACGAGCGCGGTCGCGTACGAGCGCGATCAGGACGAGCGCCGGGCCGCCCGCAGACGGGCGATCAGCAGCGACAGCGTCGCCAGCAGCCCGGCCAGCCAGCCCGCCTCGATCACGATCAGCCGGATGGACGTGCGGTCGAGACCGATCGGGGACACGTTGGCGCTCATCACGATCGGCGTGGCGGGCTGCTCCGTACGCTCCGGCGCGACCGCCGGCGCCTGGGCGACCAGCGGAAGCCGCGGCGTTTCCAGGTAGGGCAGCGGAGAGGCGGTCATCGGCACCGGCGGCAGCGCGAAGTCCGCGCCGCCGGGGCTCGCGCCGCCGCCGGCGGAACCGGTGCCGCCCTCGGCGGCGTCCACGGTGAGGCGGCGGGTCGCCGTTGCGGTGCCGGCCTTGTCGGCGGTGACCGTCGCGGTGACGGTCACGGTGCCCGCGGCGTGCGTGGAGTCGATCGACACGAGGCCGGTGACGGACCGGGTGCCGGAGCCGAGGTCGCCGAGCGCGCCGTGCACCTCGACGTCCGCGCCCGGCGCGGACAGGTGGACGACGGCGTTATGGGCGACCGCCCGCTGCGCGGCCACGCTCATCGTCGCCATGACGGTGTCGCCCGGAGTCACGGTGCCCGACGACAGTGCCAGCTTGATCGACAGCACCGGCCTCGGGTGATGCGGCGAGCCGGGGGACGAGGGCCCCGGCGTGGCGGGGGGCGAACTCGACGGCGGGGAGCTGGAGGGCGGCCCGCTCGGCGGAGGCGAGCTCGGCGGAGGCGAGCCGGATGGTGGCGTGCTGGGCGGCGGATCCGACGGGGAGGACGGCGAGTCGCTCGTCGGTGGATCGGACGGGGTCGACGGCGCGTCCGAGGGGGTCGACGACGATGACGACGACGCGCTCGGGTCGGTGCTGGGGGATGGCTCGTCGGCGAGGGCGGCGGCCGGGAGCAGCACGCCGCCGACCGCGAGCACGGCTGCGGTTCCGATCCCGGCGCAGACTGGTCTCATTCTCGAACCGAAAGGCACCCCGCACCTCCGTCCATTGATCGTGTGCGCCGGGACCGGGGCGTCCCGGTGACACGGAATGTCATGCGAATGCGAACACACGAAGCGGTCATCGATCAACCCGGCTCGCCAGCGCTATCACCAGGTGCGTATTCCGTCCTTCCGGTTTTGCGCGCAGTTAGCGTTGAAGACGCGTCTTTCATCTCTCCGCCGGACCGTTTCCTGAGCCAGAGCGCGCGCAGTACCACCTCGATTGCGAAACGAGCGTCGGGATCCTCGAGTTCCGAGCCGATGATCTGTTCGATCTGCCGCATGCGGTACCGGACCGTCTGGGGGTGCACGCCCAGTTCCTCGCCGACCCGGGCCGCCGTGCCCCGGGTGCGCAACCAGGCGCGCAGCGTCTCGGTGAGGCGGTCGCGCTGCTTGGGCGTCAGGCCGTCCAGCCTGGCGAGCCGTCGGCGGGCGATCTGGTCGATCAGCGGCGCGTCCGCGAGCAGCCAGAGGGTGACGAGGTGGTCCTCGCACAGGGTGAGCGGCCCGTCGTCGACCACGCCGGCGTGGATCAGGCCGAGCGCCTGCCGCGCCCAGCGCAGCGAGTCGGCCGCGCGGGCCAGCGGCACGGTCATCCCCACCGCGACCTTCGTCTCGGCCGCCGCGCGGGCGAGCATCGCCCGGCGTTCCGCGGTCAGCGGCCCGGGTACCAGGAGATAGGGCTCGGCGGCGTCCAGGTCGAGCAGGAGGTCGTCGTCGAGTAGCGTCCGCACGATCGGCGCGCCCGGCCGCAGCGCGACCAGGCTGACCCGCTCGGGCACGGCCCAGCCGGCCTGCTCGGCGTGCTCGGCGACCACGTCGCGGGACGGCGCCGGTGTGCCGAGGATGAGCCGCAGCAGGCGCCGGCGGCTGGCCTCCAGCTCCTCGTTCAGCTCCGCCTTCGCCTCCAGGTAGCCCTTGAGCGACAGGGACGCGAGCTTCTCCAGGTAGGCGAACAGGGCGTCGGCCAGCGCCGAGACGGTCGAGGGCGACAGGTTGTGCCGCCGGTGGAAGGCGATCACATGCCGCCAGCCGACCTGCGCGCCGATCCGGTACGCGGACTCCAGCGTGTCGAGCTGGCGGCCCTCGTACGCCTCGAACCGGCCCAGCTTGCGGTAGATGTCGTGGGGCGGGCGGTCGGGGTGCAGCATCCAGTCGACGAAGCCGACCAGCGCCCGCTCGACCCCCGACCGCAGCGTCCGGCCGTACGGGCCGTCGAGGGGACGGGCGTACTCGGGGATGATCTCGCGGATCTCGCCGACGATCTCATCGACGATCTCGCCGAGCTGCTCCTGGATGGCCGCGGCCAGCCGGGTGAACAGCTCCGACCCCGCTGCGCCGCCGAGGGCCGGATCGGAGGGCCGTGGCTCGGGTCTTCCTCCCACCGCCATCCTCCGGATCCAGTCCGCCGCCGGTCGGCCCGGCGCGGAATGTCCCGGGACGGGGACGGGCCGGCCGGCGGCGTTTCGTGGGCGGTCACGGTGCCGCCGGGAAACGCCGGGCACGCGGGCTCGAACGCCTCGCGGAAGTACCGTGATCTACGACACGGAGAAAAATATGGCAGCCGGAGCGGCGCGGCAAGATCTTCTCGGCTGGATCAGGATGATGATGCGGGTACGTGACCCGTTCTCGCGGCAGGTGACAATCCGGCGACCGTCTTTGTCGTCATCTGATGAAAGCGCTGTCACGACGCCTTCGACGACCGGCTCGCTCCTCCATCCGAACGCGCGGCGCGGTCACGCAGGCGCATCGCCCGCAGGACGAGTTCCAGCCCGAACCTGGCCTCCGGGTCGGTGAACCAATCGCCGAGGCTCTCTTTGAGCTGGTTGAGGCGGTACCGCACGGTCTGCGGGTGCACGTGCAGGCGCCCGCCCACCTCCGCGGCCGTGCTCCAGCTCTCCAGCCACACCCGCAGCGTCTCGGTGAGCGCCTTCTGCTTCGCCGGCGACATGCCGGCCAGCCGGGTGAGCCGCCGCTCCGCCAGCTCGTCGATCAGTGCCGGGTCCGACATGAGCCACAGCGTCAGGAGATGGTCCTCGCACATCATCGGGCGGACGTCGTCGAGCACGCCCTCGTCGACCAGGCGCAGCGCCCGCCGGGCCCAGCGCAGCGAGTCGGCCGCCTCCTCCAGCGGCACCGTCACGCCGACGGACGGGCGCGCCCCCGGCAGCGCCGATTCGAGCATCGCCCGCCGGGCGGTCGTGAACGGCCCCGGGATCAGCAGCGCCGGCTCGCCCGCGTCCAGGTCGGCCAGCACGTCGTCGGCGAGCGTCGCCCTGCCCGGCCGCACGCCGGGACGCAGGGCCACCGGGGTGACCTCCTGCGGCACGGTCCAGCCGGCGCGCTCGGCCAGTTCGCCGATCGAGCGGCGCGGCGCGGCCGGGCGTTCGAGGATCAGCCGCAGCAGCCGCCGGCGCAAGGCCGCGGTCTCCTCCGGTGACTGCGCCTTCGCCTCCAGATAGCCGTCCACGGCGATCGAGACGAGCTCGTCCATGTACTCCAGCTGCGCCTCGGCCAGCCCCGCGATGATCTCGGACGGGAGCTCATGACGTGCGCAGATGTCCATGGTGCGCTGCCAGGCCACCCTGAAGGCGACGCGGAAGGCCGCCTGCAGCGCGTTCAGGTTGCGATTGTGGCGTGCCTCGGCCTGCCCGAGAAGGCGGTACAGGTCGGTCAGCCGGGATGACGACTCGGACGGCTCCGCGATGCGTTCGATGAACGAGGCGATCGCCTGTCCGGCCGCGGCTTGCATGGCGGGCCCGAACGCGCACCCGCACGGTGCCGCGTACTCCGGGAGGGTCGCGCGGATCTCGGCGCAGACCTCGTCGGCGAGTCCCTTCGTCTCAGACCGCAACAACCCGGCCAGCTCCCGCCTCCCCGCCTCGTGCTCGAGCCGCACCGTCACTCCCTCCCTCAGGCCGGCCGATCCGGCCGCCGTCACGAGCGGCGAGGCGACCGGTGACCACGTTCCAGGGCCTCGCGAGCCGTCTTCCGGTCGTGATCTGGACCATTGTGAGGCTAGCCAACGTAGGCCCGATTCACACCGTTCGACGCTGATATTCACTTATCGCACTTGTCTGGTGACCTCTCGTGGCGTGCCCTCCTCTTCGGACGCTACATAAATCGCGAAGGCGTGCGCCTTAATCGAGATCGGATAAATTTGGGCGGACTCTTTCGCGCTCAATGACAATTTAGCGCAATGCGAATTTTGGCCTTGATTGAACCGTTGTCGACACTTAACCTACTCGCAGGTAGTACGGCTGCCGGAAAGTCCGGCAGCAAAGATCATCTCGCGATCGAGCGATCGCCGCAAACGCCGAACCCTACGTGAATCCGGTAGGGCCGAAGGCTGAAAGGGGCTGCCCTTGGGCGGATGAAACGCCGACACCGAACAGTCGCGTCCATTATGAACAGTCCACATCGGATCTTTCGCTGCGTCGACCGCACTCATTCTGGAGTAAAGAACACCATGCGTAAATTCCCCGCGAGTTCGCTTCTCGTTGGCGCCGCCACCGCCGGTGCGATCACGCTCGGCGCCTCGGCGGCCTTCGCCGCCGGCGCCTGGAGCGTCGGCAATCCCAACCCCGACGGGAGCTTCTCCGCATCGCTCAAGTCGGGCGGGACCGTCGTGTTCAGGGACACCAAGACCGGCGCGCAGTTCACCTGCACGGTCTCGACCATCAACGGAAGTGCGCCCAGCGGTACCGTGTCCAACCCCGTCGCCACCATCACCAACGGCACCTTCACCAACTGCAGCGGCCCCCTCGGCAGCACGGGTAGTGCGTCCATGAGCTCGGGCGGCCTCAATGCCGTGACGTACGACGCGACCACCGACACGGTCACCGGGAACATCACCGGGATCAGCGCCAACCTCACGATCAAGAGCCTGCTGGGGACCTGCACCGGGACGGTGACCGGCAGCATCGGCACAACGGATGGCACCGCCAATACCGCGAACGGCAACGTCACCTACGACAACAAGGGAACGCTCACCATCAAGCCGGACGCCACGCCGTTCCTGGAGATCGGCAGCGCCAGTGGCGCCTGCGCCGGGCTGGTCAACAGCGGTGACCCCGTCACCTTCCAGGCGACCTATGTGGTCACCCCCGTCATCACCGTCACGCCCGCCTGACGGCTGACGTGCAGCCCAGAAGGCCGGCCGGGCAGGTCCCGGCCGGCCTTCGTGTTCGGCGCCGGTGGTGACCCGGTCGCACCGGTCCGGCGGCGGGGCGGCTGTGCGGCTCCCGCTCGGCGTTCGCGCCCGCTCTCCTCACCGTCCGCCCCGCCCATCGGTGTGGGGTCGACTGTCCGCCGGCCGTCATCCGCCGGCCGCACGCCGCGGACCGCCGCACCGACCGGCGATCGACGTGCGGTGCGGTGGCGTCGACCATCGGGCCGACGTCACGCGCCGGGTCGGAGGCGTCCATGCGCACCGACGGACAAAATCCCCGGGGCGGATTTGTTACCCGATGATAATTAATCCTTCGTGACCTAATCGTCGCTTGGACATCGCTTGCGCGCCGAACGTCCTCGAAAGTAGCGTACTCGCCGGTAGTGATCACAAGGCCGACTTGGCGAGTCCGGCTGCAGGGAGTTTCCAGGTCTGCCGGTGATGCAAGCTGATTATCCGAACTCGGAGCCACTCATGGGGAGATCTCCAATGGTCGGCTCGAGATGATGGGAATCAAAGTAGTCGCCGAAGGCCTGGCGAAGTCCTTTGGTAAGAACGCGATTTTGCAGGATGTGACGCCACTTCCGGTCGGTGAGGTCAGCATGATGCCGGGTCATCGGACACCGGAAAGACGGTATCCCGCTAATCGCTCATCGGGTTGCTCGAGTCGGAGAGAGGACACGTGCTCATCAACGGCATGGCGAGCGGGCGCACGCCGCACGGGATGCGCGTCATGAGCATGCCGTACGGGCTGGCCTCCCCGGCGCCGCGGACGATCCTCGCGAGCATCGGAGGGCTGCGGTGACCAGCGGGCAGAGCGCCGTTCCCGGCACCGCCGCGCTGCGCGAGACGGGGAGGCTGTTCGCGCTGGCCGCCTCCGTGCTCGGCGCGATGTTCCGCCGGCCCTTCCAGGCACGGGAGCTGATCCAGCAGTTCTGGTTCATCGCCAGTGTGACGATCCTGCCGACCGCGCTGGTGTCGATCCCGTTCGGCGCGGTGATCGCGCTGCAGGTCGGCTCGCTCACCCAGCAGCTCGGCGCGCAGTCCTTCACCGGCGCGGCCAGCGTGCTCGCCGTCATCCAGCAGGCCAGCCCGCTGATCGTGGCACTGCTCATCGCCGGCGCGGGCGGCTCGGCGATCTGCGCGGACATCGGCTCCCGCACGATCCGCGAGGAACTGGACGCGATGGAGGTCATGGGCGTCTCGCCCGTCCAGCGGCTGATCGCACCGAGGGTGCTGGCCGCGATGCTCGTCGCCGTCTTCCTCAACGGGCTCGTGTCGGTCGTCGGCGTGCTCGGCGGCTACTTCTTCAACGTGATCATGCAGGGCGGCACGCCCGGCGCGTACCTGGCCAGCTTCTCCGCCCTCGCGCACCTGCCCGACCTGTACATCAGCGAGATCAAGGCGTTCCTGTTCGGCTTCATCGCCGGCGTCGTCGCAGCGCACCGCGGGCTGAACCCGCGCGGCGGCCCCAAGGGCGTCGGCGACGCGGTGAACCAGTCGGTGGTGATCGCCTTCCTGCTGCTGTTCTTCGTCAACCTCGTGCTCACCGCGATCTACCTGCAGATCGTCCCCCCGAAGGGAGGCTGAACGATGGGGACGCCCATGTCCGGCATCGCCGGCCGCCTCGACCTCGACCGGCGGCTCGCCTGGCTCGACGTGCTCGGTGACCAGCTCACCTTCTACGTGCGGGCGCTGTTGTGGACGCCGCGTGCGCTGCGCCGCTACCTGAGGGAGATCCGCCGGCTGCTGGCCGAGGTGTCGTTCGGCAGCGGCGGCCTCGGCGTCATCGGCGGCACCATCGGCGTGATGATCGCGATGACGCTGTTCACCGGCACCGTCGTCGGCCTCCAGGGCTACGCCGCGCTGAACCAGATCGGCACGTCGGCGTTCACCGGCTTCGTCTCGGCGTACTTCAACACCCGCGAGATCGCCCCGCTGGTCGCCGGCCTCGCGCTGTCGGCCACGGTCGGCGCCGGGTTCACCGCGCAACTCGGTGCCATGCGGATCTCCGAGGAGGTCGACGCGCTGGAGGGCATGGGCGTGCCCAGCCTGCCCTACCTCGTCACCACCCGCATCGCGGCCGGCGTCGTCGCGATCATTCCGCTGTACGGGATCGGGCTGCTCAGCTCCTACATCGCCGCGCGCGAGACGACGGTGCTGTTCAACGGCCAGTCCGCCGGCACGTACGACCACTACTTCGGCCAGTTCCTCGTCTCCACCGACGTGCTGTGGTCGTTCGGCAAGGTGCTGATCTTCAGCGTCATGGTGATCCTCGCGCACTGCTACTACGGCTACCGCGCGTCCGGCGGGCCGGCCGGCGTCGGCGTCGCGGTGGGCCGGGCCGTCCGCACCGCGATCGTGCTGATCAGCCTGAGCGACTTCTTCCTCAGCCTGGCGATCTGGGGCGCCACCACCACGGTGAAGGTGGCCGGATGATCAGCGCCCAGGACTCGCCGCTGGTGAAGGCGCGCCGCCGGCTGATCGGCGTGGCGTTCCTCTTGGTGCTGTGCCTGCTCGTGTGGCTGTCGATCGCGGTGTACCAGAAGAAGTTCACCAACGTGGCGATGGTGACGCTGCGCACCGACAGCGTCGGCAACGAGATGCACCTGCACGCCGACGTGAAGCTGCGCGGCCGGGTCGTCGGCGAGGTGCGGAGCATCTCCGCAGACGGCACCGGGGCCCGGCTGCGGCTGGCCATGCAGCCGGGGGAGCTGCGCCACATCCCGGCGAACGTCACCGCCGAGATGCTGCCCACGACGCTGTTCGGCGAGCGGTACGTCGCGCTGGTCACGCCGCCGGACCCGTCGCCGCAGCGGCTGGCCGCCGGCGACGAGATCGGTCAGGACCGCAGCGCCGACGCCATCGAGCTGGAACGCGTGCTGAACGACGTGCTGCCGCTGCTGACCGCCGTGAAGCCGGAGAAGTTGTCGGCCACCCTCACCGCCATGGCGCAGGCGCTGCAAGGTCGCGGCGCGGAGCTCGGCGACACGATGGTGCGGTTCAACGCCTACCTGGCAAAGCTGAACCCGGAGCTGCCCGCGCTGAACGACGACATCGCCGAGCTGGTGCGGGTCACCCGCCTGTACGCGGACGCCTCGCCGGACATCCTGCAGGCGCTCACCGACTTCACCACCACGACCCGCACCATCGTCGACGAGCGCGCCAACCTCGCGCAGGTGTACGACTCGGTGACCGGCTCGGCGCAGGACGTCACCGCGTTCCTGCGCCAGAACTCCGCCAACATCATCCGGCTGTCCGCCGACAGCCGGCCGACGCTGGAGAAGCTCGCCCGGTACTCCCCGTCGTTCCCCTGCACGCTGAAGACGCTGGCCGACTTCGTGCCCGCGATGGACCGCGCCCTCGGCAAGGGCACGGACGAGCACGGGCTGCACGTCACCGTCACCGTCGTGCCGTCGCGCGGGAAGTACGTGCCCGTCCGGGACAAGCCGGTCTACAACGCCGGCGGAGGCCCGCACTGCTACTCGGTGCCCTACACCGGCGTGCCGGCCTCGCCGGACGACCTGGGCGTGGCGAACTCCCCGGGCGAGAACGACCTCGTCAACGAGCTGGTCGCGCCCGGCATCGGCGAGCCGCCGCGGTCGCTGCCCGACTGGAGCAGCGTGCTGGTCGGCCCGCTGTACCGGGGTGCGGAGGTGAAGCTGAAGTGAGCGACCGCAGCATCGCCGGGCCGCTGGTCAAGTCGATCGTCTTCATCGTCGTGACGACGCTGGCCACCGCCGTGCTGGCGATCAGCATCGCCGGCACCGGCGTCGGCCGCACCGTCGGCTACAACGCCGTGTTCACGGACGTCACCGGGCTGAACACCGGCGACAGCGTCCGCATCGCCGGCGTGCGGGTCGGGCAGGTCGACGGCATCCGGGTGACCGACCGGCGGCTGGCCCGGGTGCACTTCTCGATCAGCGCCGACCGCACGCTGCCGTCCTCGGTCACCGCGACGATCAAGTACATGAACCTGGTCGGGCAGCGCTACATCGAGCTGGACCAGGGCGTCGGCCCGGTCGGCGGCACGCTGCCGCGCGGCGGGACGATCCCGGTGGAGCGCACGACGCCGGCGCTGAACCTCACCCAGCTCTTCAACGGTTTCCAGCCGCTGTTCCAGGCGCTGTCGCCGAAGGACGTCAACCAGCTCTCCGGCGAGATCATCCAGGTGCTGCAGGGTGAGGGCACGACCATGGACACCCTCGTGTCGACGATCGGCTCGCTCACGACGACGCTGGCGAGCCGCGACCAGGTGATCGGCCGGGTGATCGACAACCTGACCGCCGTCGTGAACACGGTGAACGCCCGCGAGGGTGAGTTCGAGAACCTGATCGCGACGCTGCGCGCGCTCGTGCACGGGTTCGCCGCCGACCGCAGGCCGATCGGCCAGGCCATCGGCGCGATCTCCCAGCTCACCACGAGCACCGCCGGGCTGCTCGGGCCGGCCCGCGACCCGCTGAAGCGGGACATCCGCGACCTCGGCCGCCTGTCGTCCAACCTGAACCGCGACCAGCCGCTGGTGGAGGGCTTCATCCAGCGGCTGCCGGCCAAGATGACCACGATCGCCCGCATCGCCTCGTACGGGTCGTGGCTGAACTTCTACCTGTGCCAGGCGACGGTCACCGGCGTCGAGTGGGACACCAGCGGGCCGCCGCCGTCCGGGCCGCCGCCCACCGGCATCCCGCTGACGGAAGCGAGGTGCACGTCGTGAAGCCGATGCGGGAACGCAATCCGATCGTCGTCGCGGTGGTCGGCCTGGTCATCCTGGCCGGGCTCGGCACCGCCGCGTACGCCGCCGACGACCTGCCCGTGATCGGCGGCGGTACCACCTACACCGCCGACTTCACCGAGTCGGCCGGGCTCGTCCCCGGCAACGAGGTGCGCGTCGCGGGCGTCGAGGTCGGCAAGGTCACCGGCGTCTCGCTCGCCCGTGGCCACGTGAAGGTCACCTTCCGGGTCAAGCACACCTGGATCGGCGACGCCAGCACCGCGTCCATCATGATCAAGACGCTGCTCGGCGCGAAGTACCTCGCCGTCGACCCGCTCGGCGCCGCCGAGCAGGACCCGTCGAAGCCGATCCCGGTCAGCCGCACCACCTCCCCGTACGACGTGACGCAGGCGTTCAATCAGCTCGGCCAGACGTTCGGGCAGATCGACACCGACCAGCTCGCGAAGAGCCTGCAGTCGATCTCCGACGCGTTCCGGAACACTCCGCCGAGCGTGCGGCAGGCCGTCACCGGGCTGTCGGCGCTGTCCCAGACGATCTCCTCGCGGGACGCCCAGATCGCCCGCCTGCTGGCAGGCACCCGCAAGATCACCGGCACCCTCGCCGACCAGAACGCCAGCTTCGAGGCGCTCCTGCACGACGGCAACCTGCTGCTCGGCGAGCTGCAGCACCGCCGCAACGCCATCCACGCGCTGCTGGTCGGCACGCAGCAGCTGTCCCAGCAGCTCAGCGGCCTCGTCCAGGACGACCAGGCGCAGCTCGACCCGACGCTGCGCGCCCTCGACCAGGTCACCTCGATGCTGAAGCGCAACGAGGGCAGCCTCGACAAGGCGCTGGCCGTCGCCGGGCCGTACTACCGGCTGATCGGCAACGCGACCGGCAACGGCCGGTGGATCGACAGCTACCTGTGCGGGATCGTCCCGAAGAACTACCTTCCGCCCGGGACGCCACCGGCGACCGGATGCATGCCACCGAAGCAGGCGGGGTGATCGTATGACGCTGCTGAAGACCAGCCCGCCCAAGCCGCCCGCGCTGCGGGTGCGCCCGTCCGCCGTGGTCACCGCGCTGGTCGCGATGATCGCCGTGCTGGCCGGCGCGCTGTACGTGCTGGCGCTGCCCGGCCCGTGGCACGTCACCGCCTACTTCGACGAGGCCGTCAGCGTGAGCTCCGGCTCCGACGTGCGCGTCCTCGGCGTCAAGGTCGGCTCGATCGACGCCGTGCGGCCCGAGGGGCGCCAGGTGCGGGTGGAGATGTCGATCGACCACGGCGTCGCGGTGCCGGACGGCGCCAAGGCCGTCGTCGTGGCGCCCAGCATCGTCGCCGACCGGTACGTGCAGCTCTTCCCCGCCTACACCAGCGGGCCGAAACTGCGCGACCACGCCGTCATCCCGGCGACCCGCACCGCCACGCCGGTCGAGCTGGATCAGCTCTACGCCAGCATCAGCCGGCTCGCCAAGGCACTCGGCCCGCAGGGCGCCAACCGGGGCGGTGCCCTGTCGGACGTGCTGAACACCGGTGCCGCCAACCTCGCCGGCAACGGCGCCGCCCTCGGCGACGTCATCGAGCGCCTCGGGCAGGCGACGCAGACCTTGTCCGGATCGAAGGACGACCTGTTCACCACGCTGGCCAACCTGCAGAAGTTCACCACCATGCTCAAGTCCAACGACGGCCAGGTGCGCCTGGCCGAGCAGCAGCTCGCCCAGGTGAGCGGCTTCCTCGCCGACGACCGGCAGAACCTCGGCGCCGCCCTCCAGCAGCTCGCCACCGCGCTCGTCCAGGTCAAGGCCTTCATCCAGCAGAACCGGGCGCGCCTGAAGTCGAACGTCACCAAGCTCGCCTCGATCACCCAGGTGCTCGTCGACCAGCGCCGGTCGCTGGCCGAGGCGCTCGACACCGCGCCGCTCGCCGCCGACAACGCGCTGAACGCCTACGACCCGGTCAACCAGACCCTCGACGGCCGCGGCGACCTGAACGAGCTGAGCATGGGCGGCCCGCTCACCCAGGAGGCCACCGTGATGAGCGCCGGGAGCCAGGTCTGCTCGGTGACCGCCGCCCGGTCCACGTCGCTCGCCGCGCTCTGCCGGAAGTACCGGCTCCAGCCGCGCGACCTGGCGCCGGTCTCGCCGTCCCGGCGGGCCGCGCTGCCGCCGCTTCCACTGCCGGCCGTCGGCGACGTGTACGGGACCCCGGCGGGAGGCCGCTGATGCGCGCGACACACCGCTCCGGCGCGGCGGCGGACGGCCGCCCGGCCGGTGCCGGCGAGGACCTGACGCCGGCGCGGATCCGTACCCAGACGGGGGCGCGCGGTGCGGCGACCGGACGGGCGGGCCGCGCGCTGCGCCCGGTGGCCGCCGCGACCGCGCTGACCGTCGCGCTCGCCGGGTGCGGGACCGGCTTCCACGGCGTGTACGACATGCCGCTGCCCGGCGGCGCCGACCTGGGCCCGCACCCGTACACGGTGACCGCCCAGTTCGCCAACGTCCACGACCTGGTGCCGCAGGCGGCGGTGAAGGTCAACGACGTCGCCGTCGGCCGCGTCACGAAGATCAGCCTGCCGCCGGACGGCTGGACCGCGAACGTCACCATGCTCATCAACGGCCGCGTCCACCTGCCCGCCAACGCCTACGCCCGGCTCGCCCAGTCAAGCCTGCTCGGCGAGAAGTACATCGAGCTGTCCGCGCCGCCGAACGGCACCGCGCAGGGTGCGCTCGCCGACGGCGCCGTGATCCCGCAGTCGCGCACCGACCGCGACCCGGAGGTCGAGGAGGTCTTCGGCGCGCTGTCGCTGCTGCTCAACGGAGGCGGCCTGGCCCAGATCCACACGATCACCACCGAGCTGAACAAGGCGCTGGCCGGCAACGAGCCGCAGATCCGTTCGATGCTCGAACGCCTCGCCACGCTGGTGTCCGACCTGAACGAGCACCGGCAGGACATCACCGACGCCCTCGACGGGCTCGACCGCCTCTCGGCGACGCTCGCCGCCCGCCGGGAGCAGATCGGCACCGCGTTGCGCGACCTGTCCCCGGGCCTGCAGGTGCTGGAGGAGCAGCGCGGCGCCCTGGTCACGATGCTGCGGTCGCTGCAGACGCTCTCGACCGTCGCCGTCAACACCATCGACCGCAGCAAGGCCGACATGGTCGCCGATCTGCGCGCGCTCGCGCCCGTGCTGTCGAACCTCGCCGACGCCGGCCGCGACCTGCCGCGCTCGCTTCAGGTGCTGCTCACCTACCCGTTCACCGACGAGGTGCTGCGCGGCGTCAAGGGCGACTACCTCAACGTCTACCTGACGGTGGCCGCCGTCCCCGGAACGTCGATCATCCCGCCGCTCAACCCGAACGCGTCGTTGTCGGCGGCGAAGGCGAAGAAGGCGCTCCAGCCCGCGCCGCTGCCGCTTCCGCCCGTCGGCGACGTCACCACCACCCCGACGCCGGGCGCGAGCACGCCCGGCGCCACCCCGCCGGGCACCGTGCCGCCCGGGTCGAGCCCGCCCTGGACGCCGCCCGGCGCCACGCCGCCGGGTTCCGGCTCGCCCACCTTGAGCCCGCCGGGCAGCGCGCCGCCCGAGCCGTCGGGCGGCACGTCGGCCGGCCCGCCGGGAACCACCTCGTCCGCGGCACCGCCGGACTCGTCCACGGGGGGCGACTGATGCTCACGCTCGGCACCCGGCTGAAGAACCTGGCGTTCCTCGTCATCGGCGTGCTCGTCATCGGCTACATCGGCATCCGCTACGCCGACCTCGGCCGGTACGTCGGCCTGCGCGGCTACTACGTCGTCACGATGGATCTGCCGGAGACCGGCGGGCTGTTCCCCGGCTCCGACGTCACCTACCGCGGCGTGTCCGTGGGCCGCGTCGGCGCGCTCGACCTGACCGACACCGGCGTGCGCGCCCGGCTGCACATCGACGACTCCGCCCCCAAGATCCCGGCCGACCTTCAGGCGGTGGTGGCGAACCTGTCGGCGGTCGGCGAGGAGTACGTCGACCTGCGCCCGGCCACGAGCGACGGGCCGTACCTGGCCGACGGCGACCGCATCCCCAGCAGCGCCACGCAGGTTCCGCCGCCCGTGACCGACCTGCTCACGAACGTGGACAACCTGGCCGCCTCCGTCCCGCTCAACTCGCTCCGCACGGTCGTGGACGAGCTCGGCAACGCCTTCGCCGGACACGGCGAGGACCTGCAGCGGCTCCTCGACACGGGCGGCGACCTCATCCAGGCCGCCGATGACGCCGACCCGCAGACCCGCACGCTGATCTTCGACGGCCGGACCGTGCTGCGCACCCAGGCCGAAGAGGGCTCGGCGCTGCTGTCGTTCGCGCACAGCGCGCGGCTGCTCGCCGGGCAGCTCGACAGCTCCGACACCGACCTGCGCAGGTTGATCAGCGCCGCGCCGCCCGCCGTCACACAGTTCAGCGGCCTGCTGCGCGACCTCGACCCGAGCCTGAGCGTCATGCTGGCGAACCTGCTCACCACCTCCGACGTCGCCCTCACCCGCCAGGCCGGCATCCAGGAGCTGCTGGTCCGACTCCCGCAGCTGACCGCGGCGGGCGCCACCGCGATCAACTCGAGCGGCGCGCACCTGGGCATGGCGCTGACGTTCTTCTCCCCGCTGCCCTGCACCCGCGGCTACGGCGGCACGACGTACCGCAACGGCCTGGACACCACGCCCGGACCGCCGCTGAACACCGCCGCATCATGCACGATGCCGGCCTCCAGCGGCGTCGACGTGCGCGGCTCGGCCAACGCGCCGTCCGGCGGGGGCGTGCCGGCCCCGGCGCGGCCCGGCTCGGTCGGTATCACCGACGCGCCCGCGGGCTGGTCGGATGCCGCGCTGCCCGGGGCGCTCGGCCTGCCCGGTGTGCCGCCCGGCCCGGCCGGCATGAGCGGGCTGCTGGGGCTGTCATCCCGTTGACCGACAGGAGTGCGATGCGCTGGTACCGCTCGACCGCGGCGGGCCTGAACCTGATCGCGGCGGCCGCCGCGTTCTGCGCCTGGTCCGGCTGGTCCTATTGGCAGAGCCGGCACGACCAGGACGTACGGGTCGCGCAGGCCCGCGACGCGGTCGCCCGCGCCGGCCGGCAGCAGATCGCCGCGCTGAACACGCTCGATCCCAAGCGGAGCGACGCGACGCTGCGCGCCTGGCTGGCCGCCTCGTCCGGCCCCCTGCACGACGAGCTGGCACGTACGTCGGCGCAGAACCGCCAGAAGATCGCGCAGGCCCGTACGACCGCGACAGGAACGGTCACCGGCCTGGCCGTCACCGAGCTGGACACCCGGGCGGGCACGGCGCGGGTCATCGCGACCGTTCAGGTCAGGCTCGGCGACACCGGCACCGGCCGCAAGCGGTTCAGCGCCGTCCTGACCCGTACCGGCGCGCGCTGGCGGCTCACGGCGCTCACCGCGATCCCCGTCGGCGCGAGCTGAGGAAGGAGACGTCACCGTCGTGCGCAGCACCGGAGAAGACGTGACCGGCGAGGACCTCCTCGGGGCGGACGCGACCGGTCGGCAGGAGCCGGAAGGCACCGAAACCGCCGATGACGGTGAAGGTGCGTCCGGAACGGCAGGGGACGGTGCGGCCGGACCCGGAACCGCCGGTGACCATGCGAACGAGTCCGCAACCTCTCGGGACGGTGCGGCCGCGTCGGTCGCCACTCCGCGCGGCGACGGCGAAACCGGCGTGCCCGACATCCCCGACGGCCGCCCGGCGGAGGACGTGCCCGACGTCCCGGGCGGCCGCCGGGCGGAGGACGGGACGCCGCCCGCCGGTGAACCGGGCACCGATGACGGCTCGGCGGGCGCGGAACCGCCCGCCCGGCGGAAGGGCCGGCCGCGGCTTCGCACCGCCGTCGTGATCGCGTTGCTGCTCGCGCTGGCCGGGGGAGCGCTCCAGGTGATGGCCTGGCGGGCGCGGCACGTGCCTGCCACCCGCAACCGTGCGCTGGTCGACACGGAGACCACCGCGCTGGTCATCGGCGATGTCGGCAACGGCCTGAGCAAGGTGTTCTCGTATGCGCCCGGCAGCACGGCCGCGACCGAGCAGGCCGCTGCCGACGTGCTCGGCGGCGCCGCGCTCACCCAGTACCGTACCCTGTTCGCGCAGGTGAAACGGCGGGCGGGGGCCGAAGGGCTGACCGTGACGACGCACGTCGTGCGGGCCGGCGTGACCGACCTGTCCGGCCGCACCGCGCACGTGCTCGTCTTCCTCGATCAGATCGTCGTCCGCAAGGACCGGCCGCAGGGCACGCCCGCGGCGGCCGAGCTTTCGGTGACGGCACGCCTCGATGCGGGACACTGGCGGATCATTGACATCCATGCCCTCTGACGCCGCGAACCAGACTCGGAGGTGACCCAGGTGGCACGGGAACCAGCGGAGGAGCAGCCGCGGGAATCGCCGGACGCGCTTCCCGCCGACGACTCCCGGCCCGCGGCGGATGAGCCGGCGGACCAAAGGTCGGCGGACGAGCCGGCGGACCAGCGGTCGGCGGGTGAATCGGCGCGCGAACGGGCGGACGGAGCGGCCGGCCGGCCGGTCGGTGAAGCGGCGGACGGGCCGCTCGATGGACCGGCCGGCGAACCGAGGCGGAAGCGGCGGCCGGTCGGTACGGTGACGGCGGTGGCCGTCGCGACGAGCGTCGTGGCGGCCGGTTTCGCCGCCTACTACGGCTGGTCCTGGTATCGGGCCGCGCACGACGAGTCGCTGCACTTCTCACGCGCCCGCGACGCCGTGGTGCGCGCGGCCGAGCAGGGCGTGCAGAACCTGAACACGCTCGACTACCGCACGGTCGACCAGGACTTCACGACGTGGGAGCAGTCATCGACCGGTGACCTGCACGACCAGCTCGTCCAGGGCCGGGCGCAGTTCGAGGAGCAGGTCCGGCAGGCCCGCACGGTCACGACCGCGAAGATCCTCGAAGCCGCCGTGACCGAGCTGGACACCCGTACCGGCAAGGCCGGCGTCATCGTCGCCGTGCAGATCACCGTCACGCCGCCGAACGGGCAGGCCACGACCAAGCCGAGCCGCATGCGTGCCCAGCTCACCAGGACCTCCTCCGGCTGGAAGCTGAGCGCGCTCGGCCAGGCGCCGGTCGGCACGACCGGAAGCGACGGCTGACCGCCGGTGAACTCGGAAGGACACCTCACATGCGTTCGCTGATCGACCTCGTCGGCCGCCGCCGGGCCGCCGGGCCGCCCGCACCCGAGCCCGCCCGCAAGGCGGGCGGCGGCTCGGAGGCCGCGCCGCCAGGGCCGGGGCGGGCGGAGACCGGCCCGGCGAACCCCGGGCGGACGGCGACGGAACCACCGCGGCAGGCGGACACCAGGCCGGTGCAGCCCGAGCGGAACGCGGCGCGATCGGCGGAGTCCGCGAGCGCGGAGACGCCGCCGCGCGATCCGGCGGCGGCACCGACGAAGCCGGCGGAGCCGGAAACGGCGGTCAAGGAGCCGCGAAAGCCCGCGCAGGCGGAGCGGGCGGACCCTGAGCGGGTACGGCGGGAAACGGCGGCCGGGCCGGCGAAGGCGAGCACGGTGGACGGAAGCGGGACGGGCGGCGACGCCTCGGACCCGGCCGGCGACCCGGCAGACGGCCCTGACAGCGACCCGACGGACGGCCCGGACGGCGACCCGCACCTCGGCACGGCCGATGGCCCGGGCCTCGGCGCGGACGATGACGCGGCCGGCGACCCGGCCGCCGGCGCGGAGGCGGCGGTGGAACCGGCGGCCCGTGCCAGGACCCGGCTGGGCCGCGGACGCCGGTTGCCGGTCGTGCTCGGCGTGGTGACCGTGCTGCTCGGCGGGACGGCGGCCTGGTGCGCCGACCAGGCGAACCGGGTACGTGAGGCGTCAGGCGGCGGCAACGTCGCGCTCACCGACGTCGCCGCCACGAGCGACGTCAAGGGCGTCGTGACCGACGCGGTGAACACCATCTTCTCGTTCGACTACGCCGACATGGCCCGTACGCAGCAGGCGGCCGACCACGTGCTCACCGGCGACGCGGTGCGCCAGTACGACGCCATGGTCGCGCAGGTGCGGGCGCAGGCGCCGCGGCAGAAGCTCGTGCTGACGACGACCGTGACCGACAGCGCCGTCGAGATCCTCCAGGGCGGCCGGGCCCGGCTCCTGCTCTTCGCCGACCAGCGCAGCACCCGGACGGCCACCAAGGACACGACGTACGCCGCCGCGATGCTCGCCGTCGACGCGGTGCGCCGGGGCGGCAACTGGAAGATCAGCGCGATCGACACGCTCACCGGCCGCCGCTGACCACCCGGCCGGCAGGAGCGCGGTGGCCACGCCGGCCCCGGCCGAACGCCGTCTCGAATGGACGCCGTCTCGGGTGGACCGGCCCGCGCGGACATTGGCCCGGGCGGTGCCGGGCACAACGGCATGCCGTACCCGCCGGACGACGTATTCGGGGTGGTTGGCGCGGATGGCCGTCGCGAGGGATCCGTCCTGGCCGCCCCGGCCCCGGCCTGCTGGTGAAGGCGTCCGGGCGGCATGCGGTGGCGGGGACATGCGCGTCAAGCAGGCCGCCTTCACCACGCCGCCGAGCGCATCCACAACGCCGTGCTCGACGCGCATGCTCGCCGGACAGCACCGTCGCCGGCAAGCAACGACATTCTCCGGAGTTGATCGACCTGCTCGGGGCCGGGCCGGAGGAGGGAGGTCAACGACCGCGCCCGCCTGCTCGCCGAACGCCTCAAGCCCGCCACCTCTACAGCGGGTGGGCGGCCGGTGGAGGCGCCAAAACCGGTGTCGCCCCCGCAGGCGAGTAGACGGCCGATGGGAACACATGGCTGCGTCGAGCGGCCCGTCGTCCCTGAGCTGCTTGATAACGATTTTATCCGAGACAGCTCCAATTTCCTTCATCGTCCTGGCGGGCGATCACATCTAATTTTTGGTACTGCCAGGTGCACGCCAGTCTCATGTCCACTCTGGTCCGGCATACCCAAGTTTTGTTGGCGATGACCGTCGCCTTAACGTCAAGACTCGTCTTGTAAGTAGTCCTGCAATAGCCGGGCATATCTCTTATTCCGCCAATAGGTTGATGATGGCGGTCGTAGCATATTCCACTATTTGGGTCGCTGGACTTAAAAATAAGACGCAGGCCCGACTGGTCGTATTGCCAGTCGCAGGCGTGGTCTAGATTTATTTTCGAAGAGCACGCCTCTTTGCTGCCGCTGTCGAAATGATAAGATGCGCAGTATGCGGCGAGGTCTACGCCGCCTAGTGTTTTAGTGTGATGGGTTGGCCATGGGAGGAATCTCCCAAAAAGAAAGCCTATGAATAAACCTGCGGCGAGCGCGAGAAGGGTCCTTTTATTGATTTGTTTTACGAAGCTGAATGTTTCCTTCGTTGTGCGGATGAGTGGCCCTAAGGCTTCTAGAAAACTCTTCAGCATTTATTCCGCCCTCGACGGGTCGCTTTCTCGAACGAGATTGGATGAGTAGGACAAATTGCCTGCCATTTGCCTCTGGTGGGCGGCAAATTCTATCAAGCGGTGAATTGATCGGTCAATGCCCTATGTGTAGGATGACGCATAGTATGAACCGGGCTGAGACCTCCCGGGAAAGCGCCGGGGCCGTACGCCAGTGATCGCGGACCATCCCGGCGCCCAGCTAGGATGCCGACGTCGGTGACCGTTCGGTTCCTGAGGACGATCCGTGACCAACCAGCCGTTCGAGCGGGCGCTGGAGCTTCTGCGCACGCGGGGGCCGCGGTACATGACGCTCGGGTTCGACTTCCTGCGCGAGCACGCCGACGCGTACGTCGACGGGCTGGTCGCCGCCTTCGAGCGGGAGCAGGAGGACGACGAGCTGCGCCGCTGGCTGCTGGAGCTGGTCGCCGAGGCGCGGTCGCCCAGGGCGCTGCCGGTCCTGGCCCGCGAGCTCGACGCCGAGGACGAGTCGCTGCGGTTCTGGGCGGTCCGCGGGCTGGAGATGCTCGACATCGCCGAGGCGCGGCAGGAGCTTGCACGAGCTCGCGCGAACGGCTGGCTCACCTGATGCCGACGAGCCCGCGGAGTGGGCGGCCGAGGGACGAGGCGGCCCGCGGAGCGGGTAAGGAGGGTGAGGGCGAAATGGGCCCGCCTGACCCTCGGGGAGGCCGCCCGGTGCTGCTGGAGGACGAACGCCGCGAGGTGGTCGCGTACTGCCGCCGTATGCGCGCCGACGGCCTGGTCGTCGGCACGTCGGGCAACATCTCGGTCCGTTCCGGCGACCTGGTCGCGGTCAGCCCCAGCGGCCTCGACTACGACGCGATGACGCCCGAGACGGTCGGCGTGCACGGCCTCGACGGGTCGCCGGTCGAGGCACCGCTGGCGCCCACCACCGAGATGCCGATGCACCTCGCCGTGTACGCCACGACCGATGCCGGAGCCGTCGTGCACACCCATTCGACCGCGGCGACCGTGCTGTCCACGCTGGTGGCCGAGGTGCCGCCGATCCACTACCTGATCGCCCAGTTCGGCGGCACGGTGCGGGTCGCGCCGTACGCCACGTACGGCACCGCGGAGCTGGCCGAGGGCATGACCGCCGCGTTGCGCGACCGCACCGCCTGCCTCCTCGCCAACCACGGCACGATCGCGTACGGCGCCGGCCTCGCCGAGGCCTACTCGCGCGCCGTCTACCTGGAGTGGATCTGCGAGGTGTACCTGCGCGCTCGCGCCGCGGGCACGCCGGCGCTGCTGCCGCCGGAGGAGATCGAACGGGTCCGCCGTAAGCTCGCCTCCTACGACGCCCGCCCGCCGGGCGAAGGCTGACGGTCGTCTTCCGGGACGCCGGCGCCCGGCGCGCCGGCGTCACGCCACCGGCGGAAGACCGCGCCGCCTGGCCGTGCCGGACGCCGTTCTCGTCCACGACGTTCCACATCGTGACGTCCTCGCCCGTCGCCCTTTCCCGGTCGCGCCGCGACATGACCGGAACGGGCGATGCGGCGCCGGGTCAGATAGTGAAGTTCAGGTTGTCGAGGACGCGCCGGGCGAGCTCCGTGTCGCCGTCCATGGCCACGTCGGTGCACGCCGATGCCGGCACGCGCCCGCCGCACAGCCGCATGAACGTCGGCGCGGGCATGCGAAGCGTGACCGTCGGCGGCGCGTCGGGCTCGGGTACCAGGCGGGCGCGGCCGTCGACCGCCACGGCGAGCCGCCGCCGCAGCGGCCCGTCCAGGTCGAACAGCACGACGGTGCCGTCGGGAGCCGCGGCGCGCTTGCCGACGACGTAGCCGAGGGCACGGGCGGCCTCGCCGAGCGCCGCCTCCGCGGCCGGGCCGTCGTCGTTGCCGGGCGAGCCGGCGGCGTCGCGGATGTCCTGCTCGTGCAGCCAGCAGTCGTAGATGCGGATCTGCATGAAACGGCCGTACGTGGCGTTGCCGGCCGGCGTCCAGCTCGGCGCCTCGAAGTCCGCCTGCGACATCGCCCGCAGCGCGGCCGCCCGCCGCGCGGTGACGTCGCGGAACCGGTCGAGGACTGCGCCGGGCGGCTCGTCGTGCAGCGCCTGCACCCACTGCTCGTTGACGGCGCCGATGTCGTTGCGGACGTGCGGCAGGGCCTTCACGTCGACCTCAACCACGGGTGCCTGCTCGCCGGCGAGCATCGCCTCGGTGCCGATGAGGTGCGCGACCACGTCCTTGACCCGCCATGCGGGCAGGCATGTCGGCAGCGTCCACTGCTCGGGCGCCAGTCCGCCGAGCAGGCGGTCCAGCGCCGCCCACTCGCCGACCAGCGTCTCGACCACCTGGTCCTTGGCGATGCCGCCCGTCTCGTCCGTCATGCCGTGCCGCCTTTCCGCGTCGCCGCCTCCGTGCCGGACGTCGCGTCCGGAAACTCGATCACTCGCCCCCGGTCGATGCTCACCCGGTCCCGGCCGGCGAGGTAGGGCCGCAGCGCCTCCGCGATCGCCCGCCGGTCCGCCTTGCCCTTCGGCCGCTGGATCTCGTACAGGTGCGGGAACTCCAGCGCGCCGGTGACCAGCTCCCAGAGCCGGAGCGCCCGCTCGCCGGCGGGCGGGTCGATCAGCACCGGGCCGAACAGGCACTGCCCGTCGGCGAAGAACAGCGTCGGCACGCCGAACCCGGCCGCGTCCACGACCCGCTGGTGGTCGGCACGCACATCGTCGTGGGTGCTCGCGTCGTCCAGCGCCGCCTCCAGCGTCTCCGCGCCGAGGCCGAGCTCGCCGAGGAGTCGCCGGGCGACGTCGGGGTCGTGCGGCCGGCCGCCGTCTTCGTGCAGCTCGCCGCCGATCCGCGCGTACCAGGCGCCGAGGGCGGCCATGTCGCGCCGGCGCAGCAGCGCGCCGATGCGCATCAGCGACCAGCCGTACGACCACGGGCGCTCCCACGGGTGCTTCTTGCACTCGGCCCGGTTGATCTCCTCCAGGCTGAAGAACCGCCGGTTCCGTCAGGCCGGTCTGCCGGCGGACGTCGCGCAGCCACACCGACGTCGCGGACGCGAACCGGCACATCGGGTCGAAGTGGAGGTCGACCGTGGTCACGGGCGCGGTCATGCGGCCGCTCCTTCGACGAGATGGGAGTCGATCACCTGGTGCAGGGCCGCGGCGATCTCCGCCGCCGGGAAGCGGGCGGTCTTGCCGAGCAGGATCATGCCCTGGAACTGCGCGATCAGGATGCGGGCGAACCGGTCGGGGTCGACGCCGGGCCGCAGC
>JBEHYF010000054.1:0-33109 GCA_048498315.1 Actinomycetota bacterium
CTGCCCTTGCTCTTGCCGTTCCTGCCCTTGCTCTTGCCGTTCCTGCCCTTGCTCTAGGTGATCCTGCTCTTGCTTGTGGTGTTCCTGCTGATCCTGCCGCTTCTGCTTTGCGTCTTCCTCATCCGCCGCCGTCTCCTCGCGGCGGGTCTTGGCGGCGTGCCGCAGGCGATGGGCGAGGACGAGGGCGAGCCAGGCGCCGCCCAGGGCGTACCCGCCGAGCACGTCGGTGAGCCAGTGCACACCCAGGTAGATCCGGGACACGCCGATCAGCAGGACGAGGACGGTGGCTCCGGCGACGATCAGCAGGCGGGCACGCCGGGACCGTCCCACGGCCAGCACCACCGCGAGCGCGCCCCACGTGGCGATGCTCTGGGTCGTGTGGCCCGACGGATAGGCCGAGCTGATCACGTGGACGAGCCGCTCACCCGCCGCGGGACGGGCACGGCCGACGAGGCCCTTGGCGGTGTCGTAGAGGATGACGGCGCCGATAAAGGCGACCCAGAGCCCGGCCATATCGTACTTCCGGCGCGCGCGCCACAGGAGCACGCTCACGACGACCAGTACGGGCACGAGGACGACGCTGGACCCCAGCCAGGTCACCGCCGCCATGACGCCGTCGAGCCAACCGGTCCGGTTCGCCACGGCGTAGGCGTTCACGCGGGGATCGAGCCGCGCCAGCGCCTCACCGGCGACGACGTCCTCGGTGAGCCCGGCGAACGTCCACACGGCGATGGCGGCGACCGCCAGCGTCGCCGTCAGCCCAAGCCCGTCCGGCACGGAGGCGTCGAACCGGCCCCGGAGCCACGCCGCCTGGCGGGGATGGCGGCGGCGCGCCCACGCGACCGGACGCATGGCGGCGAGCCGGCCGCCGGTGGCCCGCAGCAGGTGCCTGCCGCGGCGGCGCAGCGCGCGTACGAGGACGGACCCGCCGAAGCCGGCCAGGAGCAGCGCGAACACGCCCAGGCCGACCCGGCTGGCCAGGTGCTCGGCGTGCTGCCAGCTCGCCCCGGCGGCGTAGCCGAGGAGCGCGGTCGCGGTCGCCCACACGACGCCGCCCGCGACGTTGTAGACGGCGAACGTGCGGTACCGCATAGCGGCCATCCCGGCCAGGCCCGGCACCAGGACGCGCAGCGCCGCGGTGAACCGGCCGAAGAACACCGCCTTGGCACCTCGCTCGGCGAGGTAGCCCTCCGCCCGCTCGAGGTGGCGGCGCTTGATGAGGCGGCCCACGGTGCCGTGGAGCAGGCGGCGGCCCCAGCGTCGGCCCACCGCGTACCCGACGGTGTCACCGAGGACCGCGCCGGCGATTGCGGCGACCAGGACCTGCCACAGGGCGACGCGGTGCTGCGCAGCGAGCACCCCGCCGAGCAACACGGCGATCTCGCCGGGCACGACGAAGCCGACGAACGCCGACGACTCCAGGAACGGCAGGGCGAAGACGATCGCCAGCGCGGCGATGCCGTGCAGCGAAAGGATGTACCGGACGATGTCGGCGATCAGGGCGTTCCCCCGCCGTGGCCGCTACGGTCACCGTGGCGCCGCCGGCCGCGGCCCGTAGCCGGCGGCCCCTGCTCGCCGGCCTCCACGATCGTCACCGAACGCCTCCTTCTCTCGGCGGCGGCCCGGTGATCGGCCCCGGTCTGGGACCGGGCCCCGGCCGCCCGGGAAGGGCGCGCGACCGCGCGGAACGGCCCCGCGGTCCGGCCGACGATCTACTATCGCGATGGTAAATGGGCTGGAACCGGCCGTTCCGCCACACCCGCGCGCCGCCCCGCGCCAGGACGGCCAGAACGACCGCCGGCACGTATGCCACCCGCAGCAGGCCCAGTACCCGAAGCGGGACCGGCAGAACATGGCCGGCCAGCCGCGCGAGATGCAGCGCCGCCAGGCCCGCCGCCGTCAGCCACGGCACACGCCGCCGGGTCAGGATGAGGTCGGCGGCCACCGCCCCGAGCAGCACCCCGGAGGTGTAGTAGGAGAACACCTCCGGGTCGATGAGGATCCGCGCCGAGGTGGCCAGCAGGACGACCGCCGCCCACCGGCCCCGCGCGACCGCCGCCGTGCCCAGCGCGCAGCCGAGGACGATCTGTACCGGGCGGTCCCAGGGCGGGGTGACCCGTGCGGTGACGCCGAGCGCGCGCAGCCCCGACGATGCGGCCGTGGGGATCGTGAACCTGGTCACCCCGAGCGTGTGCGGGTCGTACAGGACGAACGGCAGCCACACCGCCGCGACGCCGGCGACGACCGCGATCCCGCCACGCCACCGGCGGCGGCCGGGAAGGGCCAGGACGAGCGGCGCGAACGCCACCGCCCAGGGCTTCGCGTCGGCCGCGGCCGCCACGAGCAGGCCCGCGGCCACGCCGTTCCCCCGCGCGACCGCGTGCAAGGCGGCCACGCCGAGGCACAGCGCGAGCACGTCGTCGAGGTGTCCCGCATGGGTGGCCAGCTCGGCCCAGCCCGGCAGGAAGACCAGCCCCGCCAGGGCGAGCCGCGACGGCCGGCGGGCGGACGGCGGGACGAGCCGCCACAGCGCGGCCAGCAGTAGCGGCCCGGTCGCGCTCATCAGCGCGACCGACGCCACCCTGCCGGGGCACCATCCCAAGAGGCGAAGCGGAACGGCGACCAGGAACGCCACCGGCCCGATCTGCAACTCCGGATGTGCCGCGTACAGGTGCAGGCCGCCGCCGGAGCCGCCTTGGAACAGCAGCCGGGCGCCCAGGGCGAAGTAGCGCCAGGACCCACCGGCCCCTGGCAGCCGTACGGCCGTCCATACCGCCGTCCAGGCCCACAACCACCACCAGACGCGCCGGGGGAACGGGGCAGCGGCCCCGGCCGGGGCGGACGCGGCCAAGGCGGACGCGGCCAAGGCGGACGCGGTCGATTGCGCCGCGGCGGGTCCGCCCGCCGCCGTGCCGCGGCTGGTCATGGTCTCTCCAACCACCGGCACAAGGGATCTCGGCGGCCCGCGCCACCCGGCCGGGCCGCGACCCCACGGCCACCAGGCATGACCAGCCGCTTCCTTTCAGTGATCTTTGGGATCACCGTACGGAGGCACCGGTAAACGGGCAGATATCCGGATCGAAGCGCGTCGTTAACGTCGGCACCCGGCGGAGGCTCGGCGGCGCGCCGCGCGGCGGCCGGTGGACACGGTGCCGGTGGTCCTGAGGGCCCGGTGCGGGGTTCCGTGGGGTCCGGGGGCGGCGGGCCGAGGCACCGGTGCGGCGTTGCGCGGCGGCCGGCGGGCGCCCTGCGGGCTACGCCTCCGGGTGGACGTTGCGGTCTCCCGATTCCACCGAGGGGGCGACGACCGGATCCGCCGGCCGGCCATAGCGTGGGCGCCGCGACTTCACCAACCTCATCCCCCGAAGGAAGAACATGATCGAGGCCATCGGCCTGACGAAACGCTATGGCGCCAAGACGGCGGTGGACGGGCTGTCGTTCACCGTCCGGCCCGGGGTCGTGACCGGGTTCCTGGGCCCGAACGGCGCGGGCAAGTCCACCACGATGCGCATGATCCTCGGCCTGGACCGGCCCACCGAGGGCTCGGTGACCGTCAACGGCCGGCCGTACGCCGAGCACGCGGCACCCCTGCACGAGGTCGGCGCGCTGCTGGAGGCCAAGGCCATCCACACGGGCCGCACCGCCTACAACCACCTGGCCGCGCTGGCGGCGACGACCGGCATCCCGCGCCGCCGGGTCGAGGAGGTCATCGACCTGGTCGGGCTGCGGGAGGTGGCCCGCAAGCGGGCCGGCGGCTTCTCGCTCGGCATGGGCCAGCGGCTCGGCATCGCCTCGGCCCTGCTGGGCGATCCGAAGACGCTGATCCTGGACGAGCCGGTCAACGGACTGGACCCCGAGGGCATCCGCTGGATCCGCAACCTGCTCAAGGAGCTGGCCGCCGAGGGGCGCACGGTGTTCGTCTCGTCGCACCTGATGAGCGAGATGGCGCTGACCGCCGAGCACCTCATCGTCATCGGGCGGGGCCGGCTCATCGCCGACACCTCGGTCGACGACTTCATCCAGCGCGCGTCCGCAGGGCGGGTCAAGGTGCGCTCGCCGCAGGCGGCCCGACTCGCCGAGCTGCTGGCCGGCCCGGAGGTCACCGTGACCACGTCTGAGGCGGGCACCCTGTTCGCCAGCGGGCTCACCAGCGACCGCATCGGGCAGATCGCCGCCGAGAACGGCATCACCCTGTTCGAGCTCGCCCCGCAGCAAGCCTCGCTCGAAGAGGCCTTCATGGAGCTGACCGGCGACTCCGTCGAGTACCGTGCGCCCGGCGCCACCACGGAAAGGGTCGCGGCATGAGCACCACCACCGCCACCCCGGCCGAGGCCGCGCCGGCGGGCACCGGCAGGGTCACCCAGGTACGCGTGCTGAAGTCCGAATGGATCAAACTGCGTACCCTGCGCTCCACGTTCTGGACGCTGTTCGCCGCGACCGTCGTCACCATCGGCCTGGGAATGGTGTTCAGCTGGGGGTTCGCCAACCGGCTCGGCGACCGCAGCCGGCCCATCCCCGACGCCCACGCCCTCGCGGTGACCGTGCCGCTGCGGCCGTACGTCATCGCGCAGCTCGCCATCGGCGTGCTCGGCGTCATGATCATCACCGGCGAGTACTCGACCGGGGTGATCCGGGCGACCCTCGCCGCCGTCCCCACGCGGCTGCCGGTGCTGTGGGCCAAGGCGGTCGTCTTCAGCGTCGTGGTCCTGGTGCTGATGGAGATCATGGCGTTCGTGGCGTTCTTCGGCGGCGAGGCGATTCTGTCGTCCCAGCACGTCCAGGCCACGCTGTCGTCGCCGCAGGCGCTGCGGATCGTCACCGGCGTCGGCCTCTACCTGACCGTCGTCGGCCTCCTCGGCACCGCACTCGGCACGATCATCCGCAGCACGGCGGGCTCCATCGCCGCGCTGTTCGGCATCCTGCTCGTGCTGCCCATCCTCGGCGAAGTGCTCAACCTGACCTCGTGGGGCAAGCACATCACGCCCTACCTGCCGAGCAACGCCGGCGGCGACCTGCTCACCAACACCCCCGACCCGGGCTCCCTCGGGCCGTGGACCGGCTTCGGAGTGTTCGTGCTCTACGCCGCCATCGCGATGGCGATCGCGGCGTACCTGCTCAAGCGCCGGGACGCCTGAGGCGCGAACGCGTTATCGCCCGGCCGGAAAATGCCGGGCGATAACGCCACCGAACCTTTCATTAACTCGACGCTAACCTTTTCTGGAACGGCGCACGAATGCGCAATGATAACCGAGGGCGACACACCAGGAATTGCGGGGATCGGCCGCCGTCCGCGCATCGCCGCGTGCGATCATCTCCGGCATGACGACAAGCCGAATCTCCCCCGATCCCCTCCTGTCGCCGGCGCGGCGGGCGCTGAGCAAGGTACCGGAGGTGACGGCCCTTTTCTGGGTCGTCAAGGTGCTGACCACCGGCATGGGCGAGACCACCTCCGACTACCTCGCACACCGCCTGAACCCCGTTGTCGCCGTGGGCATCGCCGGTGTGGCGCTGGCCGCGACGCTCGCGCTGCAGCTCGCCATCCGCCGGTACGTCGCGTGGATCTACTGGGCGGCCGTCGTCATGGTCAGCGTGTTCGGCACCATGGCCGCCGACGTGCTGCACGTCGCCCTGGGCGTGCCGTACATCGTCTCGACCGGATTCTTCATCGTTTCGCTGGCCGCCATCTTCGGCATCTGGTATACGTGCGAGAAAACGCTGTCCATTCACAGCATCTTCACGCTGCGCCGGGAAATTTTCTACTGGGCCACGGTGATGGCGACATTCGCGCTGGGCACCGCGACCGGTGACATGACCGCGACCACCGTGCACCTGGGGTATTTCTCATCCGGCGTGATGTTCGCGGTGCTCATCGCCCTGCCTGCGCTGGCCTACCGGCGGTTCCGGCTCAACGCCGTCTTCGCCTTCTGGTCCGCCTACATCCTCACCCGCCCGCTCGGTGCCTCGTTCGCCGACTGGATGGGCGTGCCGCACTCCCGCGGCGGCCTCGCGTGGGGCACCGGGCCGGTCAGCCTCGTCCTGGCCGCGATCATCGTCGTCCTGGTCGGCTACCTGGCCGTGAGCCGCCGCGACGTCGCCCGCTGACCGGCGTGCGGCGCGGGCTCAGGCGGGACCGGTCCCGGGCTCGCCCGGTCCGGCCCGCCGCCCCCTGCCGTGCTGCGGGCCGTTGAGCCGGGCCAGCATGGCGTTGTAGGCCTGCAGCGCCGCGTCGTCGTCGTCGACGTCGCGGCTGGCCATGAGCCGCGCGCGGTCCGCGTCGGAGTCGTCGCCGTGCCCGGTGCCGGCGAGCGTCGACTGGCGCACGGCCTCGAAGAACCGTCCGGCGCGGGCCGCCTCCGGCGAACGGTCCGACAGCCAGCGCAGGGCCACGACGATCGTCATGACGAACATCAGCCCGTCGCCGCCGATCCACATCACCGCGCCGCCGCCGTGGACGTCGGCCAGCGGCCCGGGGCCCCACGACGGATGCATCCGCGCCCACGCGGAGAACGGTGGCGTGGTCGCCTGCAGCAGGACGATACCGACGATGGTGTCGGCGGACATGCCCATGAACAGGAAGAACAGCCGCAGCGGGTACGACTGCTCGCGGGACGGCGAGTCGACGGTGAGGAGCTGGGAGAAGTACAGGTAGCCGCCGCCGATGTAGAGCAGGTGCTCAAGCCACATGAGCGGCGGCGAGCCCATCATCGCGTTCATGAACCCCGACAGGTGCACGCCGAACAGCACGCCCGCGTACACCGTCAGCCCGACGATCGGCGAGGTCAGGACGGCGGCTGCGGTCGAGGTGCGGATCGCCTCGAACCGCTCGTGCGCGCGGCCCCGCGTGGCGCGCCGGAGCAGGGTGATCGGGTGGCTGAGGCAGAGCAGCCACGGCGCGACCATGATCAGCAGGAGGTGCTGGATCATGTGCACCCAGAACAGGCCGCCGTCGCCGTACACGGCGGGGCTGCCCATGATGGCGATCACGATCACGGCCAGGCCGGCGCTGAACGACGCGGTGCGCGCGGCCGGCCAGCGGCCGCCGTCGCGCCGCGCCGAGCGCACCGCCAGAAGGTAGAGCGCGAGGGCCACGACCACCAAGACGGCGGCGGTCGGCGAGAAACGCCAGGTGGTCAGCGCCCGCCCCCAGGTGAGCGGCGCGAGGGCGTCGTGCATGTGCGGGTTCATCGCGATGTCTCCATGGGCTCCCGTCCACGGTCGTGCCCGGACCGAGGGCTCCGGCGGGCGGCCCGCCCGCGGACCGCACGGCAGGCCGTGGCGTCCCTCCACGATAACTACACCGCGTAGTACACGGGACGCGGCCCCGCCGTCAGCACGCGGCGCGAGCGGACGCCTCCGCCGGAACGGCGGCTCCCAGCAGATCGGCCCGCACCGCCGTCTGCCCGCCCCCCGGCGGCGGCCTGATCCGGTAGGACGACGTCCGGCGGCATGGGAGCCGGAGGGGTGGCCGGCCAACCGGCGGCCGGAGGGGTGGCCGGGCGGTCAGGCCTCCGACTCGACCGCCCCGCGTTCCGGGGCGATCGACGCGGTGGCCGGCCGCGTCCGCCGGGTGAGCAGCGCGTCGATCGCCCACCGCCCCCGCCGGAGATCGCGATCACAAGGAAGGACCAGCAGAACATCGCCGCCGGCTCGCCGCCGTGTGGGAGCTGTCCGGCGAGGAGTTCAGCGCCAAGGACTTCCGCACGTGGCACGCCACGGTGCTGGCGGCCGTCGGCCTGGCGGTGTCCGAACCCGCGGCCGCCGCCAACGGCAGCCGCAAGCGCGCCGTCGCCCGCGTGGTACGGGAGGTCGCCGACTACCTCGGCAACACCCCGGCCGTGGCCCGCGCATCGTACATCGACCCGCGCGTCATCGAGCTGTACGAGAAGGGCGTCACGATCGCGCCGGCGCTCGGCCGGCTTGGCGAGAACCGCGGCTTCGGCGACCTGGCCACCCGCGGCCCGGACGAACGCGCCGTGCTGGACATTCTCCCCCGGAACGGCTGAGCCGCGCGTTCGGGCGGAACGGCCGAACGCGTGCCATCGCGTTCAACGCGGGACGGCCGAACCACACGCCACCACACGTACGGGGCGGAACCCGCCGAACCGCACGCCGCCCCGCGTACGGGGCGGAACCCGCCGGGCCGCGCGCCGTCGCGCCCAGGTTCACATATCGAAGCCGCTCAGGTTCTCATGAAGTCCAGGAGGACGCGGTTGACCTCCTCGGCGTGGGTCCAGGTGATGGCGTGCGGGCCGCCGTTGACGACCTCGTAGCGCACGTCCTTGAGCAGCGCGGGCAGGCGGTTGCCGGTGGCGTCGATCGGCAGGACGCGGTCCTGGTCGCCCTGCATCACGAGGACCGGTACGTCGATCTCGCGCAGGTCGTCGCGGAAGTCGGTGAGCCAGGCCCCGACGCAGGCCGACGTCGCCACCGCCGACGCCGCGGCGGCGACGTTCCAGCTCGCCTGCCACGCCTGCCGGCTGATGCGGGACCCGGCGAGCTTGTCCACGTTGTAGAAGTCGTCGAGGAACGACTTCAAGAACGCGAACCGGTCGGCGGCGATCGCCTGCTGGATCCGCTCGAACACCGCCCCGTCGACACCCTCGGGGTTGTCCTGCGTCTTGAGGAGGAACGGCTGCAGCGGCCCGAGCAGCGCGGCCCGGCGCACCCGCGCGGACCCGTAGTCGGCCAGGTAGCGGGTGACCTCGCCGGTTCCCATGGAGAACCCGACCAGCGTGACGTCGCGCAGGCCGAGCCGCTCGATCAGCGTGTGCAGGTCGGCGGCGAACGTGTCGTAGTCGTAGCCGACCGCGGGCCGCCCGGAGTTCCCGAAGCCGCGCCGGTCGTAGGTGACCACGCGATGGCCGGCCTTCAGCAGGGCGCCGACCTGCCGCTCCCACGACTGGCCGCTCAGCGGGAAGCCATGGATCAGCACCACGGGATCGCCCGCGCCGTGGTCCTCGTAGTAGATCTCGATCGGGGCGGCGTTCTCCTCGCCGACCTTGACGTACGGCATGACGATCCCCCCTCGTCGCTCGCCGGCGGTCGCCCGGCCCTCCGCCCGGCGGGATGCCGGACACCGGCCCGGCCCCACCGGGCAGGTGTCCGGCCGCCGGTTCGCGTGATTTGTTCGCGTGACCGCGCCGCGAGCGGCGGCCGCGGGCACTGCGAACCCTTAATTCTCACTCATTGTGACATTCCGCTGATCACGGGCATGGAAATAAATCGCGTTGTACAAGCCAAACGCGGTTTCGCCGCCAGGCCGCCCGGATCCGTCGGGGACCGACGGCAGAATGACGGCATGTGCAGGAGCATCAAGACGCTGCGGCCACCGGTCACGCCTGAGGTCAGCGACGACGACGTACGGGCGGCCGCCCTGCAGTACGTCCGGAAGGTCTCCGGCTTCCGCCGGCCCGCGGCCCACAATCAGGCCGTGTTCGACCAGGCCGTCGCGGCCGTGACGCGGGCCACCGCCGACCTGCTGGCCGGCCTGGAGATCCGCGGCGCCCGCCCGCGCCCCTGACCGCCCGCGCCCCTGACCCGCCCCGACGGCCGTACTTCCAGGACCCGCGCTCCTAAGGCCCGTGGTCTTCGGTGCCACGACGGCGGGGTGGGCGTCCGCCCGCCACCGGGTGAGGCCGCCGGCCCGAGGTCAAGGGGGAACACCGCGCCGCCCGCCCGCGCCCCCTGACCGCGCCGTCGGCGGGCCGCATCGGCGGGTGCCCGGCGAGGCCCGCACGACGGCCGGAACGGCCGGCGGGCCCCGTGACCCGGAGCGCGAGCCGATCGTCCCGCCGGTTCGTCACTCGGTGGCGTTCGGCGTGCCGTCGTCCAGCACCGCCTTCGGCACCGAGGCCGGGTCCGTCGCGCGCACCTCGACGCCGTGCGCGAACACCGCGTCGAAGTCGGCGGCGTACGCCTGCTCCAGCGCCGCGTCGGCGACCGTGATCACCGTCTCGTCGTGGCCGTGGAAGCCGACCGCCGTGTAGTTGTTGCTGCCGGCGAAGACCACCTTCTGCGGCCTTCCCTCGTACTCGCCGTCGATCAGCAGGTACTTCGAGTGCGTGTACAGGCGTCCTCCCGTCCGCTCCGACAGGTAGCGGATCTCCGGGTTGCCGTGCCGGCCGCCCGGCCTCGTGAGGCGGTAGATGACGACCCGGCCGACGCGGTCGAACAGCACCTGCACGCGGCATCCCGCGTCGTCCAGCTTCCACAGGCGCGTCGCGATCGGCCCCCAGGTGAAGAACCCCAGGCTCAGACGGATCCGGGTGCCACCCGCGCACGACACCTTGTCCAGCGCCTGGCTGATCGGGTCTCCGGTCGCCCACGGGAAGAAGTCCAGCCGGTACTTCCCCGCCTGCACGACGCGGTGGTAGTCCGTCATGGGGTGTGCGGGCCGGGCGACCAGGTCGCCGAAGTAGCGCAGGTAGGCCGCGTACACGCCGGCGTCGGCGATCGTCAGCGCGTCGTTCCACTGGGTGTCGCGGGCACCGTCCGTCGCGTTGGCCGAGGTCTGGACGACCACATCCGCCGTCCCCAGGGTGCTGGAGAACAGGAAGAACTTGTTGTGGTTGAAGTCCGGGCCGATGCAGCCGCGGTCCGGCGGGCAGAGCACCACCCACGACGGGCGGCGCGTGTCGCCGCCCAGCCCGCTGCGCAGCTCACGGTAGGCGTGGAACACCGTCGACTCGTGATCGAGCACGATCCGCACGTGCACACCCCGCTTGCTCGCGGCCACCAGTTGCCCGGCCGTGTCCGTGCTGGCGAAGTGGTACATCGCGATGGAGATCGTCGATCCGGCCGGCGCCCCGGCGATCAGCCGGGCGACCTGGTCGGCGATCGCATCGCGCCGTGCCGCGCCGCCGCGGGGGAAGTTGAAGAGCGGGCCCGTGCGCAGGCCCGATGCCGGCGGGCCGTCACCCCCGGAGACGCGCCGGCCTGCGTAGGGACGGAGCGGACGGTCGGCGGCCACCGCGCGGCCGGCGGCGGGCAGGATGCTTCCAGCGGCCACGAGAGCGGCGACCAGCGCGGCTCCGAGGGACGAGGGGGACGTCGCCACACGATCTCCTGCACGAGGGGGGATAGACAGAAAGCGACATGGGGGTTGAAATGCAGCAAATCGTATAGACGTGACCTGTGGGATTCCAACGGGACGAGGAGCGTTGAAAGGTAGATCTTTTCACCGCCGACTCGGCAGATCACCGCAGGTGAGCGGCGTAGTGCCGGCTATGCGGCTCGGATCAGGAACGGCCGGCCGTGCTGCGGCCCGCCGCCGCGGTCGTCCCGCGCACCCCGCGCCCCGAAGCACCAAGGCCACCCGGGCACTTCGCCCACCCCGCACCGCGCGCACGCCGCCCGGGCACGGGCCGTTCGGGTTCCAGGCCGTCGGGGTCTCGGGCCCTCCGTCCGGCCGTTCGGGGCTCGGGCCGCCGACGCCCGCCGTACGGACCGCACGCGCCGGCCGGACGGGCGGTCACGGCCGACGCGCTCCCGGTTCGATCAGCCGTAGAGCTGCTCGGCGTAGCTCGGGCCGTAGTAGTGCTCCAGCTCCTCCAGCGACTCCTCGGTCTTCTGCACGCTCTTGACGATCTGGGCGTGCGGCGGCAGCGCGTCCGGGTTCCAGGTCTCCGGCTGCCAGACGGCCGAGCGCATGAACGCCTTCTGGCAGTGGAAGAAGATCTGCTCGATCTCGACGAGGAGCGCGACGCTCGGCCGGTGCCCCCTGACGATCACCGCGTCGAAGAACGGCGCGTCGCGCAGCAGGCGCGCCCGGCCGTTGATGCGCAGGGTCTCCTTGCGGCCGGGCACCAGGAAGATCAGGCCGACGTGCGGGTTGGACAGCACGTTCCGGAAGCCGTCGGCGCGCCGGTTGCCGGGGCGCTCCGGGATCGCGATGGTCGTGTCGTCGATCACGTGCACGAAGCCGGGCGGGTCGCCCTTCGGCGACACATCGCACTCCCCGGCGGCGTTCGCCGTGGCGACCAGGCACAGCGGCGACGCCGCCAGCCACTCGCGGTCACGCTCGTGCAGCCGGACGCGTTCCTTGGTGATCGCGCGGGGCTTCGGCTCGCCCAGGAGCGCCCGCAGCTCCTCCTCGGACGTGATCTCCGTCAGCGCCGGCACCTCGGTCATCGCCCCGCCTCCCGTCCATGATCGTGCCCGCCGCCAGCGTAACCGCGGCCGGGCGCCATGCCGAGGGGTCCGTTCTCCGCACGGCCTGGAGCGGGTCCGGGCGCGCGTTGACCGGTGCGGCGCGACAACCGGGGCGGATGCCTGCACAATGCATCCCGGTAACTCAGCGAGAGGTCGGGTCGTGTCCACGTCTGTTCACCAGAAGATCGCCGAAGAGCTCGGTGTGCGCGAACGGCAGGTCCAGGTGGCCGTCGAGCTGCTCGACGGCGGAGCCACCGTGCCGTTCATCGCCCGCTACCGGAAGGAGGCGACCGGCGGCCTCGACGACCAGCAGCTCCGCACGCTCGAAGAGCGGCTGCGCTACCTGCGGGAACTGGAGGAGCGCCGCACCGCGATCCTGGAGTCGATCGAGTCGCAGGGCAAGCTGGACGACGAGCTGCGCGCGCAGATCATGGCCGCCGACACGAAGGCGCGCCTGGAGGACATCTACCTGCCGTACAAGCCGAAGCGGCGCACGAAGGCGCAGATCGCCCGCGAGGCGGGCCTGGAACCGCTCGCCGACCGGCTCCTCGCCGACCCGGGCCTCGACCCGGAGGCCGCGGCGGCCGAGTTCACCACCGAGGAGATCGACGTCGCCGGCGCGCTGGACGGCGCCCGCGCGATCCTCGTCGAACGGTTCGCCGAGGACGCCGACCTGATCGGCGACCTGCGCGAGCGCGTGTGGTCGCGCGGTCGCATGGTCGCGAAGGTGCGCGAGGGCAAAGAAGAGGCCGGCGCGAAATTCTCCGACTACTTCGACTTCGCCGAGCCGCTGGACGCGCTGCCGTCGCACCGTACGCTCGCGCTCTTCCGCGGCGAGAAGGAGGAGATCCTCGACCTCACGCTGGAGCCCGACCCCGACGAGGCGGACCGCGACCCGGCGGTGCCGAGCGCGTACGAGCAGGCCATCGCGGCGCGGTTCGGCATCCCCGCGAGCAGCCGCTGGCTGATGGACACGGTCCGCTGGGCCTGGCGCACCCGCATCCTCGTCCGCCTCGACCTCGACCTGCGGCTGCGGCTCAAGCAGAACGCCGAGGACGAGGCGGTCCGGGTGTTCGCGGCGAACCTGCGCGACCTGCTGCTGGCCGCGCCGGCCGGCAGCCGTACGACGATGGGCCTCGACCCCGGCTACCGCACCGGCGTGAAGGTCGCGGTCGTCGACCCGACCGGCAAGGTCGTGGCCACCGACACGATCTACCCGCACAAGCCGCACGGCCGCTGGAACGAGTCGCTCGACGCCCTCGGCCGGCTCGTCGAGAAACACGACGTCGACCTGGTCGCGATCGGCAACGGCACGGCGTCACGGGAGACCGACCAGCTCGCCGCCGACCTGGTCAAGCGGCACCCGAAGCTCACCAAGATCGTGGTGTCGGAGGCCGGGGCGTCGGTCTACTCCGCCTCCCCGTACGCGGCGCGCGAGCTGCCCGACCTCGACGTCTCGCTGCGCGGTGCGGTCTCGATCGCGCGCCGCCTGCAGGACCCGCTCGCCGAGCTGGTCAAGATCGACCCGAAGTCGATCGGCGTCGGCCAGTACCAGCACGACGTGTCGGAGGCGAAGCTGTCCCGCTCCCTCGACGCGGTCGTCGAAGACTGCGTGAACGCGGTCGGCGTCGACGTCAACACCGCGTCCGTGCCGTTGCTGACCCGTGTGTCCGGCATCGGCGCCGGGCTGGCCGAGAACATCGTCGCGCACCGGGACGCCAACGGCCCGTTCCGCTCCCGCGAGATGCTGAAGACCGTGCCGCGCCTGGGCCCGAAGGCGTACGAGCAGTGCGCCGGGTTCCTGCGCATCCAGGGCGGCGACGACCCGCTCGACGCCTCCGGCGTGCACCCGGAGTCGTACCCGGTGGTGCGGCGCATCGTCGAGAAGACCGGCGGCGATCTCAAGAAGCTGATCGGCAACACGAAGGTGCTGCGCTCGCTCAGGCCGGAGGACTTCATCGACGACCGGTTCGGGCTGCCGACCGTCACCGACATTCTGAAGGAGCTGGACAAGCCGGGCCGAGACCCGCGGCCGGCGTTCAAGACCGCCACCTTCAAGGAGGGCGTGGAGACGGTCGCCGACCTCCAGACCGGCATGATCCTGGAGGGCGTGGTCACGAACGTCGCCGCGTTCGGCGCGTTCGTCGACATCGGCGTGCACCAGGATGGCCTGGTGCACGTGTCGGCGATGTCGAAGACGTTCGTGAAGGACCCGCGCGACGTCGTGAAGCCCGGCGACGTGGTCCGCGTGAAAGTGCTCGACGTCGACGTGGCGCGGGGCCGCATCTCCCTCACGCTGCGCCTCGACGACGACGTCGAGCGCCGCGGCCCGGGCGGCAACGGCGGACGCGAGGGCGGGCGCCGCGGCGGCGGAGACCGTACGGGCCGCCAGCGCCGCGACCGCGGCGGCTCCGGCGGCGCGATCAACAGTGCGATGGCCGACGCGTTGCGCCGCGCCGGCCTCGACAAGGGCCTCGGCGGCCGCTGAGCCGACGGCGAGGAGCCCGGCGGTCCACTCGCCGCCGGGCTCCTCGCTTCCTGCATCCGCGGGGGTCGCGATGACGCCTCTCGGCCTCCTCGGGGCCGCCGGCGCGCTCGATGCAGGCGTGGCGGTCCCGCCGGCCGTACGTCGGCATGACGCCGGCCGGTCGCGACGGTCACCGCGGCGACGTCAGTCCCGGGCGGGTGACGGCGAACGACGCCGGCCGGCGTACAGGCTGGTCGCGGTGACGGTGAGGAGGGTGGCGACGATCACGGCCATGGACAGCGGGGTGGGGATCTCCGGTACCTGCGGCCAGGGGCCGTGCGCCCAGTGCAACACGAGCTTGACGCCGATGAAGGCGAGGATGACCCCGAGCCCGTAGCCGAGGTGCACCAGGCGGCTCAGCACGTTCTGCAGCAGGAAGTACAGCGCCCGCAGGCCGAACAGCGAGAACGCGTTGGCCGTGAACACCAGGTAGGGGTCCTGCGTGACGCCGTAGACGGCCGGGATCGAGTCGACCGCGAAAACCAGGTCGGTGGCGAACACCGCGACGACGACGAGCGCGAAGGGGGTCAGCGCCCGCCGCCCGCCGGCGCGGTCGAACAGCCGCGGTCCCGTGTAGCCCTCGGTCACCGGCATGATCCGGCGCATGAGCCGCACCGACCGCAGCGACGAGACATCGACCTCATGACCGGCGCCGGTCACCGTGTCCTTGACGATCTTCCCCGCGGTGAAGAGGAGGATCGCGCCGAACAGCAGGAACGCCCAGTCGATCGTCTCCAGCGCCGCCGCGCCGAGCGCGATGAAGATCCCGCGCAACACGAGCGCACCCGCGATCCCGTACAGCAGGACGCGCTGGGTGAGCGCCGCGGGAACCGCGAACGCGGCCAGCAACAGCATGAACACGAACAGGTTGTCCACCGACAGGGACTTTTCAACCAGGTAACCGGTGAAGAACTGCATGCCGACGTCACCGCCGAACCGGCTCCAGGCGACCCCGCCGAAGATCACCGGCAGCGCCACGTAGAACGCCGACCACCCCAGCGCCTCCCGCATCGGCACCTCGTGCGGCCGCCGCGTCAGCACCAGGTCCACCGCGAACAGCAGCAGGACACCGGCGACGGTGATCACCCAGATGGCGGGCGAGGCGACGGACGCGCCGCCGGTCAGGGCCGTGAAGGTGGGGCCGGTGGCCATATGAAACTCCTCGAACGCTCGACCGTCCGAGGTCTCCTTCACCCGCTGCCGCGGGCCGCCTCCCGGGGACGCCCGCGGGAACGTCCGTACTGACCGGGCCGGCGCTGGGAAGTACTCCCCTCTACCTGGCCAACAATAGCCAGCACGACCGGTGTTCCCGCGTGAACACCAGGAATCCGCGCATGAAAGGCCTCGCCGGTCCCGGAGGACGACGGGGCGCAATGCCCGACAGGCTGCGCAGGGTGGGCACACGTTGCGGCCGTCGCACCAGGCGGGAGATGTCTCCTCCTGCGATGGTCCGTCGATGAGATCGCGGCGATCGTCAACGAATCATTGACAACCACCACCATGAACATCGTGATCCTCCAGCCTCGCTCGCGATCACCACACCCGTAGTACGTCGCTTCTGAGCTGTGACGACATGGTTCACGGAGCGGTGCACACACCGCCGGTCGGCGTGGCCCGCCATTGACAGCCGCCCGCGAGCAGTCAAATATGAGCCTGTTCAACTCAATCTTGAAGGATCCGGTTGCAGGTACTGTCCTTGCTTCGCGAGCGGAACGCGGTCCTATTCATCGGTGTCGCGCTCGTCTCCGGTTTCGGCGGGAGCGCAATGTCGCTGGCGGCCTCGGTGTGGGTGATGCAGCTGACCGGTTCGAGCAGCCTTGCCGCCCTGGCCCAGTTCTGCAGCTACGCGCCGACGGTGCTCGGGCCCCTCATCGGTGTCCTCGTTGACCGGCTTCCCCGCCGGCCGCTCCTGTGCTGGACGAACGTCATCGTGGCCGGGGCACTGCTGTCGTTGCTCACCGTGCGGTCGGCACGGCAGTCGTGGCTCGTCTTCGCGGTCATGCTGGGCTACGGCGCAGCCAGCGTCCTGCTCGACGCCGGAGAATCCGCTCTCCTACCGGCGGCCCTTCCGCCGGCCTCGCTCGGTGACGTCAACGGGCTGCGCGTGGGCGCGCAGGAAGGCACCAAGCTGCTGGGGCCGCTCGCGGGGGCCGGGCTGTTCACCTGGAAGGGCGGCCACTCGGTCGCCCTGCTCACCGCCGCCTCGCTGGCGGTGGCCGCCGGCCTTTACGCGATGATGAAGATCTGCGGCGAGCCTCCCGCGCGCGAATCACAACGGTTCGTCGGGCAGGTGCGCGAGGGCGTGCGATTCCTCTGGTCGTATCGGGAGCTGCGCGCCCTGACGGTCAGCGGAGCCGCCTGCATCGCGATGTCCGGCCTGACGACCGCGGCGCTCTATGCCGTTGTGACGCGTGACTTGCAGCGATCTGAGGCATTCGTCGGGATTGTGACCTCGGCGCAGGGAGCGGGGCGATCGCCGGTGGCCTGGCCATCTGATCCCTCCTCCGCCGCCATGGCGAGACGCCGATGGGTGCCGTGGGCGCCGCCCTCTTCGCCCTGGGAACGCTCGGACGATGTGTTCCGTGGTGGCCGGTCGTGGTGCTGAGCGGGTTCGTCATCGGCGTCGGGCTGCCGTGGACTCTGATCGCCGCGATGACGGCCGTCCAGCGTCACACGCCCGAGCGGCTCGTCGGCCGGGTGGCGGCCACCGCGAACTCACTGCTGTTCGCGCCGATCACGGCCGCGATCCCGCTGGGCGCCGTCCTCGTCCTCGCCGAGCACCGCCTGCCGCTCGTCATCGGTGGTGCCGCCGCGCTGGCTGCGGGTTCCCTTCCCCTGGCCGAATGGCGGAGGCATCGGCGGTCCGGCGACGCCCGCGCCGCAGGGCAGGTCTCAGGCGTGGATGAGGCCGGTACGCGGCCATCGGAGGCCCTGTGACCGCGCGCCCGGCCGCCTCGATCACGGCCACCACACCCGGACGGAGAGGCCGGCACGTCACCCGGCACCGACGATGTCGGCCATCCGTCGCCGTGCGGCCTCGACTCCGGTGCCGCCGAGCAGGTCCGTCCTGATCGTCGCGAGATCGTCAACGACATGCCGCGTCAGGTCGACGAGCGCACCGGGGTCCGCGTCGAGGGCGATCGAAAGCGTGCGACGGGCCAGGCGGGCGCGAGGTCCCTGGTCGTCCCAGCCGGGCGTCCGGTCGATTCCCGCGGCCAGATCCCTTACCGCAGCGCGGAGTGCGACGATCTGCTCGCCGGCCGCCGCGTCGCCGACCCGCTGCCGCTGACGCCGCTCGCGCGCCGCGGCCGGGTCGCGGCGGCTGCCCGGCGCACCCAGCCTCAGCCGGCGCTGCTCCGCGGCCTGCCGACTGCGCAGGCCGAGGGCAGCGGCGATCTGGGTCCAGCTCGCGCCGGAGTCGCGCGCCGCGTCGATCAGCGTCCGCTCGACGTCGTCCAACTCCGCGCGACGCTCCGGAACCGTCGACAACGCGGCAAGGAGATCATCAAGATCAGAAGGGACGCGTTCCAGAGCCGCGGCGATGGCCGGATCGCGATCGCTCCACCCCAGGCTCGTCGCCCCGCGGAACCGCTCTGACACCCGACCAAATCTCGGCCCGCCCATCGCGGATGTCAACCTGCCGACGGCACGTCAGAACTCCGGCTGCGGTCACCATCCCGTTGAATGACGGCGGCAAGCTCGACGCAGTTACCGCCGTTGGAGCCGGTGCAGGTGCCCCTGCGCCACCTGACGTTCCTCATGTCCGTTTCCTGGCCGCCCTCCCGGCACGGAGATGTCTACGGGAGCACACCGACGTCAGAACCCTTGCCGTTCCTGATCGTCATCCCAAGTAGCGGCGATGGCGAGTTCGACGCATTCACCGCCGTCGTCGGTTCCGGCGGACGAGGGGGCGGGCACCAGAGGTTACGCGAGGAACGTACAAGCGACCGCCGAAGCCGCAGAAGATTGAAGATCTTCCTCGCGCGGGATCATGCGCCCGGGGCCGCCCCGCAAGCGCCCCCCGGCCGCGTGGTGACGGCTCCGGAAGTGCTCAGGGTTTGCGGCCGACGGCTCCGTAGACGTCGACCTCCTTGAGCTCGCCCACGCCCATGGCCTCGGGCCGCCACTTCAGGCAGGACACCTGTCCGGGTTCGACGAGCTCCAGGTCCTCGTACAGCTCGGCGAGCTGAGCGGGCCGACGCAGGACGTAGGGATCCGCGCCGGTATCATTATAGTCCTCCTGCGCCCGCTGCAGCGCCTCGCCTTGAACCTCGTAAGTGCCGTCATAGTGCAAGAGGAAGCTGCCCGGCGCGAGAGCGCCCAGCAGCCGCCGTACGATCGCCTTCGCCTCTTCCCAGTCCTTGATGTGGCCCAGGATTCCCATCAGCATCAACGCGATCGGCCGGTCGAAATCCAAGGTCTTGGCGGCCTCGGCGAGGATGGTGTCCGGGTCGCGCAGATCGGCCTCGACGTAGGTGGTGACGCCTTCGGGGGTGGTGTTCGTCAAGAGCGCCTGGGCGTGCACCAGCACCAGGGGATCGTTGTCCACATATACGATCTTCGACTCGGGCGCGACGCGCTGGGCGACCTGGTGGGTGTTGTCCATTGTCGGCAGCCCGGTACCGATGTCGAGGAACTGCCGGACACCCTCCTCCGCGGCGACATAGCGGACGGCGCGCGTCAGGAAGACCCGCGACGCACGGGCCATGTCGATGACACCGGGCGCCTGCTCGCGATACTTGTCGCCGGCTTCTCGATCGGCAGCGTAGTTGTCCTTCCCGCCCAGCCAGTAGTTCCAAATGCGCGCAGAATGCGGCACGGTCGTGTCGATCCTGGACGACAGTGGCAGCTCGGGGCCCTGCGACGTATCTGCCATGGAGACAATCTCCCGCTTCATGGTCTTACCGGGGCTGGCACCGGAATACTACTGCTGTCGGCGATCTTTGGACACGGGTGGCGTCATCTGCCCGCGTCCGCCTGCCACACGGCGTCCGGCGGTGGCCGCCGACGTGCCTCGCCACGACGAGGCCGAGGCGTTCGCCCTCGTGACGTCGCCGCGATCGGGCGAAGCCAGGGGCCGAGGACGGCGCGCCGGGCGGACGCCGCACCGGCCGTTCAGCCGGACGACGGTACCCAGCCGGTCGCCTGGAAGCGGGCGGCGTTGGGCTTGCGTTCGCCGTCGAAGACGAGGTGGCCGGTGGCGTCCCAGGCGCGGACGCCGTCGACGTACACGCCGCGGCCCTGGTACAGCGGGTCGGTGGTGTAGCGGAAGCGGACGTAGGCGGTGCCGGCGGGCAGGGTGGCGGTGGCCTTCAGCCAGCGGCGGCCCTCGAAGCCGGAGAAGGTCCCCGGGCTCGTCCAGGTGTGACGGCCGGCCCGCAGGGTCATCGGCGCGGCCGTCCAGGTCGTGCCGTCCGGGGAGGTCTCCAGCGCGCCGATATCGGTCTCCTCGGTGTCGTACCACAGGTCGAACGACAGCTTCGTGGCCCCGGTCACCGGCGCGCTGAGCGTCGCGGTGGTGCCGTCGGCCATGCCGGAGAACCAGGCGTCGCGGCCTTCGGCGGGCCGGACGCGGACGGCGCGGGCCGCGTCACGGGCGACGATCCGGCGGGCCGGGTTGATGCTGGGCCCGTTGCGGCTCGGGTGCACCCGGTTGGTCAGCAGGATCGCGAAGGAGTGCGACAGCGGGTCGATCACGATGTCGGTGCCGGTGTAGCCGGTATGCCCGATCGTCACCGGCGAGGTCATCGCGTCGTCGTACCAGCGCTGGGCGATCTCGAAGCCCAGGCCGTGCGCGTCGCCGGGGAAGGCGGTGTTGAAGTCGGTGAACAGCAGCCGTACCGAGTCCGGGCTCAGGATGCGGGCGTGCCCGTACGTGCCGCCGTCCAGGATCATCTGGGCGAAGATCGCCATATCGCGGGCGGTGGAGAACACCCCGGCGTGGCCGGCGACGCCGCCGAGCGCGTAGGCGTTCTCGTCGTGCACCTGCCCCCAGACCAGGCCGCGGTCGAGCGCCGCGTACGGCTTGTGCTCGTACTCGGTGGCGGCGATGCGCGGCTTGAGCGACGCCGGCGGGTTGTAGCCGGTGTCGCGCATTCCGAGCGGCTCGGTGATGCCCTCGCGGACGAGCGTGTCGAGCGACTTGCCGGTCACCTTCTCCAGCACGAACTGCATCGTGATCATGTTGAGGTCGGAGTAGATGTAGGCGGTGCCCGGCGTGGCCTGCGGCGTGTCGGCGAACAGCGCCGCCTCCTGCGAAGCCCGGTCGGGGTAGTTGTAGAACGGCAGGTCGGGCCGCAGGCCGGACGTGTGCGTGAGCAGCATGCGGATGGTGATCGCGCCCTTGCCGTTCTGCGCGAAGCCGGGCAGGTACGTCGCGACCGGCGCGTCCAGCTTGATCGTGCCGCGTTCGAGCTGCTGGATCGCCGCGACGGTGGTGAACAGCTTCGACATCGACGCCAGGTCGAAGATCGTGTCCTTGCGCACCGGGATCCACTGGTCCCGCGGCAGCTCGGTCGGCTTGTCGTCGGAGTAGCGCAGCGCGTAGCCCATCGCGTCCTCCGCGGCCACGACGCCGTTGCGGGCGACCAGCGCCACCGCGCCCGGATAGTACTGGTACACCGGGGCCGGTTTCATGTACGCCGCCGCGTCGTCGGCGATCTTGGCGATCGGGCCGGGCAGCAGGCCGGCCTGCCGCGGCGTGCCGAACCGCAGCGTGCGGCCGGGCGTGAACCGGATGTCGCCCGGGCCGACGGTGGGCGGCCCGGGCGGGTCCGCCGTCTGGCGGATCGCCTCGGCGGGGTGCACGCTTCCCGGTTCGGGCGGCTCGGCCACCGCCGCGAGGGCGGGCGCGCACAGGCCCACCGTGGCGAGCAGGACCGGCAGGACACGACGCATGGGGTTCCTCCTGGGACACGGGAGAGGACGGGGCGGGGGTCGCCGGGGCGGGGAACCGGCCGGCCGTGGCGTACGCGACGGGCGTCGGCGTACGCGGCGGCGTCAGCGGTAGAGCAGGTAGCGCGCGCGGAGGGCGGCGAACTTCGCCAGCTCGGCCTGCCAGCCGGCGACGACCTGGTCGGCGTCCGCTCCGCCGTCGATGGCGGTGCGCACCTGGTCGGAGCCGGTGAGCAGGTCGATCCAGTAGGGCGGCCTGCTCTCCCGCCAGGCGAAGTCCTTCGGGTACAGCTTCTTCGCCGTGATGATCATGGCGATGGCGGTGCGGATGGAGTCGTACCGGGCGCGGTCGGTGACGTACAGCTCGACGCCGCCGCAGTTCTGGTTGACCCACTTGCTGAACGTCGGGACGAAGTACCCCTCGCGGAACCGCACGCCGGGCAGGTTCAGCGCGTTCAGCGCGTCCACCCAGTGCCAGTCGACGTACGGGGCGCCGACGATCTCGAACGGGCGGGTGGTGCCGCGCCCCTCGGACAGGTTCACCGCCTCGAACAGGCCCATCCCGGGGTAGACGAACGCCGTGTCGAGGGTCGGCATGTTCGGCGACGGCAGCACCCACGGCAGCCCGGTGCGATCGTACGTCATGCCGCGCCGCCAGCCGGTCATCCGGATCACCTGCGGCCTGGCCTTGCCGCCGAGGAACTCGGCGTCGAACACCCGGGCCAGCTCGCCGACGGTCATCGCGTGCTGCTGGGCGATCGGCTCGCGGCCGACGCCGGAGGCGTACTCCGGGTGCAGCACCGGGCCGGTCGGGGCGAGGCCGCCGAGCGGGTTGGGCCGGTCGAGCACGACGAACCGCTTGCCGGCCTGGATCGCCGCCCGCATGCAGTCGAGCATCGTCCAGATGTAGGTGTAGAAGCGGGCGCCGACGTCCTGGATGTCGAAGACGACCGTGTCGATGCCGGCCTTGGTGAAGTCGGCGGCGATCTCGTCGGAGGTCTTGGCGTAGGCGTCGTAGACGGGGATGCCGGTGCGCGGGTCCTTGTAGGAGCCCTCGGAGCCGCCCGCCTGGGCCGAGCCGCGGAAGCCGTGCTCGGGCCCGAACACGGCGACCAGGTCGACGGCGCCGGAGCCGTGCATGACGTCGACCTCGTGGGCGAGGTCACGGGTCACGGCGGTCGGGTTGGCGACCATGCCGATCTTCTGGCCGCGCAGCTCGCGGTAGCCGCCGGCCTGGAGCACCTCGAAGCCGGTCCGCACCCCGTGGCCGCCGGAGGCGCCCGGCCCGGCGGGCGCGGCCTCCGCCGGGGTCAGGGCGGCGAACGGTGCGGCGGCACCGGCCGCCGCGAGACCACGCAGCACTCCGCGTCGTGTGGTCATCGGATCCCCCTCAGGTCGGCCACGACGGGCCGGTGGTCGGAGGCGAGCGTGTCCGGCACGTACGCCGCGGCGACACGCGGGCCAGGCGTGAAGGTCACGTAGTCGATGCGCTCGGTCGGCGCGTCGGCCGGCCAGGTGGGCGTATTGCGGAGCCCGGCGACGGTGAGCGCGTCGGTCAGCCGCGTCCACAGCGGCGCCAGCTCGGACGAGTCCGGCTCGGCGTTGAGGTCCCCGAGCAGCAGCTTGGGCCCGTGCCGCCGGTCCATGATGGCCGTCATGTCCGCCACCTGCATCTTCCGCACGGCCGGGTCGGATCGGTAGTCCAGGTGCGTGTCGTACACCCAGACCCGTACCCCGTGGACATTGACCAGCAGCTCGGGAAAGCCGGGGGCCGGGGCGGGCACCGGGTTCGGCACCTGCGTGGACAGGCGGGTGATCTCGTGGTTCTCCGCCCGCAGGATCGGCAGCCGTGTCAGCACCGCGACCCCGAACCGCCGGTCCGGCGCCCCCGGACGGTCCGGCGGCAGCGTGTAGATCGGCGCGAAGAACACCCGCATGTGCAGCCGGCGGGCCAGCCAGGCGGCCTCGTCGGTGTAGTCGCTGCGGGAGGACCAGTTCACGTCGACCTCCTGCAGGCCGACGATGTCGGGGTGCTGCGCCTCGATCGCCTCGGCCTGCCGTTCCAGGTCGAACACGTGGTCGGCGCCCGCACCCGCCTGGATGTTGTACGACATGGCGCGCAGCCGCACCCCGCGGTGTGGGGCCGCGTGCGCGGGCGGGCCGGTCAGCAGCGCGGCGACGGCGAGCGCGGTCACGGCGAGAACCCGGAGGCCGGGGCGGGAGGAACGGGCGGCGGGCGGGGACATCGGCACTCCCCAGGAGAGGATTCGAAAAGAATCAACGGAACCGACTGGTTGTATGAAAGTTAGATACGGAAGATCGGCGCGTCAATAGCCCGCGCCCGAAAGACCGGACATGCGACCGCCCACCTGGTCCGAGCGCGACGGGAGACCGGCGACCGAACGACCACGTGCGGCCACTGGCGGGCCGCTGCGACCGGACGGCCGTGGGCGGGTGCCCATGGGCGGACCACTGCGACCGGACCGTCGCAACCGGGCGCGTCGTGACCGGGCGGCGTGAAGCGGGCGGCTGGCGGACGGGCTGCGACCGCCGGAGTGACCGCCGGGCTGTGAGCCGGCGAACGCGGGCGGGCGGACGCCCGCGCGTACGAGGATCGCCGCCGCATCCGGTCCGCGCCCAGCCCCGGATGGGAAGGGCACCGGTCCCGGAGGCCGAGCCGGGGGTGCCGAGCCGGAGGGCGGGTGCTGCGCGCGGCCGATGCCACCGGTGCGAGAATGTGGCCGTCCGCGCGGGGCGGCGTCGTTCCGGTGCGGTTCCCGCGTCACCGCGTACGCCGGCCCCGGCGGGCGACGCGAAATCGGGCATTCTCCGAGACGCGACACCCGGACGTTCCCGAACGGAGACTCATGCGCATGTTCCGGCGCCTGGCGGCCGCCACCGGCCTCGCGACGATCACGCTCGCCGTGGCGGCGCCCGCCCAGGCGCACACGTCCCTCACCGATGCAACGCCGGCGAAGGGATCGACGGTGCGTCCGCCGGCACGGATCGTGCTCACCTACGCCGATCCCGTCCGCTTCCCCGGTGTTGTGGTCATCGACGCCCACGGCGGCCACCACGAATCCGGCAAGGCACGCGTGTCGGGTAACAAGGTGACCGAGCAGGTCGCCGGCGTGCTCGCACCGGGCGTCTACACCGTGGGCTGGCGCGTCGTCGCCGAGGACGGCCATCCGGTGACGGGCGAGTACCGGTTCACCGTGGCCGGCGGCGCATCCCCGCCGGCGTCCGCCGGGTCCGCCGCCCCCTCCGCGACCACGCCGACGGGGCCGGCCGCGGGCTCGGCGCAGCCGACGCGGGACGGGTCCGGCGTGGGCTGGCTGTGGGTGGGCGCCGGCGCGGTCGTCGTGGCCGCCGTGGCGGGCGTCGTCTCCCTGCTGCGCCGCCGCCGCACGACCCGGTAGGCGCGGCACCGGACGACCCCGGTACGCGCGGGTCCGCACGGCCGATGACGAACGTCCTCGACCGGATCAACGTCACATCCGCGAGCACGCCCGGGTGCTGGACCGGCCCATCCCGGCCGCCCCTACGTACGCGGGCGACCGCGACGTGACCGTAGGCCCGACCGTAGGAGCGCCGGGATCGTGGGGATGCCGGGGCCGTCGGCGTGCGGAGACCGTCAGGGGCGTGCGGCGTCGAACTCCGCCCGTGCGCCGGGCCGGCCGGGCGGTCGCAGGTGGCCGTTGACGTACACCCGCACGGCGGAGGCGTCGCTCAGCACCACGTTGAGCCGCGGGTCGTCGAACTGCGCCGACTCGCCACGGGTGAAGACGCGGTTGACGAGAATGTCGCCGCCCGGGACGCTGACGAAGATCTGGCAGCTCGGGCCGGTGACCGTGAACGCGACGGTGGGCGGGTGGGTCGGCGTCGGGGTGGGCGTGGTGGCCGGGGCGCTCACGTGCCGGACGCTGTGGACGGGGTCGTGCGCGCGCGTCCAGATGCCATAGCCCGCGAAGCCGGCCGCACCCACGAGAACGATGACCCCGGCGAGGGCGGCGGCGACCGCGCCGCGCAGCGAACGCCGGTGCGCGGGAGAGACATGACGTCCCACAGTGTGATTGTAATCGGCCGGGCGGTCGGACCCGACTTCCGGACCGTAGTCATTCAACCGGTCAAGGTGTCCGCAAACGGTCGCAAAGGAGCGTTTGCGGTGCATTCCGTGACCCCATAGGTCCCCGCCGTACCGACGTTCCCGCACGTGCGCCGACGCGCCCCGAAATGTCGGGGAACGTGGCGATATTCGATGTATCGAGCGGCTAGTCTGCGGGCAGGTGACGCCCAGCCGTCAATGAGCGGGACGGACCTTTCCAATGCCTCACCCTCGCGCCACGATGTGCCGCGCGCCGGCCCTGCCGCTGGCCTTACTTCTGGCGATCCTCCCGGCCCTCGCCTCCTGTTCGTCCGGCTCCGGTCCCTGCCGCGCCAAGGCGATCACGGTCGCGGCGGCCCCCGCGATCGCCCCGGCCGTCGAGCGGGCCGCCCGCCGCTACGACGCCGGCTCGTCCTGCGCCCACGTCACCGTCACCCGCCAGGACCCTTCCGAGGTCGCCGGCGTGCTGTCCGGGCAGGGCTCCAGCCCCGGCATGGTCCGCCCGGACGCGTGGATCCCCGACTCCTCCCTCTGGTTGCCGATCGCCCGGCGCACGAGCACGGGCGCGGCCGCCGTACCGGCGTCCGGCACGTCGATCGCCATGTCCCCGCTCGTGCTGGCGGTTCCGCGCGGGCGGGCGCCGGCGACCGCGAGCTGGCGGGCCCTGCTGGCCGCCCGCCTGCCCGGTACCGGCGGGCCGCCGCCCGCGCTGCGCGTCCGCTTCCTCGACCCGGCCACGCGGGCGGCCGGGCTCGGCGCGCTCCTGCTCGCCCGGCATGCCGCCGGCACCGGCCGGACCGGCCTGTCGGCCTTCGCCGTCACCCTCTACTCCGACCTGGCCACCGCGCTCCCCGACGAACCGTCCGCCTACACGGCGATGTTCCGCGGCGGCGACCCGCCGACCGCGGTGGTCCTTCCGGAGCAGTCGGTCTGGCAGCACGACCACGCCGAGCCGGCGCGGCCGGTCACCGCGCTGTACCCGCCGGAGGTCACCGTCGCGCTCGACTTCCCGTACGTGTCCACGACCACGGACGCGGCGCGGAAACGAACGGTTGATGACTTCCGCACCGCGCTGACGCAGTCGCAGACCCGCGACCTGCTCCCCGGCCTCGGCCTGCGCACGCCGGACGGCGTGGCCGGCGCGGGCTTCGACACACGGTACGGCGTGGCGGCGCGCGCCCCCGTGTCGCTGCCCCGGCCCGACCCGGTGGACGTCGGCCGGGTGCTGCAGATGTGGCAGCGCACGGTGCTCGGCGCGCGCATGCTCATCCTGCTCGACGTGTCCCCGTCGATGGGCGACGCGGTGCCCGGCACCCGCGGCACCCGCATGAGCGCAACGGCCCAGGTCGCCACCCAGGGACTGCGCATCCTCAGCGACAACTCCCAGGTCGCGTTGTGGGAGTTCGCCACCGGGCTGGACGGCCCCCGCGACTACCGGCAGCTCGTGCCGTTCCGCGGCCTGACCGCCAGGGTCGGCGCGCGCACCCAGCGCGACGTGCTGGCGCAGGCATTCATGACCGCCCGCCCGATCCCCGGCACCCGCACCGGCCTGTACGACTCGATCCTCGCCGCCTACCGCGAGGCGGTCCGCACCTACCAGCCCGACCACAACAACGTGCTGGTCGTGCTGACCGACGGCGTCGACTACGACCCCGGACGCGAGATCTCCCTGCCGGCTCTGCTCGCGCAGCTTCGCCGTTCCGCCGACCCGATGCGGCCGGTGGCCATCGTGCCGATCGCCTTCGGGCCCGACATCGACGCCGCGCCGCTCCAGCAGATCGCGGCGGTCACCGGCGGGCAGGCGTTCATCACCCTCGACACCCGGCAGATCCAGCAGGTCTTCCTGCAGATGCTGATCCGCCTCACCTGCGGGCGGACCTGCCCGACCCCGTGACCCCCGGGTAGGGTCCTGGACTGTGAGATCACTGGAGTGGCTGGCGATGGTCCGGCACGGCGAGAGCACCGCCAACGTGGCCGCCCGCGAGGTGCGGGATCGCGACGTCGAGGAGATCGACGTCGGTGTGCGCGACGCGGACGTGCCGCTGTCCCCGACCGGCCGCGAGCAGGCCGCCGCCGTGGGCCGCTGGCTGGCCTCGCTGCCCGACGACGAGCGCCCCACGGCGGTGCTGTCCTCGCCGTACGTCCGCGCTGCCGACACCGCCCGCCTGGCGCTGGAGCGGCTCCCCGGCCACCCGCCGATCGTGCTGGACGAGCGGCTGCGCGACCGCGAGCTCGGGGATCTGTACCTGCTCACGCCGCGCGGGATCGAGGCGCGCTTTCCCGAGGAGGCCGCACGCAAGCGGCGGCTCGGCAAGTTCTACTACCGCCCGCCCGGCGGCGAGTCGTGGGCCGACGTGGCGCTGCGGCTGCGCTCCGTCATCGCCGACGTGGAGCGCGAGTACGCCGGCGGCCGCGTCCTGGTCTTCGCACACGACGCGATCATCCTGCTGACCCGGTACATCGTGGAGCGCCTGTCCGAGAAGGACGTTCTCGACGTCGAGCGGACACTGGTGAAGAACGGCTCGGTCACGGTATGGGTGCGCGCGGAGGGCGAACTGCGGCTGGCCACCTTCAACGCGACCGACCTGCCGAGGTACGGTGGGCGGCACGCTTGATCCACCCTCCCGCGTCCGGACGCTCGCCGGCCCCCAATGGGATCCACCGCGTATGCGCCGGAGCCTTCCCGGCCGGGAGGGGCGGCCGGGAGGGCGAGCTCTACTCGTCCGCGTCCCTGAACCGCCCGAGCCCCTGCGTCAATCCTGGTCGTCGGGCACGAAGAGGTTGAGGAGCCAGCTCACGACGCCGACGACGATGGCGCCCCAGAAGGCGGGCCAAAAGCCCGCCACGTGGAACGGCGCGTGCAGCCGCCCGCTGACCCAGCTCGCCAGCCACAGCAGCAGGCCGTTCACGACGAGCGCGAACAGGCCGAGCGTCAGGATATAGAAGACGCAGCCCAGCATCTTGACGATCGGCTTGAGGAAGCCGTTGATGACGCCGAACACGATGGCGACGACGATGAGCGTGCCCGCCTTGCGCGGCGTCGACGTCGCGGTGAGGGTGATGCCGTCGACCACCCACGTCGCCACGCCGAGCGCGACCGCGGTGATGACCACCCGAAGCAGGATCTTCACATCCCGATCGTCGCATGAAATCCGCCTGGCTTAACGTCATGATCCACTCGCCGGGCGGACCGAGCTTCACATACCGCTCATGACACGAAAAACTCGGTCATATGACGACCATTCGCGCGGCGACCCGCGACGACATCGCCGCGCTCTCTGCCGTGCTGGGCCGGGCATTCGCCGACGACCCGGTCTGGCGGTGGATGTTCCCCCGGCATCCGGACCGGATGGCCCGGATGTTCGCGCTGCTGCTCGGCCAGGCGCGCCTGTCGAACGGGGCGAGCGAGGTGGCCGCCGACGGCACGGCCGTCCTGGCCGGGGCGCTGTGGGACCCGCCCGGCCGCTGGAAGGTCCCCCTCGCCACGCAGGTGCGCCAGTTCCCCGCCCTGGTCCGGGTGCTGGGCTCGCGCACCGTTCCGGTGCTACGCGGGCTGGGCGAGATCGAACGCCTGCACCCGCGCCGCCCGCACTGGTACCTCGGCGTGCTCGGCACCGACCCGCCGGCGCAGGGCCGCGGCCTGGGGTCCGCGCTGCTGGCCTCGCGGCTGTCTCGGTGCGACGACGACCGGGTCCCCGCCTACCTCGAGTCCTCCAAGGAGTGCAACATCCCGTACTACGAGCGCTTCGGCTTCCGGGTCACCGGCGAACTGCGGCTGCGCGGTGGCCCGCCCGTATGGCCGATGTGGCGGGAGCCCGCCTGACGCGGCCATCCGGCACCCTCCGGGGGCCGCACTCCGGGGGCCGCACTCCGGGGGCCGCGCCCGAGCGCTGCGTTCCGAGGGCCTGCTCCGAGGACCGCGTTCCGGAGCGGCGCGTGCCGGGGAACGCCTCCCCCGAGGACTGCGGGTCCGATGACCGCCCTTCGAGGATGGGTTAGTTCTCACGGACCGCGCCCCGGGGAGGGGCCGGAAGACGGAGATCAGACCGGGGGCTCGGTGACCAGGGGGAGCGTCAGCACGAAGCACGCGCCCTTGTCGGCGTCGGCGAGGGTCAGCGTGCCGCCCAGCGCGTGCGCGATCTCGCGGGAGATCGCCAGGCCCAGGCCGCTGCCGCCGGGATCGCGCTCGCGCGCGTCGCTCAGCCGGGTGAACCGTTCGAAGATGCGCTCCCGGTCGGCGGGCGGGATCTCCTTGCCGTCGTTGAAGACCTCCAGGATCGCCTCGCGGTCGCGCCGCCGCACCGTCACCGACACCTCCGACTCGGCGTGCCGCGCCGCGTTGTCCAGCAGGTTCGTCAGCACCCGCCCGATGTCGAGGCGGTTGGCCCGGACGACGACGCCCGGCTCTGCGACGACCTTGGCGTTGATCCGGCGGGGCAGGCGGCGCACCTCCAGCTCCGCCAGTTCGCCGAGGTCGACCAGGCCGTCGCGGCGGGACAGCCCGGCGTCGCGGCGGGCCAGCGCGAGCAGCTCGGTGACGATGTTCTGCAGCCGGTCGGTGTTCTGCAGGGTGCGGCCGAGCACCTCGCGCAGGTCGGTGCCCTCCGGGTCGATCAGGGCGGTCTCCAGCTCCGCCCGAAGCCCGGCGATGGGGCTGCGCAGGTCGTGTGAGACGTCGGAGACGAGGCGGCGCTGCTGCTCCACCGTCGCCTCCAGCCGGTCGAGGGTGGCGTTGACCGCCGATGCCAGCCGGTAGATCTCGTCGTGCCGGCGCGGCAGCGACACCCTGCGCCGCGGGTCTGCGGTGTTGACCGCGAGCAGCTCGGCGCACAGCGCCTCGACCGGCCGCAGCCGCAGCCCGGCGGCCCACCAGCGCCACAGGCCGGCCAGGGCGACGCTGAGCGGGATGCTGAGGGCCAGCAGCAGTGACAGGAGCGGACGGGGGAACAGGGCCGGCTCCGGGGCGATGGCGTGCACGGTGACCGGATCGCCGGGCGTGCGCACCCGTACGGACACGAGGAGGAGGCAGTGCTGCCCGTTGTCGACGCAGACCTGCTGCTGGATCTGCTCGTCGTCGGGCGGCCGCCGGGCCTTCAGCGCCGGCAGGCCGGCCACGCTCTGGCTGGCGGCGACGACCTGGCCCTGGTCGTTCTGCACCTGGATCAGGTCGTTCCCGTCGGCGATGACCGGGTTGGTCAGACGGCCGGCCCGGGCCAGGGCCGCGGTGTGCCGGGCGGTGAGCCGCAGCTCGTCGGTGAGCCGGTCCGCGACGTCGCAGTGGATCAGAAAGAGCGCGCCGGCGTAGGCGAGTACGGCGACGAGGGCCGTCACCGCCATGGTGATGATGGTGGCGCGCCGCCGGATCGCCTGGTTGTGGTGTAGCACTGGCTGCCCCCCGCGCACGCCGGTGCCGTGGCCGTGCACAGCATCGGGTCAACTACCCCGTAAGGAGATTCCTTAAGCATGGCGTGGCGGCCGGACATGGCGGAACGACCAGGTCAGGCCGCTGCCGGAGCGTGTCGGAGCGCGCGGCGCGGTGACGGAAACGTCGGCGTCCGGCGGCCGCGGCGGGCGGGTCGGCGGCTCCGTCCGGCACCCGGCGACCGAGCGGCGGACAATGGCGTAATGGCGCCGCCGACCTGCGAAGCGGCATTTCCACCGCGTCGCCGTGCGACACACCGGATGCCCCTCCTCCAGCGCACGCAGGTGTGTCAGAGTTGACACGCGACAGAACTCTGGGAAGCGGTGATACTCGAAGCGGAGGAGACACGGCACGGCCGCGAGGGCGGCCGCCCGCGGGGGCGGCCACGGCCGTGAGCGAAAACCGATGACTGCCGCCCGCGCCAAAGATGGGCGACAATAGCGGCGTTCGATGGGAGGCGGGAGCGCCAAATGAAGAAGTACCTGACCTGGGCACTTATAGCCTTTGTCATCTTCTACCTGCTGAATTCCCCCACCGGTGCGGCTCACGTGGTGCACAACGCACTCGGCAGCCTGGCCTCGGCGGGCGACTCACTGTCGAGGTTCGTCAACGCACTGTGATCCCCTGGCGCGAGGGCCTCTCTCGCGCCACCACCCCCTCCTCGGCCCCTGTCACCCCTGACATCGCCGCCACCGTCGCCGGCGCCGTCCCGATCCCGCCCTGGATCGCGCAGGTCGCGCCCGAGCGGATAGAACGTCGTTCTAGAGTGTCCGCAGCGACCGACGTCAAGAGGTGATCATGGGACCGCTGCAGGGTGTCCGCGTCATCGAGATCGCGAGTCTCGCCCCCGCTCCGTTCGGCTGCATGGTGCTCGCCGATCTCGGCGCCGAGGTGCTCCGCGTCGACCGCCCGTCCACGGTGGTCGGCGCGGCCACGGTCGTCGGCGGCACGCCGACCGCCGACCCGCTCGGCCGGAGTCGCCGCTCCATCGGTCTCAACCTGAAAGACGCCGAGGGCGTCGGCATCCTGCTCCGTCTCCTCGACTCCGCCGACGTCCTCGTCGAGGGCTTCCGCCCGGGCGTCACCGAGCGCCTCGGCTTCGGCCCCGACGTCTGCCTCGAACGCAACCCGGGACTCGTCTACGCCCGCATGACCGGCTGGGGCCAGGACGGCCCGATGGCGCAGATGGCCGGCCACGACATCAACTACATCGCCGTCGCCGGGGCGCTGGAGCCGATCGGCCGCGCGGGCGAGCGCCCCGTCCCTCCGCTTAACCTGCTCGGCGACTTCGGCGGCGGCGGCATGCTGCTCGCGCTCGGCGTCATCGCCGCGCTGTTCGAGCGCACCCGCTCCGGCCGGGGCCAGGTGGTCGACGCGGCCATGGTCGACGGCGCGTCGCTGCTGACCTCCTTCATCCACGGCATGCGCGCCCAGGGCCTGTGGCAGGATGAGCGCGGCACGAACCTGCTCGACACCGGCGCGCCGTTCTACGACACGTACGAGACGGCCGACGGTCGGTACGTCAGCGTCGGCGCGCTGGAGCCGCAGTTCTACGCCGCCCTGCTGCGCGGCCTGGGCCTGGAGGACGCCGACCTGCCGGACCAGCTCGACCGGTCCGGCTGGCCGGAGCTGCGCGCCCGGTTCACCGAGGTGTTCAAGACCAGGACGCGGGACGAGTGGGCCGCGATCTTCGACGGCACCGATGCCTGCGTCGCACCGGTCCTCGGGCTCGGCGAGGCCCCCGCGCATCCGCACAACCGGGCGCGGGACGGCTTCGTCGAGGTCGCCGGCGTCACGCAGCCCGCGCCCGCGCCGCGGTTCAGCCGGACGGCGGCGCGCCGGCCCGGGCCGCCGTCCCGGCCCGGCGCCGACACCGACGCGGTGCTGGCCGAGCTGGGCCTCACCAAGGAGGAGATCGCCGCGCTGCGCGAGCGCGGCGCCGCCGCGTGAACCCCTTCCTGGCCCTGTTCTGGGTCGCATCGTCGGCTATCTCCCGGAATACCGTTTCAGC
>JBEHYF010000055.1:0-32840 GCA_048498315.1 Actinomycetota bacterium
CGCGGAACGCAGGCGCCGGGCGCGGAATGCGGGAGTCAGTCGCGGGACAGCACGCGGGTGATGCCGGCCGCGACCGTCAGGCCGAGGATGAAGCCCATCGCGACCAGCGCGTCGGCGATCCACAGGTACACGCCGTGCGGCGCGAACTCGCCCTCCTGCCCCAGCGAACCCACCGGCAACAGCAGGTCGAGGGTGTACAGGAACGGGTTGAACTCCGTGTTGTGGCCCGGCTCCTGGATCACCGGATGGTGGCGGAACACGAACGTGCCGAACGCCAGCAGCGCCACGAGCCAGGCGCCGGCAAGGGACGGCCGGTAGCCGTACCCGACCGTCCAGTCCTGGACGTAACCCCACGCCCGCTGCGGCACCGGCAGGGTCGCGCGGCGGTGCCGCTGCTTGGCCAGCAGCACGAGGCGGCGCTCGCCGTCGTGGCCGAGCGCGCGATAGGTCTCGGCGAGCTTCTCGTACGGTTGCGGCACGTAGCCGTCGGTGTCGCGCTGGATCCACTTGAGCCGCTCCCGCGCGGTCAGCGGCGGCTCGATCATCTCGTAGGTCAGGCCGTCGAGCTGGTAGCGCGGCGCCCACGTCGCCGGCTCGTCCCGGAGGAGCTTGATCCTCGCGTAGCTCAGGTCGACGACGCCGCGGATCGGCTCGGTCGGCCGCAGCAGCACCTCTTCCGCCTGGATCCGCTGGAGGTTCAGCGCGACCCCGGACGGGTTGGCCAGGCGGCCGCCGCGCAGGTTCAACAGCCCGCCGATCCGCGCGCCGGCCATGCTCACCGCGCCGTCCGCGCGGAACCCGTCAGAGCAGTAGATGTCGGTCTCGATGCTCAGGTCGTCGAAGTTCAGCGCCGTGCGTCCCGGGCTGGACACCGTCGCGCCGACCAGGGACAGGTAGCCGCCGACGCGGGCGCCGCGCAGCCGGATCTCGCCCTCGGCGCTGAAGTTCTCGTCGCAGAACACGTTCGCCGCGACGTTCAGCCGGCTGGCGTACAGCGCCGGGCCGTTCGGGTTGCGCAGCCGCGCGCCGCGCAGGATGAGCTGGCCGCCGACGTTCGCGCCCGGCAGGCGCACCTCGCCCTCCGCCGTGAACCCGTCGTTGCAGTAGACGTTGTTGTCCACGACGAGGCGGTCGGCCAGCAGCGGCGAGTCGCCGCCCGGATGGGACAGGTGCGCGCCGGTCAGGTTCAGGATGCCGGTGATGTGGCAGCTGTCCAGCCAGACCCCGCCGTACACGTGGCTGCCCTCCAGCCACAGGTGCCCGTCGACCCGCGCGCCGGAGGCGATCAGACCGGGCAGCCGGCAGCGCATGAGGTGCACGCTGCGCAGGCGCGCCCAGTACAGGTGCGGCGCGTCGGTGAGCCGGCAGGCGGTCAGCGCGAGCGGGGCGCTGACGTGGGCGTGCCCGAGGTCGAGCGTGCCGGTGATCTGGGCGCCGGTGATCCGCACCGCGGCGACGGCGCCCGGCTCCGGCTCACGCGCCCCGAGCAGCAGCGCGGAGATGACCTTGGCGCGGATGGTCCGCTCCGGCCCCCAGGCGTTGGTGCTGTCGAAGTCGAGGTCGCCGCCGGACAGATCGATCGGCTCGCCGCGGGGGAACGCCTCCCACAGGGCACGTTCGGGCGCGGTCAGCTCATCGAGGTCCATCGGCGGCTCCGGGGGAGGGGCGACGGCCCGCCGCGGTCCGGGCGGCGGGTCCGCGCGCACGCAGGGTCGGGATGTGCGGGATTCTCCATGTATAGCGGCATCGGCGAGGCGGTACCGCGCGCCTGCCGGTCACTGCGTACGTTCGCCGACCCGTCCCCGTGCGTTGGCGGAATTGCCGCGCCCGGTGACGGCGCGTGGCATGCCGGTACCGTACGCTTCGGTGCCGTACCGGCAGATCAGAGGGGGTAGTCGTGGCCCGTTACATCGTCGACGTCATGCTCAAGCCGGAGATTCTGGATTCGCAGGGTCAGGCGGTCGCGCGCGCGTTGCCGCGGCTCGGTTTCGGGGGCGTCGTCGGGGTACGACAAGGGAAGAGATTCGAGATCGAAGTCGAAGGTCCGGCCGATGAGGCCGCGACCGGACGGGTGCGTGAGATGGCCGCGACGCTGCTGGCCAACCCCGTCATCGAAACCTTCGAAGTCCGCCCCGAATAGTCGTTGAAAGTTAACTTGGCCGAGCGATTACAGCAGTTTCCACCGGGGAAGTCTTAGGTGCGTCGAAAGACATGAGGAGACGGGGACAACCCCATGTCACGGGGCGACGATGACACGAGGTGACCGGTGGATATGAAGTTCTCACTCGACTTGCCGTGTGAGACTCTGAGCATCCCGGTGATACGCCGGGTGCTCGGCGACGCGCTGCGCGGTCTCGGGGCTTCCGAAGCGTGTATCGCCGACCTTCTGGTCGCCACGTCCGAGGCGTGTACGAATGTCGTCCAGCACGTCGATCCGTCGTCACGCTATGAGGTGGCCGCCGACATCGACGAGGGCCGCTGTCTGCTCCGCGTCGTCGACCAGGGGCCGGGATTCGGCGGTGATCCGGAGCGGGCCGCCGGCACCGACTCCGAGTCCGGCCGCGGCATCAAGATCATGCGCGCGCTGGTCGACGACGTCACCTTCGACAGCCGGCCGGGCAGCGGCACGGTGGTGCATCTCGCCAAGCGGCTGAGCTGGCAGGACGAGTCGCCGATGCGTCTCCTCCAACCCGAGCTGCTGAAAACCGCAGGCTAGCGGCCGGATAAGCTGGTGCACGTTTCGATCCAATCCTTGATCGGAGTGTGCGCATGTCAGCCCGTGTGGGCGTCATCACCTTTCCCGGGTCACTGGACGACCGGGACGCCGCCCGTGCGGTGCGCCTGGCGGGTGCCGAACCCGTAGCCCTGTGGCACGCCGACGCCGACCTCGCGGGTGTCGACGCGGTGATTCTTCCCGGCGGCTTCTCCTACGGCGATTACCTGCGCGCCGGCGCCATCGCGCGATTCGCGCCGATCATGGAGAAGCTGATCGAAGCGGCGGGCGGCGGCCTACCCGTGCTGGGCATCTGCAACGGTTTCCAGGTGCTGTGCGAGTCGCACCTGCTGCCGGGCGCGCTGACCCGCAACACCAGCCTGCATTTCGTGTGCCGGGCGCAACGGCTGCGCATCGAGAACATCCGCACGGCCTGGACCCGCGACTATGCGACCGGCCAGGAGATCGTCGTGCCGATCAAGAACAATGACGGCTGCTACATCGCCGACGCGGCGACCATCAAGGAGCTCGAGTCGTCCGGCCGCGTCGTCGCCCGGTACGTCGACGTCAACCCGAACGGGTCGCTGAACGACATCGCCGGAATCTGCAACGAGGCGGGCAACGTCGTCGGCCTCATGCCGCACCCCGAGCACGCCGTCGAGGCCCTGACCGGCACCTCCACCGAGGGCCTCGGCTTCTTCACCTCCGTCCTCACGAAACTGGTCACCACATGAGCGAGCCGACGAGCGACCGCCGCGACGTGGACGAGCGGGAGCGCCTCGCCGGGCCGGAGCATCTCGCCGAGTCCGAACGCCTGGCCGGGCCGCCGGCCGAGAGCGGTACCGCGGCCCTCGGCGAGTCGCTGGACGCCCGCGCGCCGGAACCCGCCGCCGCACCCGGAACGCCCGACGGGCCCGAGCCGCCCGCCGCGGCCCCGGCGGACGCGTCAGGCGTCGCGGACGCGCCGCCGCCCGGGTTCGACACGGTCGCGCGCGCCGCCGAGACGCCCGACCGCGAGCTGCCGTACGCCGAGCTCGGCCTGAAGGACGACGAGTACGCCCGGATCCGGGAGATCCTCGGCCGCCGGCCCACCACCGCCGAGCTGGCCATCTACTCGGTCATGTGGAGCGAGCACTGCTCGTACAAGAGCTCCCGGGTGCACCTGCGGCGGTTCGCCGACAAGGCGCCGCGGAGCGAGGCGCTGCTGGTCGGCATGGGGGAGAACGCCGGCGTCGTCGACGTCGGGAACGGCTGGGCGGTCACCTTCAAGATCGAGTCGCACAACCACCCGTCGTACGTCGAGCCGTACCAGGGCGCGGCGACCGGCGTCGGCGGCATCGTCCGCGACATCCTGTCGATGGGTGCCCGGCCGGTCGCGGTGATGGACTCGCTGCGGTTCGGCCCGCCCGATGCCCCCGACACCCGCCGGGTGCTCGACGGCGTCGTGCGCGGCGTCAGCGGGTACGGCAACTGCCTCGGCCTGCCGAACATCGGCGGCGAGGTGGTCTTCGACGACTGCTACGCGGCCAACCCGCTGGTCAACGCGCTGTGCGTGGGCGTGCTCAGGCCGGAGGGCATCAAGCGGGCGATCGCCCCCGGCCCCGGCAACAAGGTCATCCTGTTCGGCGCCGGCACCGGCCCCGACGGCATCGGCGGCGCGTCGGTGCTGGCCAGCGCCACCTTCGACGAGGAGTCGAAGAGGAAGCGCCCATCGGTGCAGGTCGGCGACCCGTTCATGGAGAAGCTGCTCACCGAGTGCTGCATGGAGATCTTCGCCGGAGATCTCGTCGTCGGCATCCAGGACCTCGGCGCGGCCGGGGTGTCGTGCGCCACGACCGAGCTGTCGGCGGCGGGGACCGGCGGCATGGACGTCGACCTCGACCTCGTGCCGCTGCGCGACCCGACGCTCACGCCCGAAGAGATCCTCATGAGCGAGTCGCAGGAGCGCATGATGGCCGTGGTCGAGCCGGCCAAGGTCGAGTGCTTCCTGGAGGTCTGCCGGAAGTGGGACGTGCCGGCCACCGTGATCGGCGAGGTCACCGACACCGGGCGGCTGCGCATGACCTGGCGCGGTGAGACGATCGTCGACATCCCGCCCGGCACCGCCGCCGACGAGGGGCCGGTGTACGAGCGGCCGTACGAGCCGCCGGCCGACCTGGCGCGGATCCAGGCGGACGGGCCCGGCCGCCTGCCGCGCCCGTCGACGCCCGAGGAGCTGCGCAACACCGTCCTGCGGCTGGCGGGCTCGCCGAACCTCGCCGACAAGACGTTCGTGACCTCCCAGTACGACCGGTTCGTGCTGGGCGACACCGTGCTGGCGATGCCGGAGGACGCCGGCGTGATCCGCATCGGCGGCGGGCCGCGGGGCATCGCGCTGGCCACCGACGGCAACGGCCGGTACGCGCGCCTCGACCCGTACGCGGGGGCGCAGCTCGCGCTGTCCGAGGCGTACCGGAACGTGGCCACCACGGGTGCCCGGCCGCTGGCGGTGACCAACTGCCTGAACTTCGGCTCGCCGGAGGACCCGGGCGTGATGTGGCAGTTCGCGCGGGCCGTCGAGGGCCTCGCGGACGCCTGTCAGGCGCTCGGCGTGCCCGTCACGGGCGGGAACGTCAGCTTCTACAACCAGACCGGTGCCACGCCGATCAACCCGACGCCGGTCATCGGCGTGCTGGGCGTGCACGACGACGTGACCCGCCGGGTGCGCATGTCGTTCCTCACCGAGGGCGCCGCGATACTCCTGCTCGGCGAGACCCGCCCGGAGTTCGGCGGCTCGGAATGGGCGAACGTCGTCTTCCGGCACCTGGGCGGCCTGCCACCGCGGGTCGACCTGGCGGCCGAGGCGGCGCTGGCCTCCGTGCTCGTGTCCGGCGCCCGCGAGGGTCTGTTCGACGCCGCGCACGACGTGTCCGACGGCGGGCTGTCGCAGACGCTGGTCGAGTCGTGCCTGCGCGGCGGGTTCGGCTGCGTCGTCGAGCTCGGCGACGATCCGTTCGTCGAGCTGTTCAGCGAGTCGGTGGCCCGCGCCGTCGTGGCGGTCCGTGCCGAGAACGAGGCCCGGGTGGGGGCGCTGTGCGCGGCGGCCGGCGTGCCGGTGCGTCGTCTCGGCGTCGTCGGCGGCGACTCGCTGGAGGTGCGCGGGCTGTTCTCCATCCCGCTCAGCGAGCTGGCCGAGGTGCACCAGGGCGCCCTGCCCGCGCTGTTCGGCTGACACGTACCGGGCGGCGAGCCCGGACGCGGCGAGGCCACCGGCCCCGGAGAGGGGGGGCGGTGGCCTCGCCATGCGTCAGGCGCTCAGAGCGTGCTCTTGTAGAGCAGGCGGTTGTGCGTGCCGGGCTTGTTGTTCTTGATCACGTTGTTGGTTGCGTGGTCGTGGATCCACTTCTGCACGGTGCCGAAGGTGTGCTGGCCGTACGCCGACTTGTACAGCGCGGCGACGCCCGCCACGAACGGCGAGGCCATCGACGTGCCACTGAGGTAGGCGGTGCCGCCGAGGTAGGTGGACTTGATGTTGACGCCGGGGGCGTAGATGTCGACGCATTTGCCGTAGTTGCTGAACGAGGCCCGGGTGTCGTTCGACGCGCTGGCGGCGACCGCCTCGACGCTCGCCGCGCTGGCGGGCGACTCGTTGCAGGAGTCGGCGTTGTCGTTGCCGGCCGCGACCGCGACGAACACCCCCGACTTGGACAGCTTGGTGACCTCGTTGTTCAGCGCCGTGGACTTGGCGCCGCCGAGCGAGAGGTTCGCCACCGACCGGGCGCCGTGGTGCTTGATCACGTAGTCGATGCCGGCGATCACGTCGGAGGTGGTGCCCTCACCGTCGCAGTCCAGCACCTGCACGCCGTGCAGGCGGACGCCCTTGGCGACGCCGTAGGACTTCGAGCCGATGATCCCGGCGACGTGGGTGCCGTGCCCGTTGCAGTCCTTGGCCCCGTACACCGTGTTCGCACGGCCGCCGAACTGGCTGAGCGAGGTGTCGATGCCGGTGTCGATCACATAGACGTCGACGCCCGAGCCTGTGTGCTTGTAGGTGTAGGAGCGCGAAAGCGGCAGCGCGCGCTCGTCGATCCGGTCGAGGCCCCAGGTCGGGCTCTTCTGGGTGGTGTCGATGCGGACGACCTGGTCCTGCTCGATGGCCGCGACGTTCGGGTCGCGCTGCAGCTTCTTCAGCTGTGCGGACGTCAGGCGCGCGGCGAAACCGCCGTCGAACCGGTGCACGACGGGCATCGCGCTGAGCGCGGAGATCGAGGCGCCGGTGTGCTTGAGCGTCACGATGTACTGGCCAGGCACGCCGCCGGTGGCGGCGGAGGCGACCACGACCTGGGTGGCCGGCTTGGTGATCGCGTCGTAGGCCGGAACGGCGGCGGCCGCCAGCGCGACGGCCGACGAGGCGATCATGAGCTTTCTGGCTGGGGGGACCCTCACGGGGTGGCTCCTTGCTACCGGGGGGCGCTCGCCGGGGAGCGGATGTCCGGCCGCGCGAAAACGCCGGAGAATATGGCACAAAGCGTGCTGTTGTGGCAAGCGTGCTTTGTGTTGTGGACGTGCTAATTCGCCGAAAGTACCAGATTTCAGATTTCAGAGCGGTCCATGACCGCTTGTGGACCGGGTACCGTCGATCACGCCATGGCCCGACCGAAACCGGAGCGGCTGCGCGCCGCACTCGACGACCAGCTCGCCGCGCTCGGCGAGGAGCCCTACGCCGGCCCCGCGAGCCGGCTCGCCGCCGTCCTCGTCGCCGCGGTCCGTACCGCCTACGACACCGACCGTGATCCCGAAAGCGCCGCCGAGCGGCTGGCGGTGAAGGTCCTGCTCGACCGGCTGGCGAGCGACGTGCCCGGCCGCTCGGTCGAGGTGCGCGTGCCGCCGTACGCGGCCGTGCAGTGCGTCGAGGGACCGCGCCACACCCGCGGCACGCCGCCGAACGTCGTCGAACTCGACCCGCGCACCTGGATCATGCTCGCGACCGGGCGTCTCGACTGGGCCGCGGCGGCCGGCGGCATCAGCGCGAGCGGCGCGCGCGCCGACCTGTCCGCGTATCTGCCGCTGAAGGGCTACGCGTGAAGGGCTACGCGGAATGACGGAGGTGATTGTTCTCATTCGCCCCGTCATTCCGGTGCCACGGCATCGTGCCGGCGCCGTCTCGGACGTGACGGAGCGCGCCGGCGCCGTCTCGGCGGGCGCCCCGCCGTCCGGTCAGGGCGCCGGGCGGGGCGTGGCCTTGAAGAAGGGGACGCGTTTTTGCAGGCAGTCGTCGCGCGCCTGCCGGGTGGGATACCGGGTCTTGTCGGCGCACGGCGCGATGCGGCTGTAGAACCACACGCCCAGGCCGATCGCGATCAGCAGCGTCAGCGATGACATGACCAGGCCCGCGACCGCCATACCGCGCCCGCTCTTGCGGGCCATCGCGATCGTGCCGACGACCAGGCCGGCGACGGCCAGGACGACGCCCAGCCCGCACAGCAGCAGGGTGATCAGCGCCGCGATTCCCAGCACGAGGGCCGCGATGCCGAGCCCCCTGCGTTTCTGTGGCAGCTCGGTCACCGGTTGATACGCCATGTCAGCACCTCCGGTCCCATGGTGGTGGATCCGTGCCGGATGGGCCGGAAAGCCACGCCGACCGGCGTCAACGCGGGCCCGCCCACCGCCTACACTGGCAGCGTGTCGCACGGAGACGGACGCCTCAGTCACGACCTCGACCCCCTGGATCGGAGTCCGCAGGACGCCTGTGGCGTCTTCGGCGTATGGGCGCCCGGCGAGGAGGTGAGCAAGCTCGCCTACTTCGGGCTGTACGCCCTGCAGCACCGCGGCCAGGAGTCGGCCGGAATCGCGGTCAGCGACGGCGCCCGCATCGTCGTGTTCAAGGACATGGGTCTCGTCGCGCAGGTCTTCGAGGAGTCCGTGCTGAACACCCTGCGCGGCCACATCGCCGTCGGGCACTGCCGCTACTCCACCACCGGCTCCAGCGTCTGGGAGAACGCCCAGCCGACCTTCCGGTCCACCGAGCGGGGCAGCCTCGCCCTCGGCCACAACGGCAACCTGATCAACACCCCCGAGCTGGCCGCCCGGCTCGAGCCCGGCACGCTGACCGCGACCAGCGACACCGAGGTGCTCACCGCGCTGCTGGCCGGCGGCGAGGGCGGGGTCGAGCAGACCGCACTGGAGCTGTTCCCGCGCGTACGCGGCGCGTACTCGCTCGTCTTCATGACCGAGCGCACCCTGTACGCCGCCCGCGACCCGCAGGGCATCCGGCCGCTGGTGCTCGGCCGCCTCGAGCACGGCTGGGTCGTGGCCTCCGAGACCGCCGCCCTCGACATCGTCGGTGCCACGTTCGTCCGCGAGGTCGAGCCGGGCGAGCTGATCGCCATCGACGAGGCGGGCGTCCGCTCGACGCGCTTCGCCGTCGCCGAGCCCAAGGGCTGCCTGTTCGAGTACGTCTATGTCGCCCGCCCCGACACCTCGATCGCCGGGCGCAGCGTCCAGGCCACCCGCGTCGAGGTCGGCCGGCGGCTGGCCCGAGAGCATCCCGTCGAGGCCGACCTGGTGATCCCGACGCCGGAGTCGGGCACGCCCGCCGCGATCGGCTACGCCGAGGAGTCCGGCATCCCGTACGGCCAGGGCTTCGTGAAGAACTCCTACGTCGGCCGCACGTTCATCCAGCCGTCGCAGACCATCCGGCAGCTCGGCATCCGGCTGAAGCTCAACCCGCTGCGCGAGGCGATCGCCGGCAAGCGGCTGGTCGTCGTGGACGACTCGATCGTGCGCGGCAACACCCAGCGGGCCATCGTCACGATGCTCCGCGAGGCCGGCGCCCGGGAGGTGCACGTCCGCATCTCGAGCCCGCCGGTCGCCTGGCCGTGCTTCTACGGCATCGACTTCGCCACCCGCGCCGAGCTGATCGCCGGCAACCTGTCGGTCGAGGAGATCCGGCAGTCGCTGGGCGCCGACACCCTCGGCTACATCTCCCTCGCCGAGCTGATCGCCGCGACCCGCGTCCCGCGCGAACGCCTGTGCCGGGCCTGCTTCGACGGCGTCTACCCCATCGACGTGGCCGAAGACGCCCGCGGCAAGCACCTGCTCGAAGAGGCCCGCAGATGAACGACGCTTCCGTACCCGGCACATCGTACGAGGCCGCCGGGGTGGACATCGCGGCCGGCGAGCGCGCCGTGGAGCTCATGAAGTCCCGTGTCGCGCGGTCCCGTCGGCCGGAGGTGGTCGACGACGCCAGCGGGTTCGCGGGCCTGTTCGACGCTTCGGCACTGAAGCGGTACGAGCGGCCGCTGCTGGCCACCTCCACCGACGGCGTCGGCACCAAGGTCGACCTGGCCCGCCGCCTCGGCGTCTACGACACGATCGGGCACGACCTGGTCGGCATGGTCGTCGACGACCTGGTGGTGTGCGGGGCCGAGCCGCTGTTCATGACCGACTACATCGCCTGCGGCAAGGTCGTGCCGGAGCGGATCGCCGCGATCGTCGGCGGCGTCGCGGAGGGCTGCACGCTGGCCGGCTGCGCGCTGGTCGGCGGCGAGACCGCCGAACACCCGGGCCTGCTGGAACCGGACGCGTTCGACCTGGCCGGTGCGGGCACCGGAGTGGTCGAGGCGGACGCGGTGCTCGGGCCCGCCCGGGTGCGGCCCGGCGACGCCGTGCTGGGCCTGGCCTCCTCCGGCATCCACGCCAACGGCTACTCGCTCGTCCGGCACATCCTGCGCGAGGCCGGCCTGTCGCTGGAGGCGGCGCCGCCGGAGCTGTCCCGGCCGCTCGGTGAGGAGCTGCTCACCGCCACCCGGATCTACGCCCGGCACTGCCTGGCGCTCGCCGCGTCCTGCGAGGTCCACGCGTACGCGCACATCACCGGCGGCGGTCTGGCCGCCAACCTGGCCCGTTCGCTGCCCTCCGGCTGCGACGCGGTGCTGGAGCGTTCCTGCTGGACCCCGCCGCCGATCTTCGCGTTCCTGGCCGCACGCGGCGGCGTGCCCGCCGCCGAGATGGACAAGACGTTCAACATGGGGGTGGGCATGGCCGCCATCGTGGCCGCCGGCGACGCCGACGCGGCCGTACGCCTGCTCGCCGCCCGCGGCCTGGACGCCTGGGTCATCGGCGAGATCGTCCCCGGCTCGGGAACGGCCCGGCTGGTCTGATCGGGGGTTCGACGCTCCGACCCTGCGCGGGCCGTCGCTCCGGCCGCAGGGCGTGCCGCAGGCACGCGGTGGCGTGACGGTGGCCCGCGCATGCGGCGGCAGATGGCGCATGCGGGTACGGCGGTGCGGCTGCACATCCCGGAGGTTCAGCGGCTGATCCCGTTCATGCCCACAGTGGTGATCTGCGCGGTGCCTGGCTGGGCGGCCGGCGGCGGGCACAGCATGCATGTGGTCGCGGAGCTGACGCCGGCCGGCCGCGAGCACGCGCGGTTCAGACCGACGCCGACGTCGCCCGCGGCGGCGCGATGAGTCTCGCCGAGGCGGCGATGGACGGCGGTGGCGTGCTGGGCGACGGCGCAGCCCGGCCGCGCGGGCGGCGATGGCACGGCGGGTGCGCGCCGGTGCGACGGTGTGGCGGATGGCCCGGGCGGCGGAGCCGGACCGGCGGGCCGGCTCCCGGATGCCGGGCACACGAGAAGCGTCCCCGTCGCGGTGATCAGGGACGCTTCTCGGTCGCGTTTCCCGGCATACCCCTCAGGTCTCGGTCGGCCGGGGCGACCGGGCGGCTCGGACGCGGGGACGGCGCTCAGCCGTTGCTGGTGCCGTCCTTCTCGTCGTAGTCCTCGGCGTAGTCGGCATACCGTTTGGCGAGGTCTTCGTACGAGTCGTCGTCGTAGGGGTCTCGGTCATCCTGCGAGTTCTGGCTGACGCCCAGCTCGCCACGCAGGCGATCCAGGTCGGTCCCGCCGCTGTTGTACTTCAGCCGGCGAGCAACCTTGACCTGCTTGGCCTTGGCTCGGCCGCGCCCCATTGGCTCGACCCCCTCGATGCTCGGGGACCCGTCGTTACGGCCCCACCTATGCTCGCTTACGCATCCACAACCGGGCGCGACGTGACCACACGCACCGGCTACGGATATAACCGTACCCGTTTTGCGCCCTGCTCGGTACGTCGTCTACGCGGTGGCGGCTCGGGTAGAGCTTAGCCGACGCGTCGGCGGCGCGCTTCCGCGGCCTCCGCCGCGTCGGCGGCGCGCGGCCTGCGGTGATCAGCGATTGAGCAGGATGCCGCGGAGACGGCCGATTTCGGACATCCGCCGCTCGGCCAGCCGGTCGGCCGCAACCGCCGGTGGTACGCCCTCGTCTGCGCCGATTGCGAAGATCTGTCGGGTGGTCGCGAAAATCCCGCTCGCCTTTTGCTTGGCCCGCTCGAAGTCGAACCCCTCGATCTCGTCGGCGACCTGGATCACCCCGCCGGAGTTCACCACGTAGTCGGGCGCGTACAGGACGCCGCGGTCGGCGAGCTGCTTCTCGATGCCCGGGTGCGCGAGCTGGTTGTTCGCCCCACCACAGACGATCTTCGCACGGAGGGCGGCGACGGTCACGTCGTCGAGGGCGCCGCCGAGCGCGCATGGGGAGTAGACGTCGATGTCGGCGCCGGTGATCGCCGCGTGCCCGTCGACCACGTCGACCTCGGGGTGCGCGGTGCGGACCCGGGCGACCGCCGCCGGGTCGACGTCGGTGATCACCACGTTGGCGCCGTCCTCGCGCAGGTGCTCGACGAGCCGACGGCCGACCTTGCCCACGCCCTCGACGCCGACGCGCCGGCCGCGCAGCGTCGGGCTGCCCCAGACGTGTTCCGCGGCCGCGCGCATGCCCTGGAATACCCCGTACGCGGTAAGGATCGAGGAGTCTCCGGCACCGCCGTGCGCGACGGTCCGCCCGGTCACGTAGTCGCATTCGCGGGCGACGACGTCCATGTCCTCGGAGTAGGTGCCCACGTCACAGGCGGTGAAGTAGCGGCCGTTCAGCGACTGCACGAACCGGCCGTACGCCCGCAGCAGCGCCTCGGACTTGTCGACGGCGGGGTCGCCGATGATCACCGCCTTGCCGCCGCCGAGGTCGAGATCGGCCAGGGCGTTCTTGTAGGCCATGCCCTTGGCCAGGTTGAGCACGTCGGCGAGCGCGTCGTCCTCCGAGCCGTAGGGGTAGAACCGGGTGCCGCCGAGCGCGGGCCCGAGGGCGGTGGAGTAGATCGCGATGATCGCCTTGAGGCCGCTGGCCTCGTCGTGACAGAAGACGACCTGTTCGTGGGGGGCGCCGAAGACGTTCGTCACTGTTGTGGCTCCTCTCTGAGCGCACGCTGCCCTGCCCGGGTGGCGGAATGGGCATGCGCCCGCTGCCGGACGGCGGTCCGTGGATCGCACGGCGGCGACCGGCACCGGGACACGGGTCGGACAGGTTTCAGGGTAGGCGTACCGCGGCCGGAGTGCAGGGAGCGGCACAAGAGCAAGCGCGGACAGATATCTCAGGACGATCTCGGCGGCCCTGACGGCGAGCGTTCGGTCCGCGGTCGTGTCACGATGCGGTGGTGCTGCCCTACGCCGCCTACCTTCGGGTATACGAACCGCTGGCCGCCTACCCCGAGCCGGAGCGCTCGATGTGGGCGGCGTACGCCGACTCGGCGGAGCGTCCCCGGCGGGTCGACGCGCTGGACGTGGAGCACACCCGCGCCCTGTGGCGGGTGATCGCCGTACCGCCGATCGTCGCGCCTGCGCAGGAGAGCTGCGACGCGTACGTGCGGCGTGTCGACGGGGTGACGTATGTGTGCCCCTGGGAGACGCGCTTGCGCTCGTGGCTGGCGTTCGACCGATTCCGCGCCGGCATCCCCGAGCGGCTGGCCGGCATGTTCGTGCCGCAGCGCGTGGCGGAGCAGGTCGACGCCGCGTTCGACCGATGGAAACGGCAGGGGGGCTCGCTGCACCCGCACATCCTGTCGAGCACCTGGCAGGTGCCGCTGGCCTGGTTCGTGCCGTTCGTGGCGCGGGAGCGCTGGCTCGTGCTCGGCGGCCAGGGCGACGCGGCCGGCGCTCAGGGCGACGGCGGCGCCGCCGGGCAGGGCGAGGCCGGCCCGGTCGGCCCGACGACCGCCACGCCGATGCGTACGCTCATCTACGTCACGCCGATGGCGCAGGCGCGGCGGAGGGTGGCGCGGGCGCGCGGCGTGCTGCGGCGACACGCCGGGGAATGGCACGAACTCGCCGACATCGAGTCGGTGGGCCGGTGGCTGGAGGAGTTTCACCCGCACTCGCTGGTGGAACTCGACTACGGCGGCCTGGTGCACGTCCTCGACGACGCGGCGCTGAAGGCCGACGAATCGGTGGCGGAGATCGCCGCGGCGGTCACGGGGATGGAGAGCGGGCAGGGCGAGCTCGCCGTGGCGATGTACAAGCGCGTGACCTCCCGTTGGCGCGTTGTACGAGCCCTTGAATCCGCCAACTGAGCAAAATTAGCCGAATCAGCGCGCGATGCGACTATACGTGTCGCTAGAATCACGCAGCGTGACTCGACCACCAAAAATCACAGAGTTGCTATCAGGGGCTTGCCTGTTGCGCTCAGTGGTGGCATGGTTACGTCTTGTGATGTCAAAGTGGTCCATCCGGACCATAAGAGACATCAGTGGCACGCGCGAGGTTCAAACGCTGGATCGCTGTCATCGGTCCACGGAGGAGAGGCCGTACAAATGTCAGCTCGTACGCCAGAGGCCGAGCCCCTGCTGACACCGGCAGAGGTGGCGACGATGTTCCGCGTCGACCCCAAGACCGTCACCCGCTGGGCGAAGGCTGGGAAGTTGACGTCGATCCGCACGCTGGGCGGGCACCGGCGCTACCGCGAGGCCGAGGTCCGCGCTCTGCTGGGGGGGATCCCGCAGCAGCGTTCGGAGTGACAGGAACGGCCCCGGCCGGGTCGCCGGCGCGCATCGCCGCCGACGATCGTTTCACTGGGGGGCACACGGCCGGTCACGGTTCGCCGTAGCCGGACGTGTCGCAAGTCCGCGAGGCGGCGGGACGATCGCCGTCGCTCGCGGAAAGGTCGGGGTTCCACTGAAGTACGACCGGTTCCGTGATCGCGGAACCGTGCCGGGGGGGTCCACGGACTCCACACTGGCGGATGCCCCGCCCGAACCGGGCGGGGCATCCGCCATACGCCCATACGCCCCGCCCGTATGGGGTCGTTCAAGGGCCGCCTGGCGCCGGTACTGCGCCTTGCGCAGCACGTGGCTGTCCACGGGCCGCCGTGCGATCACCGCAGCGCACGGTCGGCTGGAGCCGTGCGCGCCGCGCCTGTGACCACGCCGTCGGCCGGAAGACCTCTTCGAGCCGGCATCCGCCGTGGGTCCGGCCCGTGGGGTCGGCTCTCTCACCCGCCCACAGGGGCCCCACGTCCTTCGCCTTTCATGTCCTTCGGGCGCTGCCCAAGGGCGGCGCATCCGGGCGGCGCACCCGGGCGGAGCCCGCGGAATGCGCCCCGAGGAGCGCCCCGCCGCGCGGTGGCGGGCGCCGGAGCCTCAGTGGCGGCTCTCGCCGGACAGGTCGTCCAGCAGTGCGGCGACCTTGGGATCGTGCCGCGCCGCGACGTCCAGCAGCACGACGTGATGGTCGACCAGCAGGCGTTCGAGCTCGTCGCGGGGGATGTCGCGGTGCTCCAGCCAGTCGAGCCCGGCCGTCTCGACCGACGCCATCCACGAGCGAAGTGTCATGCGGAGGATCGGATCCGGCCGCTCCACGCCGATCGCCGCGACGATCCGGCTCATGACCAGGCTGCGGATGCCGTCGATCAGCTCGCCGATCTCGCCGGTGCGGTACGCCGGCCCGCCGCGCAGCAGGGCCATGAACGCCGCGGCGTAGTGCTCGACGAAGTCGAAGTACCGGTGCAGTGACACGGCCAGCCGTTCCAGCGGCCGGCCCTCGGTCGGCGGCTGGAGCAGGTCGCTGAGCTGCTTGGCGGCGCTGTGCAGCGCGGCGACGTACAGCTCCTGCTTGCCGCCGAAGTAGTGGTAGACCAGCGCCCGCGAGGCGCCGGCGGCGTCGGCGACGTCGTCGATGGACAGCTCGTCCGGCGGCCGGTCGCGCAGCAGCTCCAGGGCGACGGAGATCAGCTCTTCACGGCGCTCGTCGACCTTGAGCCGGCGCCTGCCCGTCCGGCCGCCGGGAGGCCGGCGGCCCGGCGTGCCCCGTGCTCCCCGGCCATTCGAGACGGTTGCGCGATCACCCACGGTCGAAGGGTATCCGAGCAGGGTGGGGCGGTTCCGCAAGGCAAGGTCGACGCCGCCCCCTTGACAGGTCCGAGCCGAAAATCACCCGGCGGAAATCCGTAACCGGGCGGTGCGTACGGCGCGATCGCGGGCGAGGCATCATGGCATCTCCTCCATTGCGGCGGTCCGCCGGCATCTGTCCACGATTGCAGGCGGTCGCTCGGACGGGAGAGCCATGATCGAGGACCCTTTCCAGGAGACCGTCGTGCCCAAGGCGCCCGCTGCCAAGCCGACGATACGGAACGTGGCCGAGCGTGCCGGTGTGTCCAAGTCGCTGGTCTCCCTCGTCATGCGCGGCTCGCCGCACGTCAGCGAGGCGCGCCGCCAGGCCGTGCTGAAGGCCGCGCGCGAGCTCGGGTACCGCCCCAACGCCGTCGCGCGCAGCCTGGTCGAGGGCCGCACCCGGCTGATCGGCGCGCTCGTCGCCGACCTGCACAACCCGTTCTTCGCCGAGTTCCTCGACGGCCTGCAGGACGGCCTGCACGGCGAGGGCCTGCGCATGATGGTCGGCAGCGGCCGCTGGGACCCGCAGTTCGAGGCCGAGGCCGTCGAGGCGTTCCTGGAGATGCGCGTCGACGGCCTCGTCCTGCTCAGCGTCGTGCCCGGCACGTTGCGCGAGATCGCCCGCAGCGTGCCGGTCGTGGTCGTCGGCGAGCGCGACCTGGAGGACATCGACATCGACATCGTCGTCGACGACGACGAACTCGGCGCGCGGCTCGCCGTCGACCACCTCGTCGAGCTCGGCCACCGCCGCATCGCGCACATCGAGGGCTCGCCGTCGACCACCGCACGCTACCGGCGGTCCGGGTACGAGGCCGCGATGCGGCGGCACCGCCTGGACGACCTGATCGTGGTCGAGCCGGGCGACTTCACCGAGGAGGGCGGCTATCGCGCCGCGCTCGAACTCCTCGGCCGGCCCGACCGGCCTACGGCGATCTTCGCGCCGAACGACCTCGTGGCGACCGGCGTGCTGTCCGCCGCCGACGAGCGGCGGCTGCGGGTGCCGGCCGACATCTCGGTCGTGGGCTACGACAACACGTACCTCGCGGCGATCCGCCACATCTCGCTGACCAGCGTCGACCAGCCGCGCCGCGACATGGGCCGGATCGCCGCCGAGCGGCTGTGCGCCCGGATCGAGGATCCGTTTCGCCCGCCCGAGCAGCGGCTCGTCGTCCCCCACCTGGTGATCCGGTCGACCACCGGCCCGGCCCCCGCCTGACGCCCGTCTCCGCCTGACATCCGCCCCCGCCCCGTCGCCGCCTCCCGGCGACCGGTCCCGGCGGATCTACGTACGGCATCGCTGATCTACCTGTCACTCCCGCGCCCCGTGCGGCGGTCTGGGCTCGGTAAGGGGCTCGCCAAGGGTTCCGGAACCGCGGTGCCGGGGCCCTCCGGGATCGCCTTAATGGATGCGTGACCAGCCGCCCGGCGGGCCCCGGGACCGGAGTCGCGCTGGCCGTACCGGGGGGGTGGCCGGAGCGCCGGAGGAGACCGCCGGGCGGCGCGGACAGGTGGATCATGTGGAAACCCGGGGGGCCGATCGTGCGTGATCCGGAGCTGGTGTCATCCGCGCAGCGCGCGGCGAGCGAACTCGAGCGCGCCTGGTCGCAGTGGCGGCATGCGCGCGGGCTCGTCGAGGAGGTCCCCGAGTCCGTCGCGGGCTATGTCGCCCACTCCATCGACCACCCGTGGGGACGGCCCCGCGTGGTGCTCGGCCTGGACGCGGACGAGGCACGGGCGCTCGCGGCCCTGCTAACCAAGGAGGGCGGCGCCGCCCGGTAGGGCGCGGCCCCCCGCGGGCGACGGCCGCCCCCAGCCGCCCCCACAGGACGTGGCCGCCGTCGCCTCACTTAGCGCGGAGAAGGGGGCGACGGCGGTCACCGGTCTTCGCGCCGAGCGGAGACGGGCGGCGGCGATCACCATTGGGCGGGAGATCGCCTTTGCGCGGGGACCACCATTGCGCGGGGACCACCATTGCGCGGGGACCACCATTGCGCGGGACGCGGGCGGCGGCGGTCGTGCGGTGAGCGGGGGACGGCCGGCGGTGCGTCCGGGCGCCGCGATGCGGGTGGCGGCTCTCGCCCGTCCCCTCTCCGGCCTGCACTCTTACTCGGGATGCGGCGAAGCGCTCCGGGGCGTTTGGCAGACTGGGCGGTGATGCCTTCCACCAAGAGTTCATTCCGCCCGATGGCGCTGGGCACGCTGGCCGCCGTCGCCGGGCTGCTCGCCGCCTGCGGTTCGAGCGGCTCTGCCTCGTCGGCGACCCCGCCGTCGTCCACGCAGGCCGCGTCCCGCACCAGCCTGACGGCGTCCCCGAGCCCCGGTGCGCACTCCGGCTCGCTGGCCGGCAAGGTCATCGTGCTCGACCCGGGCCACAACGGCGGCAACGCCGCGCACCCGGAGATCATCAACAAGCAGGTCAACGTGATCAACGGCCACAAGGCCTGCAACACGACCGGCACGTCCACGAACGACGGCTATCCCGAGCACGCCTTCACGTGGGACCTCGCCAACCGCCTGGCGAAGATCCTGCGGCAGCAGGGCGCCACGGTGATCCTGACCCGCAAGAACGACACCGGAGTAGGCCCCTGCGTCGACCAGCGCGCCCGCATCGGCAACCGCGCGCACGCCGACGCGGTGCTGGCGATCCACGGCGACGGCGCGCCCGCCAAGGGGCACGGCTTCCACATCATCGAGCCGGCCGTGATCAAGGGGCACAACGAGAAGGTCGTGCCGGCCTCCGATCGGCTCGGTCTCGACCTGCGCAACGCCTTCCACCAGGGCACCGGTATCCCGTACTCCACCTACCTCGGCAAGAACGGCATCGACGTGCGCAGCGACCTGGGCGGTCTGAACGTCTCGACGCGGCCGACCGTGTTCATCGAGTGCGGCAACATGCGCAACCCGGGCGACGCCGCGAAGATGAAGAGCCCCAAGGGGCGCCAGCAGATGGCCGAGGCCCTCGCCAAGGGCTTCGAGCAGTTCCTCGGCTGAGCCGGGGATGTCGTTCGACCGCGGCACCGCCGAGCGCGTCCGGGGGCTTTTCGAGCACGCCGACTACACGGTCGCGGGCGTGCGGCACCTGCTGGGGCCGGTGGTCGGCGCGGCGCTGGCCCGCGACGAGGTCGTCCCGGCGCTGCGGGCGACGCGCGGCGGCTCGCCGCTGGAGGCGCTGATCCGGCTGTTCTGGCTACAGGTCCCGGTGCCCGCGGCCGCGCTGCCGTACGAAGACCTGGCCGCGTTGGGTCTGGTCGAGCGCTCCGGCGACGAGATCAGGGCGCTGTTGCACGTGGAGCCGGTCGAGCCGCCGCCCGCTGTCGCGGCCGAGCCGTACCCCGGGCCTCCGGGCCCCGCGACCGCCGCGGGAGCGGTCCCGTCGGCCGGGCCCGCCGCGGGGCCGGCACCGGCGGGCGATGCGACGGCCGGACCGCCCGGCTCGCGGATGGGCTCGGCGCCCGGCCCGTGGGGCGGCACGGAAACCGGTCCGCAAGCCGGTTCGCGGGGCGGCCCGGGGGCCGCGCCCGGCGGCTTCGCGGGCGCCGCACCGGCCGCACGGGCGGCCGGCGGTCCGGCGGCGGCCGGCGGTTCTTGGGCCGACGACGGGTTCTCCGTGCTCGGGTACGTGGTCTCCGACCTGAAGGCACGGCCGGGCGGCCCGCCCCCGCGCCCCGACCACGTGGTCGGGCAGGGCGGCGCGTCGGCGAACCTCGCCCAGCTCGTCATCCGAAGGCCTGTGGACAGCGCACTCGACCTGGGCACCGGCTCCGGCGTACAGGCCCTGCACCTGGCCGCGCGGGCCCGGCACATCACCGCGACCGACGTCAGCCCGCGCGCCCTGGAGGTGGCCCGGCTCAGCCTCGCGCTGTCCGGGGTGGAGGCCGAGCTGTTGGAGGGCTCGCTGTTCGAGCCGGTCGCCTGCCGCACCTTCGACCTGATCGTGTCGAACCCGCCGTTCGTGATCTCGCCGGAACCCCGGTTCGAGTACCGCGAGTCCGGTCTTCCGGGCGACGAGCTGTGCCGCCGGCTGGTCCGGCAGGCACCCGCGCGGCTCGCGCCGGACGGCTGGTGCCACCTGCTCGCCAACTGGCTGCACGTCGAGGGCGAGGACTGGCGGGAGCGGGTCGCCGGCTGGATCGAGGGCGTCGACGGCTGGGTGGTCCAGCGCGACGTGCGGGACCCGGCCGAGTACGCCGAGATGTGGCTGCGCGACTCCTGCGAGACGGGCTCGCCGGAGTACCGCCGCCGCTACGACGCCTGGCTGGAGGCGTTCGAGGCGCGCAAGGTCACCGGCATCGGCTTCGGCTGGATCACGCTGCACAACTCCGGCGGTGACCACGTCCGGGTCGAGGAACTGCGACACGCCGTCGACCAGCCGGTCGGCGCCTACGTCCGCGACGTCGTCCGCGGCCGTCCCGCCCCGCCGACCCCGCAGACCACGCTGCGTGCCGCCCCCGGCCTGGTGCAGGCGCAGATCGGCCCGCCGGGCGCCGAGGATCCGGAACGCATCGTGCTGCGGCAGACGCGCGGGCTGCGCCGGGCCGCGCAGGTCGGCACGGTCGCGGCGGCGCTGGCGGGCGCCTGCGACGGCGACCTGCCGCTCGGCCCGCTGCTCGCGGCGATCGCCGAGATCATGGAGACCGACCCGGACGCCGTACGGGAGCAGGCGTTCGCGGTGCTGCCCGATCTGATCGCCGACGGGTTCTTTGACATCATCTGAGCATGGTCCCCATCCGTACGCTCACGCTCGGGGTGCCCGAGCCGCACCCGCTGTCCGCGGACACCGTCGCCAAGGCCGCCGACGCGCTGCGCCGCGCGGAGGCCGCCTGCCGCGACGCGGGCTATGAGGTGCAGACCCTGCGGCTGTCCACCCGCCCGGTCTTCGAGGACATGACGCCCACCGTCGCGTACGCGCGCGGGCTGCAGGCCGCGCTGGACGACGCCGGCCTGACGTACTGCTCGCTCGGCCCGGCGACGACCGGCGTCGAGCTGATCCCCGACCTGCTGATCGGTAACGACGCGCTGAACGCCACGGTGCGGCTGGACGGCAACGAGGCCGCCGCCCGGCCCGCGGCCGAGGCGATGCTGCGGCTGGCGAAGGAGACCGAGGAGGGCTTCGGCAACTTCCGGTTCGCCGCGCTGGCGTGCGTGCCGCCGGGCGGGCCGTTCTTCCCGGCCGCGTACCACGACGGGCCGGGCGACCTCACCGTCGGCCTGCAGGGCGCGAGCATCGCCGTGCGCGTGGCCGAGGGCGGCCTGGACGGGCTGGCGGATCGGTTCGCCGCAGCCCTCACCGAGGAGGCCACGCCGGTGGTGCGGCTCGCCGAGCGGATCACCGCTGAGCTGGGCGTGCGGTTCGGCGGGATCGACCTGTCCCCGGCGCCCAACGGTCCCGACAGCGTCGGCGCGGCGTTCGAGGCCGCTGTCGGGGAGTTCGGCGCGCCGGGCACGCTTGCGGTCGCCGCCGCGCTGACCGCCGGGCTGCGCGGAACCGGGCTGCCGACGTGCGGCTACAACGGGCTGATGCTGCCGGTGATGGAGGACGTCGTCATCGCCCGCAGCTGGGAGGAGGGCCGCGTCGGCCTGCACGACCTCCTTGCCTACTCGTCGGTCTGCGGCACCGGGTTGGACACCGTGCCGCTGCCCGGCGACAGCAGCCCCGACGACATCGCCCGGCTGCTGCTGGACGTCACCGCGCTCGCCGGCCGCCTGGGCAAGCCGCTGTCGGCCCGGCTGTTCCCGGTACCGGGCACGGGCAGCGGCGACCGCACGGCATTCACCTCGCCGTACCTGACGAACACCGTCGTCAGATGGTGACCCGCTCGATCGCCTGCAGGGTCGCCGCCACGTAGGCCTGCGGGTCGGCGAGGAAGACGTCGTGGTCGTCGGCGATCTCGATCACCTCGGCGTCGAGCCGCCGCGCCATGTCCCGCTGGTCTCGCGGCGGCACCGCCCGGTCGCGCGTGGTCACGACGACCGCCGTGGGCAGACCCGCCAGCGACGCGGCGTGCGGCCGGAAGTCGAAGGCGTACTCGGCCAGCATCGTGTCGACGATGGCGCGTGGGTGCGCCTGCACCAGCTCCCGGCGCAGCCACGGCCACAGCCGCGCGGTCTCGGGGCTGCGCTTGCGCGTGTGGGCGAAGTAGCGCAGCGGCGCGGTGCGGCCCACGTCGAAGCGGGTGAGCGGGCGGACCGCCGTGAGCAACGGCCGGATCACCCGGTCGGCCGGGCCGTCGAAGCGGAGCGCCGTCGCCTGCAGCACCAGCCCGGCCACGCGGTCGGGGTGGCGGCGGGCCAGTTCGAGGCCGACCGGGCCGCCCAGGGAGTAGCCGCACACGACGACCTCGTCGATGCCCAGCGCGTCGAGCAGGGCGGCCTGGTCGTCGGCGGCGTCGGCGATGGTGAACCGCTGGGGCCGCCTGGGGCCGCGGCCGTGCCCGTGATGGTCCATCGCCACCATGCCGCGGGTCAGGTGCGGCATGAGATGGCAGAAGTTGACGTCGGCGGTGAGGGCCCACGCGTGCAGCAGCAGGACCGGTGCGGGCCCCTCGACGGCGCGTACGGTCACGGTGCCGCGCCGGGGCAGGTCGAGGGTGCGGGCGGGCGGGAGGTCGGGCTCGGCGACACGCTCGCGGGCCTTCCCGACCGGGCGTACGAAGGCGAGTCCACGGCGCAGATCCGCCTGCATCGAGCTCATGACCGAAGCTTGGCACGGGGCCGCCGACGTGTACACGTGAGATGGTCGTCACACTCGCGGACGCCCATGCCGGAGCGGGCGCCTACGCTGAAAGGGATGGAACGCATCCTCGTCAGCTCCTGCCTCCTGGGCCACCGTGTGCGCTACGACGGCCGCGGCAAGCCCAGCGGCGACCTGCTGCTCGCGCGGTGGCGAGCGGAGGGACGGCTTGTGCCGTTCTGCCCCGAGGTCGGTGGCGGCCTTCCGGTGCCGCGCCCCGCCGCCGAGATCTCCGGCGGCACCGGCGGCGACGTACTGGACGGGCGGGCGCGGGTGCTGACCGGCGACGGGGCCGATGTCACGGCGTACTTCGTCGAGGGCGCGCGGCTGGCGCTGGCGCGGGCCGCCGAGTACGGCGCCCGGATCGCGATCCTGAAGGAGGCCAGCCCGTCCTGCGGCAGCGGCCGTGTCCATGACGGCACCTTCGCGGGCCGCGCGGTGCCCGGGGAGGGCGTGACGACCGCATTGTTGGAGCGCAACGGCATCGCCGTCTTCTCCGAGGACGCCGTCGAGCAGGCCGCCGCCCGCCTGTCCGACCTCGAACGCTGAGCCGCCGGCCAGCGGAGCCGGCCGCTCCGCCACCATCCGGGCGGGGTCCGCGTGCGGCTCGTACCGGCGAGGCCGGCAACGAGGGCCGGGGGCGGACGGCCCGTCCTCGGATCCGGAGAGCCGGCCATTCGCGTGGAATGCCGAGCCGCCGCCCGACGCCGGCCGCACGGAGCCGCGGATCTTCCGTCATACGCGATATGTCTTGAACTCGGCACTAACGCGATATATCTTCTCTGAAAACGAGTGAGCTGTCGATCAGAGAAGAGCCGATCGGAGAAGAATCGTGACCACCATCGGAGAGCTCCCGGCCGGCTCCGAGGCCGGGACCGCGCCGTACCGCTGGCGCTGGGTCGCCCTTTTCGTCCTCCTGGCCGCTGAGGTCATGGACCTGCTGGACGCCCTGATCACGAACGTCGCGGCGCCGTCCATCCGCGTCGACCTCGGCGGCGGTGCCAGCACCATGCAGTGGCTCGGCGCCGCGTACACGCTGGCCATGGCGGTCGGGCTGATCACCGGCGGGCGGCTCGGCGACATCGCCGGGCGCCGGCGGATGTTCCTCATCGGAGCCCTGGGCTTCACGCTCGGTTCGCTGCTGTGCGCGCTGGCGCGGTCGCCGGAGATGCTGATCGCCTGCCGCGGGATGCAGGGACTGTTCGGATCGGTGATGCTCCCGCAGGGGCTCGGTGCCATCAAGGAGATGTTCGACGAGCGGGAGACGGCCAAGGCGTTCGGGATGTTCGGCCCGATCATGGGCCTGTCCTCGGTCGGCGGCCCCATCCTCGCCGGCTGGCTGATCGACGCCGACCTGTTCGGCACCGGCTGGCGCATGATCTTCCTGATCAACCTGCCGCTCGGGCTGCTCGCCGTGCTCGGCGGCCTGCGGTTCCTGCCGGAGTCGCGGTCGGCGCAGCCGCCCCGGCTCGACCTCGCCGGCGTCGTACTGGCCGCGATCGCCTCGCTGCTGCTGGTCTACCCCCTTGTACAGGGCCGCGAGCTCGGCTGGCCGGCCTGGGCCTTCGCGTCGCTCGCCGCGGCCGTCGCCGTCTTCGGCCTCTTCGGCTGGTACGAGTCGCGCAAGCGCCGGGCGGGCGGCGACCCGCTCGTCGTGCCCGGACTGTTCCGCAAGCGCGGTTTCACCGGCGGGCTCGTCGTGGGCGTCGTCTTCTGGGCCGGCATGGCGGGCTTCTCCCTTGTCTTCAGCCTCTTCCTGCAGATCGGGCTCGGCTACTCGCCGCTGCGGACCGGGCTGGCCACCGTGCCGTGGTCGATCGGCATCGTCGCCGGCTTCGGCGTCGCCCAGGCCCTGCAGCGGTTCGGCCGCCGGTCCATCCACGGCGGCACGGCGGTCATGGCCGTCGGCGTGGTGGCCGTGGCCGCCACCCTTCATCTGACCGGGACGGACGTGACCCCCTGGGATCTCGTTCCGGCGCTCATCGTCACCGGTATCGGCATGGGCGTGCTGATGGCGCCGTTCTTCGACATCGTGCTGGCCGCCGTCGAACCACATGAGACCGGGTCGGCCTCCGGCGCGCTCACCGCCGTGCAGCAGTTCGGCAGCGCGCTGGGCGTCGCCGTGCTCGGCACCGTCTTCTTCGGCGTCGTCGGCGGCCAGGTCGCCGCCGCGGCCGACCGGGTGACGCCGCCGGCGCTCGCCGCCGCCGGGGTACCCGGTTCGCAGCGGGCCGCGATCACGGCCGGGCTGCGCGGATGCGGCCACGACCGCGCCGTCGCCAAGGACCCGCAGAAGGTGCCCGCCTCCTGCCTGCGCCTGGAGGCGCGGGTGCGCCAGGCCGGCCCGCCCGCCGCCGGCGCGGTCGCCGCGGCCGGACGGCGCGCGATGCGGGACGGCTTCGCCGGTGCCATGAAGACGACACTGTGGGTGGTCGTCGGGATGCTCGCCCTGACCTTCCTCACCACGTTCCTCCTGCCCCGGTACGCCCGCCCGCAGGAGTGAAGCGCGGCGTACGGGCCCGCTCGCCCCGGGCGGCGCGCGCCGGCCGAGCCTGAGCGCCGGTCCCGACGTCCGCGCCGGCGGCGGCTTGGCGCGGGAACGTCCATCCCGGGGCGAGGGCCGCGCGGGTCAGTGGTGCGCCGTGCGGCGGGGCCGGCCGTACATCCGGGCAGCCGAGGTGTGGAAGCGGTCCCGTCGTCGGGCCCGGGGTTCCGGTGGGCCGGTCGGGGGCGGTCCCGGGTTCCGCCGTCCGCGCGGGGAGACCGCCGTGCAGCGACGCCGCGGGCGGCCTTCGCGGGGGCGGCCGCCCGCGGCGCCGTCGGCCGCCGTCGCCCTACGGCCGGACGGGCGACGGCGACCGCGCGCCGGAAATCGGCCTCCGGAGGCCGGCGCGTTCCCGGGCCGGCCTGTCCCGGGGATCAGCCCTCCGCGCGGTCGCGGCCCTACAGCCGCTGCCGCCGGCGCTCCTCCCGGCGTTCGAGCTTGCGGCGCCGCAGCTCCTCGTCGGTCGCCTTGCGCTGGACGGACACGCCGCCCCAGAACGCCAGCCCGCTGATGACGATCTTCGGTGCGCCGGGCGCGCCGACTCCGGCGCCCCGATGGTCGAAGCCGCCCATGATGCCGATCCCGGTCACGTGGACCTCGGCGTCCTCGGGCACGAGGATGTCCACGCCGCCCATGACGGCGAACGCGCGGATGTGCACCTCCGGTGCGGCGAACCGCGCCTCGCGCATATCGAGCTGCCCGCCGCCCCAGAACGCCACGGCCGTCAGCTCGTCGGGCACCACCCACGCGCCCTTGCGCTGGAACCCGCTCATGACCCCGATCGCGACCTTCGCGGAGGGGACGCCGCCGAACCGGCCGCCACGGGGCGTGGCAACCGGTGCGGCGCCGGTGCGCGGCAGGTCCCGGGTGATGGGTTCCAGGTCGCCGTACGTCTTCGCCGCGTAGACTGCGGTGAGCCGTTCGTCCAGCTCGGTGAGGTCGATGCGGCCCTCGGCGGCCGCGTCGCGGAGGATCGCGGCGACCTCGTCGCGCTCGGCGTCGGAGATGCGCAGATCGCGCCGCTCCGGAAGATTCGTCATGGCGACAGCCTAGAACGCGGTTCTCCGCGTGCGTAGCCTGAACGACGGCGGCCTGAAGCGCTCGGGGAGGGGCCGTGAAAGACACACGTACCGCGTTGCTCGCGACGATCACGCTGGCCGGCGGCGCGCTGGCGGGGCCGACGGGCCTGGTCGGCCCGGCCGGAACGGCCCGGGCCGCGTCCTTCGATCCGTGCGCGGCGGCGAGCCACGGCGCGCTCCGGTACCCGACCGGGACCGCCCGCCACCTGGTCTTCGCCGTCTCGCCCGCCTACGCGTCGAACCACGTCGTCGTGACCGAGTGCGCCTGGCGGGGTGGCGGCTGGGCCCAGGTGAGCGCCACCACCGGGCGCGCCGGTACCGGCGGATTCGCCGCTTCGGGCGAGAAGCGAGAGGGCGACGGCAAGACCCCGACCGGGTCGTTCACGCTCACCCAGGCGTTCGGGCTGGGGAACCCCGGAACGCGGCTGCCGTACCGCACGCTGCGGGCGAGCGGCGACTGCTGGGGCGCCACCCCGGGCGCGAGCCACTACAACGACTACTACTCCGGCACCTGCCGGTCCACCGACGAGAACCTGTCCGCGATCGCGCGGCGCGGCCCGTACCATCAGGCCGTCGTCATCGACGACAACCGGCCGCACGCCGTGCCTGGACGCGGTTCAGCGATCTTCTTCCACGTCGGTGGCGTCACCCCGACCGCCGGTTGCATATCGATCGCCGAGCCCAGGCTGCGCGCCGTCATGCGCACGCTCGTGCCCGGCGACCGGATGATCATGGGCCCGCGCTCCGTACTCTTCCGGTCGTAGGCCCGCGGACCGTTCCGGTGCAGGCGTACGGCCGATGGCCGGTCCGCCGCCGTACCGGGTAGGGCGGGAGCGCCGCGGCGGGTGGTGCGGCGTGGCTCGTACGCCGTGCCGCCACACCACAGGCGGCGGGACCACGGTCGCGGTCACAGCGGTACGAAGGAGCCCGTGCCGGGTTGCAGGCGCCACACGGCACCGGTCTCGACGTCGTAGAACCAGCCGTGCAGGCGGAGCCGGCCGTCGGCCACCCGGCGCGCCACCCACGGATACCGGCGCAGCTTGTCCAGTTGCGCGACGAGATGGGCGCGTCCCGGCTCCTCGCATCCGCCCGGGGCGAGTCCGCGCCAGCGGTGCGTGTGCAGCAGCCACATGCGCATGGTCGGTGCCCGCCGCAGCGCCCGCCCGCCGGCCGTGCGCCCGCGTACGGCGGCGCAGCGGGTGTGACCGCACACGACGAGGTCCGGCACGCCGAGCACCACCACGGCGTACTGGAGGGTGGCCGCCTCGGCGGTGAGCCGGCCCATCCGGTACGGCGGGATCACGTTGCCCGCGGTGCGTAGCTCGAACAGGTCACCGGGCGCCGAGCCGGTGATCAGAGACGGTACGACGCGGGCGTCGGAGCAGGAGACGAAGATCGCTTGTGGCCGGGCGCCGCGGCGGAACGCGGCGAACCGCTCCCGCCGTGACGCGACGTGCTCGTGGAAGCTGCGGGCATGTTCGATCAGGGACTGCATGGGCGTACCCCTCCCGGAGGCGACGGAGAAACAGACGAACGGTGAGCAGGGCGGGCGCGCGGCCCGGCGCGGGTCAGGGTGTGGTGGCGGAGCCGGTCAGCAGCGGAACACCCGCAGGCGGGCCGGGCTCGTACGCCGGCCGTGCGGCGCGGCGCCGGCCGCGCGTGCGGGCAGGGCCAGGAGTGCCTTAACCGGCGCGACGAGGCGCGCCGCGCCACAGCCGCGGGCGTGGTGACCGCCGTGCCCCGACGGTGTGGTGATCGAGTGATGCGGCAGCGCGTCGCAGTTTTCCCAGGGGGCGGGGTTGCCGCTGCCGCGGTGCGGGGCGGCGGCGAGGCCGGCGGGCACACGGGAGGCGACCACCCGCGGCCGGCCTGCTGCCGCAGCCGGCCGAACCGCCACGGAGCGTACGGCTGCGGAGCGCTCGGCCCCTGACGGCACGACCGCGGGCGCCCGCACGGCCGTTGGTGCGGAGGGCGCGGCCGTGGACGGCGCGGCGGTCGATCGTGCCACCGCGGACGGCGTGGCTGGGGGCCGCGCGGCCGCGGAGGGCATGGCCGCGGACCGTACGGCTGCGGACGGTACGGTCGCGGGCCGCGCGGCCGCGGATGGTGCCGGCGCGGACAGCTTTGTCACGGACCGCTCGGCGGGACGTGCCCGCCGGACGGCCGGGGTGGACGCGGGGACCCGGGCGCGGGCGCATGTGACCTTCGCCGGCGCCACGGCGCGCAGGCCGATCCCGCCGAGTCCGGTCCGCGCGCCGTGCGGGGCGGGGTGATGAAGGAGCAGGATGACGGCGAACCCGAGAACCCAGGCGAGGACGGCGGCCCTGCCCGCGCCGGTGGCGGTTCTCGCGGCCCGCGGCCTGTGCCCCAACCCGGCTCCAATCGGCGGTAATGAGTGGTCAATCGGTGACTCATTGGTACCGTCGTCGGCCGCCGGCGACACGTCAGGTGTGGCCAATGTGACCGTGGAGGAGAGGCGGGCGACGTGCGGAAACCCGGGAATGGGCGACCGTGACCGGTTCGGGCTCGGCGGGTGGACCCGCTCGTCGCTCCGATGGCCGACCCCGTCGCTTGACGACCAGGTCGCCGCACTGCGGCGGGATGCCGGCGTCGAACCGGTTACACCGGACGACGCCTCGACGGCCGCGATCGGTGTCGATCCGCTCGGACCGGCGACCCGCACTCCCGCCGCGCCGGCGGGACGCTTCCGGGGCCGGAGCCTCGCCGCGACCGTCGCCGCCCTCGGGAAGGACGCCTGACACCGCGGAGCTCATGGGTGCAACGGGCCACCCGGCGCGGACGCCGGGCCGGGCGCACCCGGCACCCATCACGCCGCACCCGGCAGGCCCGGCATCACCCGCGTCGCCGATCGGCCGGGGCCGTCCGTGTGTCGTGAGCCGGGGTGGTCGGGGCCGTCCGCGAGCGGGGGCGGGCGGTGTGCCGTGTTCCCGCCATCGTCGCGGGCGGGCGACGGTAGCGTGTCCGTCGCGGGAATGTGCGGTGAATGCCGCATGGCAGCCGGAGGGACGGGACGTGACGACGGGTCGGGTGAAGATCGGCGCGGGGTTGGGGCTGCTGGTGGTGCTGGCGGTGCTCGGTCTGGCCGCCAAGACGCCCCTGCTGACCCATATGGACCTGCGCGTGGACGAGCATGTGGCGTCGATGCGCACGCCGGACCTCACTCTCGTCGCCAAGGCCGCGACGGTCGCGGCGCAGGCCGCGGTGGGCGTCGCCGTCGCGGTGCTGGCCCCGATCGTGTTGTGGCTTCTCCGCCGGCGCCGGGACGCGCTGCTGAGTGCCGCCGTCATGGTCGGTGCCCTCGGGATCGCGTACGTCCTCAAGACGCTGGTGGCCGAGCACCGGCCGCCGCGCGGGCTCTGGGTCATCCCGCCCGATTCGGCGATGAGCTTCCCGAGCGGGCATGCCACGGTCGCCGCTGCGGTGGCGCTGCTCCTGGTCATGGTCGTGCGCGGCCGACTGCGCTGGCCGGCCGCCGTGCTCGGCGCCGCGTTCGCGGCCGTCGTCGCGGCCGCCCGGGTCTACCTGGGCGTGCACTACCCGCTCGACGTGCTGGGCGGTTACCTGGCCGCGGCGAGCGCCGCGCTGCTCGTCGCGGGCGTCCTCGACCTGCCCCTCGTCCGCCAGAGCCTGGAAGACGTCGGCACGCCGGCCGTCGGCCGCCACCACGCGGGCCGTACGCCCGATGCCACCACGACCCGGCGCTGACTGGAACGCCCGGCTGCTGGTCGCCAAGGAAGCGTCAGCAGCGTGATCGCGGTGTCGATCACCGGCTCGGCGTTCGCCCGGCGGCCGCTCATGTCAGCCAGGCTCAAAATCTCGACCGGCTCACCGTCGCCGCCGAGCACGCGGCCGCCGCCGGCCTGGGCGGCATCGGGTGGGCGATCGTCGACCGCGCGACGGGCACCGGCATCCTCGACGGCGAGAATACGTGCGGGACGAGACCGAGCAGGCCGCGTACCTGCGCGAACTGCTGGCGATCTTCGAGGAGGAGGCGTCGAGCGCGCCTCCTGGTTCACCTTCGCCGCCGCATCGGCCCGGTGATCCGGCCCGGGACCTCGACCTCGCCTCGTACGGCGTCGTGAAGATGCTCGGGGAGGGGCGGGGAACGGCCTATCCCGGCATGGCCTGGGAGCCGAAGGAGTCCTTCCACGCCTTGGCCGCCGCCTACGCGTCCTGAACCGGCGGGCGCTGACCCGGGGCGAACGGAAGCCGCCCCGGGTCAGCGCGGTCAGGGCGTGCGGCGGAGGCTGCCGGCGATCTTCAGCAGGTCGGCGTCGTTCGCGGCGTCGGCCACGCCCTGGTCCGCGATGACGATCAGCACGGCGACCTTGCCGTTCTTCAGTGTCGTCGCGACCGCGTGCACGATGCCGCGCGGGGGGTTGCACGGGTCGCTGTGGTCGCGGAGCGTGACCGTCGCCGTGACCTCCTTGGCCGGCGTGCCGCCCGCGTCGATCGCCTTGGCGGGGCTCAGCGAAACGGCCGGCGCCTGGCCATTGTCCGGCGTGTAGCCGTACGTGCCCCACTTGCGCGCCGCGTCGGCCGCGTCCGCGGCCAGGTCGGTCGTGGCGTACCCGGTCACGGCCGTCTCGGCCCGCCAGCTCGCGCTGTGGCCCGGGCAGTAGCCCTCCTTGTAGTCCGCGGCGCCGCTGCCGGCCACCTCGGGCCTGCCCTGGGCGTCCTCGAAGCCGACGATCGTGCCTGGCGACTGCACCTTCCAGCCCGGCGGCACGTCGTACGTGACGCCGTGGTTGACCGCCACGACCGCGCGCCAGCCGGGCACCTTCGCCGGCACGGAGGGCGGCGCGGACGTCGGCAGCGGTCCGGGCATGGACGGGCCGGGCATGGACGGGCCGGGGACGGCGGGTGCGGACGGCAGGCCGGAGGCCGGCGAGGGCAGCGCCGCGGAACGGTGCTCGTCGTGCCGGGACATCAGCACCGCGGCGGTCACACCGCCGCCGAGGATGACCACCACGACCGCCACCACCGCGATGATCACGCCGGTCTGCGACCGCGGTGGCGGTGGAGGAGGCGGATAGCCCGGTGGCATCCCCGGCGGTCCGCCGAAGCCTCCGGACGGCGGCGGGTAGCCGCCGGGCTGGGACGGAGGCGGATAGCCGTACCAGCCGCCCGGCTGCTGCGATCCCGGCGCGCCGCCGTAGCCCGGGTCTCCACCCGGTTGTCCCCCGCCGTATCCCTGGTTCTCGCCCGGCCAGACCATGGACGGCACGGTACTCATTCGCCCGGCTTTTGACGATCTGTTCCGGGCCGGACGGCGGCGCCCGCCGCACGAGCCGCCTCGCGGATGTGCTCGGCCACCCGGTCGGCGCGGGTGCTCCGGCCGAGCCCCATGGCGATGTTGGATTTCTGCACCGCCCAGGCGACGGCCGCCACGCGGCCGTCCACGACGACCGTCAGCCCCGAGTAGCCCGGCTCCACGGCCTCCACGCTGCTGAGCGGAACGCGGCACGTCCGCCACCGGTTGCGGACGACCAGCGTCTCACCGGCGAGAGTGACCGAGGGACGGAACGCCGCGAACCAGGGCAAGGTCAACCCAGCGCGGCGGCCCCGGCCGGGCCGACGGTTGCAACGGTCTCAGCGCCGGCTGTCGCCGGGCGCGGGCAGGCCCCCACCTCGGCGATCGCCTCGGAGGCTTGAAGGAGACGGCCGGTCTGCCAGCAGGCGCTCGCGGAGGCGGTCCGCAAGGTCACCGCCGTGCGCAAGGTCACCGCCGCCCTGCGCGACCCGGCGTTCGATCCGAACCGGCTGCCCGCCATCGGCGCGCGGCTGACCGACCGCGTCACGCCCCGGGTGACGCAGGCCCTCGACCTCGCGCGGCAGGCCGCGGGCGCCGGCGCGCACGTCGGCACCGGCCAGATGCTCGCCGGCATCCTCGACCAGGGTGACAACCTCGCGTGCGCCGTGCTGCGGGCCCTCGACGTCGACCTCGGCGAGCTCCGCGCCGCGGTCGGCCGGGCGGACGACGACGAGCCGATGCCCGAGGCGACGGCGGAGCGGCGTGCGGACGCGGCCGGTGCCGGCGCGGTGGGCGACGAGGCCGCCGGCGGCGGCGACGATCCGGCCGGTGATGGCGATCCGTCGCCGTGGACGGACATGACCATGCCGGCCCGGCGGGCGGTCGCCGCCGCGCTGGAGGCCGTCATCGCGTTCGGCCACAACTATGTCGGCTGCGAGCACCTGCTCCTCGGGCTCCTGGCCGAAGCCGACTCCCACGGCGGCCGGGCCCTGCGCGACCACGGCGTCGAGCCGGCCGCCGCGCGCCGGTCCATCACGGCGACGCTGAGCGGCTACGCGCACGCCCGGAAGACGCCGGCGCCGGCGGGGGCCGGCGCGATCGACGAGATCATGCGGCGGCTCGACGCCATAGAGACGCGGCACTCCACCCTCGGCCCCTGAACCCGCAGCCGGCCACGTTCGTTCCGGTTGTTCCGGGAGTGCCGTCGTCCCGGGGGGGGGGGGGGGGGGGGGGGGGGGGGGGGGGGGGGGGGGAGGGGAG
>JBEHYF010000056.1:0-32612 GCA_048498315.1 Actinomycetota bacterium
TAGCCCGCGGCCCCGGGCGTCGCGGTCGTGCCGGGCGGGAATCAGTCCGTCACGGGAGGCAGCAGCACCGCGGCGCCGTTGACACGGTCGGCGGCGAGGTCGGCCAGGGCGCGGTCGGCCTCCGCGAGCCGGTACGGCGTGACGGCCACCTTGATGCGCAGCCGGTCGGCGAGCCGCAGGAATTCCTCCCCGTCGGCGCGGGTGTTGGAGGTGACGCTGCGGACCTGCCGTTCCTGGAACAGGTGCCGCTGGTAGTTCAGCGGCGGAAGGTCGGTGAGATGGATGCCGGCGATCGCCAGCGTGCCACCGCGGTCGAGGCGTTCGAGTGCGGCCGGCACCAGCTCCCCCGCGGGCGCGAAGATGATCGCCGAGTCGAGCGGCACCGGGCTCGGGTCGAAGGAGTCCTGCGCCGACGCGGCGCCCAGTTCCAGCGCGAGCGTGCGGGCCGCAGCGGCGCGGGTGAACACGTGCACCTCGGCACCGCCGGCGATCGCCACCTGCGTGGCCAGGTGCGCCGAGCCGCCGAACCCCCAGATGCCGAGTCGGCCGCCCGGTGGCAGCGCGGCGCGCTTCAGCGCGCGGTAGCCGATGATGCCCGCGCACAGCAGCGGGGCGATCTCGGCGTCGGGCCGGTCGCCCGGCAGCGGGTAGACGTACGCCTCGGGGGCGACCGCATACTCGGCGTACCCGCCGTTGGCGTCCCAGCCGGTGTAGACGGAGCGCGGGCACAGGTTCTCGGCGCCGCGGCGGCAATACGGGCACACGCCGCAGGTGCCGCGCAGCCAGGCGACGCCGACGCGGTCGCCCGCGGCGTACCGGCCGCCGGGCGTCATGACCTCGCCGACGATCTCGTGCCCGGGGGTGACGCCGGGCAGGTGCGGAGGCAGGTCGCCCTCGGCCACGTGCAGGTCCGTACGGCAGACGCCGCAGGCGCGCACCCGGACGAGCAGCTCGCCGGGCCCCGGCTCGGGGACGTCGCGCTCGGCCGCCCGCAGCGGCCCGGTCCCGATCGGCCCGGGATTCCGGACCTCCCATGCCAGCACACCCCCAACCTTAGGCCGTCGACGCCGGCCCGGCACCCCGGCGTGCGGCACCCGAGGACGGGCCGCGACCCGCGCCGGCGGAGCGATGCGGCGAGCCGCCCGGCGGCACCCTTGGCGGGCCGATCAGGCAGAACGTCCAGAGCGGACGCGACTCTGTGCGCGCTGCGGCATCGTAGGCGGGGTACGGCCGCCTGCGGTCACTGCTCGTGGACGGCGTGCCCGGCGGGCGGCATAGCCGCCGTTCACGGGCGCGGTGTGGTCAGGAGCGCAGCGGGAGCTCGAACCAGACGGCCTTGCCGTCGCTCGTGGGCCGGGAACCCCAGCGGGCGGCGAGCTGGTCGACGAGGTACAGGCCGCGGCCGCCCTCGTCGGTCTCGCCCGCGCTGCGGATGCGCGGCAGGCGCATATCGTTGTCGAGCACCTCGACCCAGACGGACTGCGCGCCGCGGCGGAGCCGGAGGGTGAACTCCTTGGTGGCGGGCTCGCGGCGGGTAAGGTCGGGCAGGTGGTCCCAGGCATCGTCGAAGCCACCGGGCCCGTCGAGGCCGAGCGCGCCTTCGAGCACCAGCTCGCGGCGGGGCACCGGCGTGTTCGCGGCGTGCAGCACAACGTTGGTGACCACCTCGGATACGAGGAGGCAGGCGAGCTCGGCCTGCTCGTCGAGCATGCTCCACGCAGCGAACGTCTCGGCGGCCAGCCGCCGCGCCTCCGACACCATGATGGGTTCGGCCGGGAAGGTGCGCTCCTCGACCTGCAGCCGCGTCGGGGCGGTGCGGACCACGACGATCGCGACGTCGTCGTCGATGTCGCCGGGCACCGCCTCGAAGGCGGCGGCGGCGATGTCCTCGACGCTGCCGCGCGCGGCCCGGCGCACCGCCGCGCACAGCATGTCGCGGGCCTGCTCGCGGGTGTAGTAGTCGCCGTCGTCGCGAGGCCGCCGCTCGATCAGACCATCGGTGTAGAGGACCAGGGTGGTGCCGGGCGGCAGCTCGCGGGTCTCCTCTTCGTACCGGATGTCGCCGCCGAGCCCGGGCCTGCGCACGCCGAGCATCGCGCCGGTGCCCTGGGCCTCCATCTCGGTCACCTCGCCGTCGAGGACGAGCAGCGGCGGGTGGTGGCCGGCGTTGGCGAAGGATAGGATGCGCGACCAGGCGTCGTAGACGAAGTAGGTGCACGAGACGAGCGGCGCCTCGTCTTCGGCGTCGTCGGCCGGGCCGCCGTCGTCGCCGCCCGGCGTGCAGCGCGCCGGGCTGATCATGGTGCGCACCCACTCGTCCAGCTTGAGCAGGATGTCGGCGGGTGGCTTGTCGTCTTGGGCGAAGGCGCGCAGGGCGGCGCGGAGCTGACCCATCACGGCGGCGGCCCGCGCCCCGCGCCCCTCGACGTCGCCGATCACCAGGCCGACCCGGCCGGCGGACAGCGGGATGACGTCGTACCAGTCGCCGCCGACCTGGGTCTGGATGCCCTGGCCGTGCGACTCGAGCGGGCGGGCCGGCTCGTACCGCCAGGCGATCTCCAGGCCGTCGAGGCGGGGCGGCCGTTCGCCGGGCAGCAGGTGCTTCTGGAAGGCCAGCGCGGTGTCGCGCTCCTCCTCGAACAGCATCGCGTTGTCGATCGCCAGCGCGACCCGGCTGGCGATCGCGCCGATGAGGTCGCGATCGAAGCCGTCGTAGTGCGGGTCGGGACGGACGGTCAGGCTGGACAGCGCCAAGCTCATCACGCCGAGCAGTTCGCCGCGGGCCAGCAGCGGCGCGGCGATGATCGAGGTGATGCCGAGCTCGTCGCCGAGGCGCTTGCTCTCGGGCCTCGGCGCGGTCATGCGGCTTGCCACGACGTCCTCTACGAGGACGGCGTCGCGGCGGCGCATCGCGACGGAGCAGAAGTGGCCGGGCGGGTACTCGACCGTCTCGCCGACCTCCGCCCAGGTGCCGGGCGGCGGGGTCCACCCGCCGGTGTGCCGGGACACCCGGCGCACGAGCTTGTCGCCGTAGAACAGGTCGATGAGGCAGTGGTCGGCGAACTGCGGCACGAGCGTGTCGGCGACCCGGCGCAGCGTCTGCCCGCGCTCCAAAGACGCGGCCAGCCGCTCGCCGATGCGCTCCAGCAGACCGTAGCGGTCCTGGTCGCGCTGGTTGCTGCGGAGCGCCTCGCGGGCGAAGATCACGATGCCGTCGACCGACCCGGACGGGTGGCGCAGCGGCACGGCGTACGCGCGGGTGTAGACGGTGCTGCCGTCGGCGCGGACGTTGCAGAACGTGCCCTCCCACACGGATCCGCGCAGCACCTGCTTGGCCAGCTCCCGGGCCTGCTCGTGGTCTTCCTCGGCGATGCCGAGGGAGAGGATCGAGCGTCCGATGTAGGTCGGGCCGCCGTAGCCGTAGAGCTTCTCGGTGAAGGCGTTGGCGTAGATGACGTTGCTGTAGCGGTCGCAGACGATGACCGCCATCTCGGCGTGGTCGAGGACGGTCTGCGGCCGTAGGAACGCGCCGATCGGTGTCTCGCCCCGCTGCGTCATGGGCTTGCCACCTTGCCGTCGCTCACCGCACCCCCCAGACAGTACCCCCCGCACCATTGAACGACGAAACGCTAGGCGAGATACGCCGAACCGCCAAGTCAGCGCTTCGAGACGAAGACATGGGAGGCCACACGGCGCGGGATCTCGGTGGTGGTACCGGTCTCGTCGCCGGATGTGACCCGGATGCCGTCATCGCCTGCCGCAAGGGTCACCTCGCGTCCCGGCTGGATTCCGAACTGCTTGAGCTTGCGCATCAGCTCGGGATCGCCCTGGACCTGCTCGCTGATGCGCTGCACGACGACGGGCATGCCCACGGCGGTGGCGACCTCGGTCATCAGGGCCAGCGGCTCGGACTCCGCCACGGCCGCGTCGGCGCCCAGCTCGGACAGGCCGGGGATGGGGTTGCCGTGCGGGCACGTCAAGGGCATGTCGAGCAGGGTGATCAGGCGCCGCTCGACCTCTTCGGACATGACGTGCTCCCACCGGCAGGCCTCGACGTGGACCTGCTCCCACGGCAGCCCGATGACGTCGACGAGAAGGCACTCGGCGAGCCGGTGCTTGCGCATGACGCGGACCGCCAGCGTGCGGCCGGTCGGGGTGAGCTCCAGGTGGCGGTCGCCCTCGACCTTGACCAGGCCGTCGCGTTCCATGCGCGCGACCGTCTGGCTGACCGTGGGACCGCTCTGGGACAACCGCTCGGCGATCCGCGCGCGAAGCGGGACGATGCCCTCCTCTTCGAGCTCGAAGATCGTACGGAGGTACATCTCCGTGGTGTCGATCAAGCCATGTGCGGTCAAGGCTGCCTCCAGTCTCGCCCATGCTACGGCGGAACGGCGGCACGTAGGGAGCCGGAAGGGCGGCACGACACTGCGTTCCTGCACATAGTGGAACGCCCGTCCGGAACGTCCTCTTCCCGTACGCCCCGGGCCCGCGTCCCGCCCGGCTCCGGTCCACGTCCCGGGCCGTGCCCTGGGCCGCTCTTCGCCCGCTTCGGCGGCCGTGCGCGGGTAGGGTCGACCCCGCCATGACACGATTCGACGGAGCCGAGCGGTACGTCCCCGCCGGCGCCAGCCTCGCGGGCCTGCGCCGTGCCGTGCACGAGTGCCGGGGCTGCGACCTGTACGAGCACGCGTCCCAAGCGGTCTTCAGCTCCGGCACGGCGGCCGCCCGCGTGGTGCTGGTGGGCGAGCAGCCCGGTGATCAGGAAGACCGCCAGGGCGCGCCGTTCGTCGGCCCGGCCGGCAAGCTGCTGGACAAGGCGCTGGCCGAGGCGGGGATCGAGCGCGGCGACGCGTACGTGACGAACTCGGTGAAGCACTTCCGGTTCGCCCAGTCGGGTCCGGGTAAGCGCCGCATCCACCAGACGCCGGACGCCGCGCACATCACGGCCTGCCGCCCGTGGCTCACCGCGGAGCTGCGCATCATCGACCCCGAGGTGATCGTGGTGCTGGGCGCGACGGCCGGCAAGGCGTTGCTCGGCCCGTCGTTCCGGGTGACGAAGCAGCGCGGGCAACTCATCCCGCGTCCCCCGCTGGACGATGAGGCGGCGACGCAGAACGGCTTCTACGTCGCCACGATCCACCCGTCGGCGGTGCTGCGCGCCGACGACCGCGACGGCGCGTACGCGGGCCTGGTCTCCGACCTGAAGGTCGCGGCGAGCGTCCTGCACTGAGCCCGCGACCGCAGCGTACGGCAAACGCCGGGCCGCGCGCTCCGGCGGGCGCGCCGTACTCGTGGCGGCCCGGCGTCCCGGCGGCGGCGACGAACCGCCGGCACCACGAACGGCGGGCACTCCGGATGTCCCGCACGCGCGCCGACCGCGACCGGCGGCGGGCGCCCCCGCGGGCGTCCCGTACCCGCGCCCTGGCGTCCGCGACGGAGGGCGGGCGATCCGCGGTTCAGTGGTCGGTCGTGTAGCGGCGGAACGAGGTCACCGCCAGGCCCACCAGCACGACCAGCACCGCGCAGGCCAGCCCGCCGCCGACCCAGGAGGCGGTCGCGCCGGCCAGGGCCGCGACGGCGCCGGCGCGCAGGTCGCCCAGCCGCGGCCCGCCCGCGACGACGACGGTGAACACGCCCTGAAGCCTGCCTCGCATCTCGTCCGGCGCGTAGACCTGCAGGATCGTCTGCCGGAACACGGACGAGACGAGGTCGGCGGCGCCGCCGAGGGCGAGGAAGAACAAGGCGAGCCACAGCGCGCCCGCCAGCCCCGACGCGGCGACGGCCAGCCCCCATACCGCGATGGCGGCGATCAGCGCGACGCCCTGGCGGCGGATGCGGCCGACCCAGCCCGACATCAGGCCGCCGATGACAGCGCCGATCGCGATCGCGGCGACCAGCCAGCCGACCACCTCCTCGCCGCCGAACCGGGTGGCTGCGATCTCGGGGAACAGCGCGCGGGGCATCGCCACGCCCATCGCGATGATGTCGACGACGAACGACATCAGCAGTACCGGCCGGGTGGCGAGGAACCGCAGGCCCTCGGCGACCGAGCGCAGCCCCGCCCGCGTCGTCTCGCCGCCCAGCGGCGGCAGCGCCGGCAGCCGCACCGCCGCGTACAGCCCGACGGTGAACAGCGTCGCGTCGATGCCGTACGCGGCCGCGTAGCCGCCGTGGCCGATCACGACCCCGGCCAGCATGGGGCCGAGGAATGTGGCGACCTGCGAGGCGGTGAAGTTCAGCGTGTTGGCGGCGGGCACGAGCGTGATCGGCAGCAGCCGCGGGACGACGGCACCGCGCGTCGGGGAGGTGACCGCGAAGCCCACGGACTGCACGACGACCAGCACGAGGATCAGCATGACGCTGCGGGTGCCGAGCAGGGCCTGCGCGAGCAGGCCGAGCGTGGCCGACCAGGTGACCAGGGAACCGGTGATCAGCAGCCGGCGGCGGTCCATCACGTCGGCCACCGCGCCGCCCCACAGGCCGAACACGATCAGCGGGACGAGGTTGGCCGGTCCCAGCAGACCCACCCACAGCGACGACTTCGTCAGGTCGTACACCTGCACGGAGATCGCGATCGAGGTGAGCTGGAAGCCGGTCCACGAGACGGCTTGTCCCAGCCACAGCCGCCGATACGCCGGATACCGCAGCGGCCGCGTGTCGATGGCGGCGCGACGGGCCAGCAGGCCGAGCCGTCCCCGGCGCGGCCGGCGCTCCGGTGCGGGCCGGCTCACGGCGGTGGCGGCGCGCGCGTCGGCCGGGGGTGATGTCTCGGTGTCCGGTTGAGGGACGGCCCGCGCGGTGCGGGCCTGCTGATCGGGGTCGGAGCTCACGGGCTCAGTCTTTCCACAACCCATTCGCCCGATTCGTCCTGGGTCGGACGGCGGTAGCGGAGCCGGTCGTGCAGGCGGTTGGGCCGCCCCTGCCAGAACTCCACGGATGAGGGAACGACACGGTAGCCGCCCCAGAACCCGGGTAGGGGAACGGGAGCCTCATCCGGCCACCGCACGGTCAGCTCGGCATAGCGCCGTTCCAGCTCCGCGCGGTCGATCACGGCGGACTGGCGTTCGCTCGCCCAGGCGCCGATGCGGGAGCCGTACGGACGGGTACGAAAGTAGGCGGCGGCCTCTTCGTCCGGCAGGCGCTCGGCGGTGCCCTCGACGATCACCTGCCGGCGCAGCGGGTGCCACGGGAACAGCAGGGCGACGCGCGGCTCGGCGGCGATCGCGGTCGCCTTACGGGAACGGTGGTTGGTGAAGAAGCGAAAGCCCTCGGGGCCGTATCCCTTGAGCAGGACGGTACGGGCGCTGGGCCGACCGTCGGCGTCGACGGTGCTCAGGACCATGGCGTTGGGCTCGGGGAGTCCGGCCCCCACCGCATCGGCGAACCAGATCCCGAACTGGGTCAGCGGGTCGGCGGCCAGGTCGCGCTCATCCAGGCTCGCGCCCTCGTAAGACCGCCGGAAGGCGGCGACGTCAGGATGCTCCACGACAGGACATCCTCTCGCGGATGGCCATGGACGGCGCGACAAGGTTCCCGCAAGAGTTGCTCAAACGGAAAGAATTGCGCATATCACACCCCCCCGGGTGCGGCGCCCAGACCATGAAGCGGTTCAATTACGAGTTGGCGTCTGTACATCAAGGGGACGAAAGGCAGGACAGAACATGTCCGACTTCAAACCCGGCCTCGAGGGCGTGATCGCTTTCGAGACTGAGATCGCAGAACCGGACAAGGAGGGCGGGGCTCTCCGGTACCGGGGAGTAGACATCGAAGATCTCGTTGGCCACGTCTCCTTCGGTGACGCGTGGGGGTTGCTGGTCGACAACAGCTTCACCCCCGGGCTCGATCCCGCCGAGCCGCACGTCCTTCCCGTCCACTCCGGCGACGTACGTGTCGATGTCCAGTCCGCACTGCCGATCGTCGCTCCGGCGTACGGCATGCGCCCCCTGCTGGACATCAGCGACGAGCAGGCCCGCGCGGACCTGGCCCGCACGTCCGTGACCGCGCTGTCCTTCGTGGCGCAGAGCGCCCGCGGCCTGGGCCTGCCGATGGTACCGCAGAGCCGGGTCAACGAGGGCCGCACGATCACCGAACGCTTCATGATCCGCTGGCGTGGCGAGCCGGACCCGCGGCACGTCAAGGCGATCGACGCGTACTGGGTGTCGGCCGCCGAGCACGGGATGAACGCCTCTACCTTCACCGCCCGCGTCATCGCCTCCACCGGCGCCGACGTGGCCGCGGCGATGTCCGGCGCGATCGGCGCGATGTCGGGTCCGCTGCACGGCGGCGCCCCGGCACGCGTGCTGCCGATGATCGAGAAGGTGGAGCAGCTCGGCGACGCCCGCAAGGTCGTCACCGACATCCTGGACAACCACGAGCGGCTCATGGGCTTCGGCCACCGCGTCTACCGCGCCGAGGACCCCCGCGCCCGCGTGCTGCGCCGTACGGCGAAGGAGCTCGGCGCGGCCCGGTACGAGGCGGCCAAGGCCCTGGAGGACGCGGCGCTGTCGGAGCTGCGGGAGCGGCGGCCCGACCGTCCGATCGAGACGAACGTGGAGTTCTGGGCCGCGGTCATCCTCGACTTCGCCGAGGTGCCGCCGCACATGATGCCGGCCATGTTCACCTGTGCCCGCACGGCGGGCTGGGCCGCGCACATCCTGGAGCAGAAGCGCACCGGCCGCCTCGTCCGGCCGAGCGCCCGGTACGTGGGACCGGCCCCCCGGCCCGCCACCGACGTCCCGGGCGCCTCGGACGTGCTCGACCGGAACTGACCGAAGATCCACGACGCCTACGGCCCGCGGTCCCCGCACCCGCGGGCCGCACGCGTCTTCCGGGACGATTCCGGGGACGATGGAGCCATGTACGCCGGCCCCCACGATGAGGAACCCGACGAGCGCGACGCCGAGCTGCTGCGGTACGAGCGCGAGCGGCGGGAGCGCAGGCGGCGCCGCGACCAGGTGTCCGGGCGGATCCTCGCCTGGGCCATGGCCGGCGCGTTCGCGTTGCTCGCCTACGACTCCGGTGGCGCCGCGCTGGACGCCCACCGCGCCGGACGGCCGTGGCTGTACCCGGCCGTGGTCTCCGCCGCCTGCGTGCTGTGTCTCGCCGGGATGCTCGCGTGGGCGGTGCGCCGCCGCTGCGGATGACGACCGCCGGTCCGTGCCACGCCGCGGACGAATCTCACATACCGAAACTCCGACCGGGACGGCGGACCCGCTGAACTAGTCTTCGTGACGTGACCGACATCGTGATCCCCGAAGGCATCAAGCCCGCCGACGGCCGCTTCGGCTCCGGTCCGTCGAAGGTCCGCCCCGAGCAGCTCGCCGCGCTGGCCGGGCCCGCCGGCGCCGCGCTCATGGGCACCTCGCACCGGCAGGCGCCGGTGCGGTCCCTGGTCGGGCGGGTGCGTGAGGGGCTGGCGAGCCTGTTCTCCCTGCCCGACGGGTACGAGGTCGTGCTCGGCAACGGCGGCACCACCGCGTTCTGGGACGCCGCCGCGTTCGGGCTGGTTCGCGAGCGGTCGCGGCACGCCGTCTTCGGCGAGTTCTCCGCCAAGTTCGCCAAGGTCACCAAGAAGGCTCCCTGGCTCGCCGACCCGTCGGTGGCCGAGAGCGAGCCCGGGTCGCACCCGGAGCTCACCGCCGAGGACGGCGTCGACGTCTACGCGCTCACACACAACGAGACCTCGACCGGCGTGGCCATGCCGGTCGAGCGCGTCGGCGCGCCCGGCGAAGCCCTCGTGCTGGTCGATGCGACCAGCGCCGCCGCCGGACTGCCCGTCGACGTGACGCAGGCGGACGTCTACTACTTCGCCCCGCAGAAGGGCTTCGCCTCCGACGGCGGCCTGTGGCTGGCACTCATGTCCCCGGCGGCGCTCGCCCGGGTCGAGGAGATCGCCGCGAGCGGCCGGTACGTCCCCGACTTCTACGACCTCACCGTGGCGGTCGACAACTCCCGCAAGAACCAGACCTACAACACCCCGGCCATCGCGACGCTGCTGCTGATGGCCGAGCAGATCGATTGGTTCCTCGCGCAGGGCGGCCTGGCCTGGTCGACCGGGCGCAGCGCCGACTCCGCCCAGCGCCTGTACACCTGGGCCGACAAGACCTCCTACGCGGCGCCGTTCGTGACCGACCCGGCCAAGCGCTCGCAGGTCGTGGCCACGATCGACTTCAAGGGCGTCGACGCCGCGCAGGTCGCGAAGGTGCTGCGGGCGAACGGCATCGTCGACACCGAGCCGTACCGCAAGCTCGGCCGCAACCAGCTCCGCATCGCGATGTACCCGGCGATCGACCCCGGCGACATCGAGGCCCTCACGGCCTGCATCGACCACGTCGTCGAGCGCCTCTGACCGCCCGAGACCGCGCCCCCGGCCGCGCCTCCGCCCGGACGCCGAGCACGGCCATGGTCGAGCCGAGCACCACCACCGCGAGGGTCCGGGCGAGATCGGACCCGCTAGCCGGCCGAGGCCGGCGTCTTGACGCGCACCATTTCACGGCCCTGATCGCCGCGGACGTCCAGCAGCGGACCTGCTGGGGCGTCGACCCGCTCCCGCCCGAGGAGACCGACCCGCCGATCATCGCCGCGGTAGGCCCACCGGCCTGAGCCCGCCGATCGCCGGGAGGCGCATGGTCACGCCCCGGACGTCCCATGCGGATCCGCGCCGGTGCGCCACGCGGCGATGAGATCGTCCGGGCCGAGCGCCGATACCCCGGCCACGCCCGCGTCGACGCCGCTCCGCGAGACCGCCAGCAGCGGCGTCGCCTCGTCGGCGCCGGGCAGCTTCGACCGGTGCACGACCAGCCGGGCGAGATCCGGCCCGGTGAACGGGCGGTTCTCCAGCCACTTGATCGACCCGACGCAGGTGATCGCCCTGGCCACCGGTGCGCGGTCGGCGCCCACGACGTCGAGCTCCGGGTCGTTCGCGCGGGTCCAGTACCCGCCGACCGCCCGCGTGCCCGCGGGAAGGCGCTCCGGGAGCCGGCGCAGCGATGAAGCCGTCCACCCTGGCATGATCCTTCCGCCAGCGATACTTCCATATTTGGAAGCATCATCGCCGACCGTCTGCTGCCCTCGTCTGAGGCCATTGGCCGACCGGAAACCGCGACCGTTGCAAGCCTCGGCATGCTCACGCGTCCTCTCGGGCGCCGGTCAGTGAGTGCCGCGTCGGCATCATGCCACGTCCTCAGTGCCACGCACCGTCAGAGAGCGTCACCGGTTCGAAGGAGCCGTCGGCGAGCCGGCGCGACACCTCGTCCCATTCGCGGAGCACCCTCCGTCGACCGCCCGGGATGGCCGGCCAGCGATCACGAGTGCGTGCGACACCCGCCAGAGGGTCACCGAGTTCCCGCAACGGAAACGGTGGTTTCGCCTGGTCGTGGAGGGTGCGCAGCAAGCGGCCGAGTTCCTGACCGGTCACCTGTGCATCGGAAGTGACGTCGAGAAGTCGCCAAACCGAGACCACGCGTCCGCCCACGACCAACGGCTGCTCGACGTCTACGGGCAGGACGCAGGGAAAGCCTCGCTCACCAAGCCATTTGGTGACGGCGAGCGATGCGGTAACCCGGTCAAGCGAATCCGGGTTTCCCGCTACACGAAGGACCATGCCGGCCGAAGGCAGCGCCAGCACCATGTTGCTGTGCCGGCGCACCGGCCGAGCGTCGCTGGTCTCGATTCGTAGACGCTGAGCGACTTCGAGCAGAACGGCGCGAAGGTCGCCCCGGATGCTGTTACCAATGTGCACGATAACGGCCACCCTCAGGGATCGATACCGCGAAGCGCGGGCCGATATGCCATGAATAGCTCGGCCACTTCGGGATCGTGTCGGTAAGGCCGAAGGGCATGAAGCACCTCGGTCACACGAGTCCAGACTCGCCGTGACCCGAGCGATGTGGCCAGATCCAGCAGCCGACGGGCGGTCGCGCATGCTTGGGAAAGATCTCCCGCCCGGGCCTGGCCGATGGCCAGCACGCCGAGTGAGAACGCTTTGGGGCGTTGAGCCGCCCGCAGAGGGAGCGCCTTTTCCGCCGCCCGCGCCGCCTGCTCTCCCATGCCGAGATTGCAGTATGCACGTGTGGCCTCGTGCTGGAGGTTGCCGAGCCCGTAGGCACCCATCCACCCGGGTTCCGGTTTTTCGCCGACGCACGCATAGGAGTCCCACATCGCGCCCAATGATCGCTCGGTCTGGTCCCGGTCGCCAGCCATCGACCACGCAAGTGCCTTCTTCGCGTGGAGAAACGCCCGAGCACCGGGCGGCGCCTTTCGCGCTAACCCGGCAGCGCTTCCTGAATAGCTCAGCGCCCTTTCGACGTGTGCGACATATGCGCGCTCAGCGCGACGAGTGCGAGCAACGGCAGCTTGATCGATTTCGTACTCACCACGTCGGCTCAATACCCATGCGGTGAGCACCAGATCGTCGCTCTGCTGCGCCATGCCGAGCGCGTCGCCTAGGAGGGCCAATGACACATTTTCGTCGCCCGCGTCCAAGTGCATGGCAGAGACCCGCATCGTGAACTCAACGGATACGGCGAGCAGTCGCCGGTCGCGCCCGCCCCTTACGGCCGCGTGGAGGCGAGGCTGGATGACAGCCGCAAGGTACTCGGTCGCATATATCCGCGCATGAGCCCCTCCGAATTGCCGATCCGATGTGATCAAGGCACGGAGCATGTCGCGAATCACATCGGCATCCTGCTCTGACGGACGGCCGGTCAATGCGTGCTCGGCATCTATTCGAGGCATCCCGGCCCGCCCGGCCAATCCGGCCGCAGTCGTGACTCCAAGCAAGCCGAAAAGGGCGCGCCTTCTCACGTCATCCTCCGAAACGGCAGACGAACGGCCGACGGGCGGGAACAGCTCGTCTTCGGGCATGTCGAACGCCGTGGCGTAGGCGGTCGTCCAGTCGCGGGGGAAGTGTTCGCCCTTCTCCCAGCCGAGGATCTGCCGGACGAGCGAGGTGACCGGCGGATAGGGCCGGCCGATCGCCTTCTGCAGGCGCCGGGCCATCTCATGCTTGTTCCACGAACGGCGCTCGCGCTCCGCGCGTAACCGCTGCGCCCATAGGGGCGGCATCTCGTCGGCAGCCATCATGCCCCTCCGGTTCGACCTGGACATCCCTGACACGCATAGTGTCCGAGTTCTGTCGCCCAGTATCGGTCTTCCTCCTGCATCTGCGCAGGGGTTTCACTCAACGTCACCACCGGCTGCGCGCCACTGATCGGTGGTGGGCACGCCGCGCGGCCCGCTCTCCGACTGACGAAAGGGTGACGTCCGATGTCGAGTTCTTCCGCTGCAACGCCGGCGGCCGTCGATGCGCGTACGGCTCAGCTCGCCGAACGGCTGGCGGCGGCGCTGAACGCGCGAGGCCTGCGCGCCCAGGTCGTGCGCGGAGCCTGGGTGCTCGCCGGCAATCCGGCGGGCGACCCGCCGGACGGCGATCGCCGCGCGAAGGTCCTCAACCCCGGCCTGAAGCAGACCGTCATGTGCGGCACGGACGGCGAGGGACGGCTGATGTGGTTCTGGCAATGGTCAGGCCCGGCCCGCGAAGCGCCCCCCGAATACGAACCGCTCTGCCCGGCCGACGACATCCGCCGCGTGTCCGACAAGATCGCTCGCGTCCTGCGCGTCTCCGACCAGCCACCGGGCTCCGCGCCACTGGAGTACCGGTGACACGCCCGCGCACTCGTACAGGGCAGTGTTCCCAGCCGATCGCCGACCGGGATCGATGCGCCGAAGCGGTGGCGACCAGCCTGCAGAAGGCCTGCGGTGGCTGGCTGATCACCTGGTCGGCGTGGCGGCGGGCGTTCACCGCCTTTTCCGCGATCACCGCCGACTCGGTGATCATCGACGAAACGTCTGTGTCGCGGTTGCTGCAGCGCATCGGCGACGTCGAGTCGGCCGCGAGGAGGGAGCGACCGCTGGGCGCCATGGACGACCGGCATGCGCGCATGGCGGCCGAGATCATGCGAGATCGGATCGTCGGTGGTGACTGGCCGTCCGGCCGGAAGATCCTCTCCGCCGACCAGCTCGCGCTGATCTTCGGGATGGACCGGCGGCCCGTACACCGGGCGCTCTCGGACCTCGAACGGGCCGGATACCTGCGGACGATTCCCGGCAAGGGCACATACGTCCGAGCACCGGCGGACTGGCCGAAATAATCGCAGGTCATGTGTGGTACGTGGGCATTCTGCCGGGGCTCGCGTGGGCGTTTGGCCGGCAGCACCGCGGGCACTCCGCCGGGGAAGCGGCCGGGGTGACCTCCCCTGAGCGGCCGCCGAGTGCCCGCGGATGGTGCGGCGACGTACCCGAGGGTTCCCCGCGCAGGGCGGTCAGAGTTCGGGGGGTGGGGCGGCGGAGCGGCCGGCGTCGGGCGGGCCCCAGGGGAGGCCGTGGCGCTCACAGGCGCGGCGCAGCTCGGCGAGGTCCGGCGGGAAGGACACCCGGCGCAGCACGCGGCCGACCGGGCTCCACACGACCAGGCGGGGCGCCTCGGACTCGTCGATGCCGACCCCGCCGAGGGCCTCGCGGGTCACGCTCCACTCGGTGCGGCCCAGCCGGGTCACCGAGGAGATCCCGGCCGCCGAGACACGAAGCTGCGGGCGGTTGCGGTCGTACAGCCAGGTGCCGAGCAGGCCGAGCACGACGCCGGACGGGGCGGCCCACGACAGCGCCGTCCGGAACCCGCCGAGGTCGGCGCGCAGCCACACCGCCCCGAGCACCGCGACCAGCTCGCACAGCGTCGCCGTGACGCCGCAGGCGAGGAGGCGGGTGCGGCGCGGAACGTCGAGCTGGACCGGTGGCAGCGGCTTCTGCTCCCCCGGCGGCAGCGTCGGGACGGGCGCGGGCACGGCGGCGATCCGCGTCATCGAGCCGTGGAAGGCGGCGTTGACGTACGCGTCGTACTCGGCGTCGGTGATCGGCAGCCGCATCCGCCGCGCCGACTCGCGCAGGTCCGTCCGCGAGATGCGCAGCGTCGACAGCGGCGCCGCCAGGAACTCGTCGCCGTCGTCGTCGTACATGCGCAGCCACGCGTGGCCGTCGACGGTCAGCAGCTCCATGCCACCGATGCGCTCGCGCGGCATGCGCAGGATCACGTCGCCGGCGCCGTCGGCCCAGCCGATGCCGTCCTCGTCGACGACGAGCCGGCCGCCCGGCACCCGCGCGAAGATCTCCGGCAGGCCCGCCAGGCCGTACTCCGACGGCCGGAGCACGCCCTGGTCGGGCGTGACGACGTGGTAGCCGCGCTCGCTGAGGGTGTGCGTGAGCTGGAACGCGTCGATCCCCTCGGCGGGCAGCCGCGCCAGCACCTCCAGGCGGTGGCCGAACACGGTCGCCACCGTCCGGTCGGCGGCCGGCCGGCCCGTCACCGGATCGACGGCCGTGCCGGGTCCGACGACGACCGCGGCGACGTGGTCGGCGCGCACCCGCCACTCGGCGACCGACACGTGCCGGACCCGCAGCTCACTCGGGGTGATCGTCCACATCAGCGGCGCCGAGGTGAGCCGCCGCCGGCGCGCGGCGACCAGCGCGACCCCGCCCGCCGCGGCCCAGACGCCGCCCATCAGGCGGGCGCCGAGGCCCAGACTCCCCTCGACGGCCGTGCGCGCCAGCATGGTCAGCGACAGCAGCGCGACCAGGAATCCCAGCGCCACGATCCGGCGCCGCCCGGACACGTCGTTGCCGAGGTCCGCGCTCGTGGTCACCTCGGCCGGGTGCGGCTCGTGCGCCGCCGCCATCAGCGCGGCCTCCTGGTCGCGCAGGCGCTGCTCGGCGCGGCGGCCGAGCGTCCGCGGAGCGCCGTCCTCCGCGGGCATCTCCCCGTCGTCCAACACGGTTCGGTCGCCGTCGATGATGTGGATGGGGATGCCCAGCCGGCGGGCGGTCATGTAGAACGACAGCGCGTCGAACCCCATGTCGGCGAGCGACCCCGTCGTCGTCACGCCGAACAGGTGAAAGATGGTGAGAGCCCCGTCGTCGGCGGTGACCGCGAACTCCTCGATGCGTCCCCGCTCGTACGACTCCACGACCGACCCGTCGGCGGCCAGCCGCTGCAGGCCCGCCTCCGACAGCCGCCACGTCCCGGGCCGGTGCGCGCGCAGCCCGAGCAGCCACGGCAGGGCGTTGCAGGCGACGACGGCCGCGAACCACACCGCCGGCTGCGCGATCGGCATGACCGCGACGAGCAGCGACAGCAGCGCGAACAGGCCGGGCGCGACGGGACGCGCACGGCGAACCGGAGCACGGAGGCCGATCAGCTGGAGGTCCACGAGAAGAGATCGTGACATGTCAGCGTCCCATCCGTCATGACGCTCGTCTGCGAGCGAACACCACCACACCGGCCAGAACCAGACCGCCCACGACGAGGAACCCCCAGGTACGGGCGCCGATTCCCGCGCCGCCGCCACCGTCGCCGCCGGGCCGCGAGGCCGCGGTCCCGGCCGGATCCGGGCTCTCGCGCGGCAGGCCCGCGGCCGGCACGGGCTCCCGCCACAGCGGCTGGTCCACCCCTTCGGAGCTGAACAGCAGCGACCGGCCGTCGGCGGAGTACGTCACGCCCTCGCCCTGCTTCTGGTCCGGGACCGGCACGCGGGCCAGTTCCTTGCCCGGCGCGGAGTACATCTCGGCGTCCCAGTAGCCGCGGATGACGAACGTGCGCCCGTCGGGGGCGAACGCGCCGTCCGTCGCGTAGAACGGGGCATCGCCGACCCGGTGCATGATGTTGAAGCCGTGCGTGCTCAGCCGCTTCGGCCCTTCATACAGCAAGCCGCCGAACGCCTTGCTCGCGATGTACAGGCGGTTCGTCCGCGGATTGATCATCAGTGTCTCGGCGTTGCGCGGCCCGTCGGCGTACTTGATCCGGTACGCGGTCGCCCGGATGGTCTGCGAGCGCAGGTGCGCGGGCTCGGGGATGCGGTATACCATCACGTACGGCCAGGCGCCGCCCAGGTTGTCGCCGATGTCGCCGACGTACAGGCCGTCCCGGCCGGTCGCCATCGCCTCCCAGTCGCGGTTGCGCGCGCCCGCGAGGGTGAGCGTCGCCCGTACCCGGCAGTCGGGCCCGAGGGCGTACAGCTGCGCCGTGCCGCCGGAGTCGTTGAAGGTGTAGACGATGCCGGGGTGCTTGCGGCTCGCGGCCAGTCCGCTCGACTCGGTGATCCGCCGATCGCGGATCGTGCAGACCCGCTTCTGGCCGCCGTCCGCGCGGGGCAGCCCGGCCCGTGCGGCGGCGTGGGCACCGGCCGGCGCGTTCCCGGCGCCAAGCCCCGCGGATCCGGCCGCGCCGGGCACGGCGACGCCGACGGCCGTCCGCGGTGCGGCGTTCGCCGGCACCGCCCCGCAGGCGACGACCAGGCCGACGGCGGCGCCCAGCGCAGCGGGTCTTCGGAACGGCATGAATCCGATCGTGACGGATGGCCCGCGCGCACCGCCCCAGCGACACGGCTCAATGCAGGAGCGTGCCGATGACGACGGCGCACAGCAGCGCCGCCAGCACGGTCGGCAGCAGCCATCGGGGAGCACGGTTCACAGACCAGAGCCTATGCTCTCCGCGTCACCGGGCCGCGGGCGGCCGGACCGCGATCGCCTGGGAGCACCGTGTCCGGCCGTGCCCCTCGGAGGCGCATCCGGCCACCCGGCCGGAATCATCCGGCAGGATGGCCGTGTGACCGGACAGGGACGCCGCACGCCGCCGGGCACGCGGGTGCTGGAGGCGGTGCTGGAGCGGATCACCTTCGCCAGCGAGGAGACCGGCTACACCGTCGCGCGGGTCTCCGTCGGCGGGAGCACCACCGACCTGCTGACGGTCGTGGGGCCGCTGCTGGGCGCGCAGCCCGGCGAGAGCCTGCGGCTGACCGGCCGGTGGACGTCCCATCCGAAGTACGGGCGGCAGTTCGAGGCGCAGTCGTACGAGACGGTGCTGCCCGCCACCGTGCAGGGCATCCGCAAGTACCTCGGCTCAGGGCTGGTCAAGGGCATCGGGCCGGTGATGGCCGACCGCATGGTCGAGCACTTCGGCACCGACATCCTGCGGGTCATCGAGGAGGAGCCGGACCGGCTGGTCGAGGTGTACGGGCTGGGCCCGAAGCGGTCGGCGCGGATTGCGGCCGCCTGGGAGGAGCAGAAGGCCATCAAGGAGGTCATGGTCTTCCTCCAGGGCCACGGGGTGTCGACCTCGCTCGCGGTCCGGATCTACAAGCAGTACGGCGACGAGTCGATCGACGTCGTGCGCAAGGAGCCGTACCGCCTGGCCGCCGACGTGTGGGGCATCGGGTTCAAGACCGCCGACACGATCGCCCGCGCGGTCGGCATCCCGCACGACGGCCCGGAGCGGATCCGGGCGGGCCTGCGGTACACGCTGTCGGAGGCGGCCGACGCGGGCCACTGCCACCTGCCCGAGCCGAACCTGATCACCGAGGCGACGAAGATCCTGGAGGTGCCGCGCGAGCTGGTCGTGCCCTGCCTGGAGGAGGCCGTCGCCGCCGAGGAGGTCGTCCGCGAGCGGGTGACGGCGGGCGAGGGCGAGGTCCCGGCGGTGTACCTCCCGCCGTTCTTCCACGCCGAGCGATCGCTGGCGGCCGGGCTGCTGGCGCTGCTGCGGGCGGGCGAGGACCGGCTCCCCGCCTTCCGCGACGTCGACTGGGACCGCGCGCTCGGCTGGCTGCGCACCCGTACCGGCACCGGCCTGGCGCCGGAGCAGGAGCAGGCCGTGCGGCTGGCGCTCACGGAGAAGGTCGCCGTGCTGACCGGCGGGCCGGGCTGCGGCAAGAGCTTCACCGTGCGGTCGATCGTCGAGCTGGCGCGGGCCAAGAAGGCGAAGGTCGTACTGGTCGCGCCGACCGGGCGGGCGGCCAAGCGGCTGGCCGAGCTGACCGGGCACGAGGCGGCGACCGTGCACCGGCTGCTGAAGCTCAAGCCCGGCGGCGATCCGGAGTACGACCGTGACAACCCGCTCGACGCGGACCTGGTCGTGGTGGACGAATCCTCGATGGTGGACGTCATCCTCGCCAACAAGCTGGTCCGCGCGGTGCCGCGCGGCGCGCATCTGCTGCTCGTCGGCGACGTCGACCAGCTCCCGTCGGTGGGCGCGGGCGAGGTGCTGCGGGACCTGCTGGCCGCCGACGTCATCCCCCGCGTCCGCCTCACGAAGATCTTCCGGCAGGCGCAGCAGTCGGGGATCGTGGTGAACGCGCACCGGATCAACGCCGGCCAGAGCCCGCACGTCCAGGGCTTTGCCGACTTCTTCTTGTTCCCCTGCGAGGACTCGGAGAAGACGGCCGCGCTGACCGTGGACATCGTGGCGCGGCGGATCCCGCGCAGGTTCGGGCTCGACCCGCGCCGCGACGTCCAGGTGCTCGCGCCCATGCACCGCGGCCCGGCCGGCGCCGGCAACCTCAACGCGCTGCTGCAGGAGGCGCTCACCCCGTACGACGAGCGGCGGCCCGAGCGCCGCCACGGCGGGCGGGTGTTCCGGATCGGCGACAAGGTCACCCAGCTCCGCAACAACTACGACAAGGGCGCCGCCGGGGTCTTCAACGGAACGGTCGGCGTCGTCACCGGCATCTCACTGGAGGAGCAGACGCTGACCGTCCGCACTGACGAGGACGAGGACGTCGGCTACGACTTCACCGAGCTGGACGAGCTGGCCCACGCATATGCGGTGACGATCCACCGCTCGCAGGGCAGTGAGTACCCGGCCGTGGTGATCCCGCTGACGACGAGCTCGTGGATGATGCTGCAGCGCAACCTGCTGTACACGGCCGTCACGCGCGCAAAGAGGCTTGTCGTGCTGGCCGGTTCCCGGCGAGCGCTGGCCGCGGCCGTCCGCACCGCCGGCGCCGGCCGTCGCCACACGGCCCTCACCCACCGGCTGCGATCCGCCGGCTGACGTACGCACGGCAGGCGACGCCGGCCGCAACCGCTCTCCCGCCCCGGCGGCCCGCGCAGGACTCCCCCGCGCAGGACTCCCCCGCACCCGCCTCCCACGCCGGCCTCCCACGCCGGCGGCCCGCCACGGTTGCGGCCCGTGCGGACGGTCCAGCGGCCACCCTGGGACGCCGCCGATGGAGCATGCCGCCGGGGGTGACCGGGACCGGCCGGGGTGCCGAGGAGTCGGCGAACGATTCCGGCCGTGCCCCGGCGGCCGGAGCCGCACGGCGCCTGCCCGGCTACCACCTCCCGGTTCTGCGGTGACGAGGCCGCGACCGGTACGTTCTCCCTATCGGCAGTCGGGCCGAGCAGGCCGCGGGCAGATTGCGAGAACGCATGGAGCTGGTGCATTCGGGGAAGGTGCGCGACGTCTACGCGGACGGGGACGATCTGATCCTCGTCGCGACCGACCGCGTGAGCGTGTACGACGTCGTGCTTCCGACGCCGATCCCGGACAAGGGGAAGATCCTCACGCGGCTGTCGCTGTGGTGGTTCGAACGGCTCACCGACATCATCCCCAACCATGTGATCTCCGCGGACGACGTGCCCGCCGAGTGGGCCGGGCGGGCGATCCGCTGCCGCCGCCTGGAGATGCTGCCGGTCGAGTGGATCGCCCGCGGCTATCTGACCGGGCTGGGCCTGAAGGAGTACCAGAAGCAGGGCACGGTTTCCGGGGTGCGGCTGCCGGACGGGCTGGTCGAGGCGTCGAAGCTGCCCGAGCCGATCTTCACGCCGACCACGAAGGCCGCGGTCGGGCACGACGAGTTCATCGATTTCGGTGGGGTGGTCGACCGGGTCGGCGCGGACACGGCCGAGCGGCTGCGCGAGGTCACCCTGGAGGTCTACCGCCGCGGCGCGGAGCTGGCCGCCGAGCGCGGGGTCATCATCGCCGACACGAAGCTGGAGTTCGGCCGCGCGCCCGACGGCTCGCTCGTGCTCGCCGACGAGGTGCTCACGCCCGACTCCTCGCGGTTCTGGCCGGCGGCGGAGTGGCGGCCGGGGCACCCGCAGCACTCGCTCGACAAGCAGTTCCTGCGGGACTGGTCAGCGACGATCACCGACTGGGACCGCACCCCGCCCGGCCCGGAGATCCCCGACGATGTCGTGGCGGCGACGCGGGCGCGCTACGTCGACGTGTACGAGCGGATCACCGGCTCGCGCTGGGAGTGACCGACGCCCGGCCGTCTCCGGCGGCCGCATCCCGGCTGCCTCGGGCCGCCGCATCCCGACGGTCGCGGGCCGCCGCATACGCGTTGGTCGCGGGCCGGCCGCCGGCCGTCACGCTATGACCGCTTGCGGTTCGCGCGGCGCGCGGCGGCCTCCTCGCGGCTGCGCTGAAGCCGCGGGATGTACCAGCAGCCGAACAGGCCCATCAGACATCCGGCGAGGCACACCCAACGCCACCAGCGGTCCTGCGCCCCCAGCGGGACGATCACCAGCACGAGGAACGCCACCGCGAACGCGGCCGCGCCGATGGCCGCGATCACCACGTCGTTCGTCTTCACCGGCTCGGGAACGGGTCGCCGCGGACGCGTCATGGCAGCAGCGTATCCGCTCCGGCGATCGCCGGCCGCACGCAGGAACGACGCCCGGCATACCGGGACGACCGACCAGATCTTCCGCGTCGTCCACCACGTTGCGGAATAAGGGGGCGCCACATACCGTTAGCAAAAGTAATGACTTGTGCTAAGGAAAATGCCGACCTCTCAGACCAGAAGCCGCGCAGGCCTGGCAGCGTCCCTGCGCGTCTCGATCAGCAGGCTGTCACGACGAATGCGCGCCCAGGCGGATCACTCGCTGAGCGCCACCCAGTACGCGGCCCTGCGCACCGTGTCCCGGCGGCCCGGGATGACCCCCGGCGAGCTCGCCGAGCTCGAGAAGGTGCAGCCGCCGTCGATGAGCCGTGTCATCGCCGCCCTGGAGGAGCGCGGCCTGCTGACCCGCGGCCCGCACCCCACCGACCGGCGGCAGGTGATCCTGCACATCACCGAGCAGGGCGAGAAGCTGATCAAGGAAGAGCGGCGCCGCAAAGAGGCGTGGCTGTCCCAGCGGCTGGCGGAGCTGAGCCCGGAGGAGCGGGAGATCCTGCGCCGGGCGGCGCCGATCCTGGAACGGATCAGTCGCGCCTGAGCCTGTTCCGCTCCCTGCGCAACCGCAACTACCGGCTCTTCGCCTCCGGACAGGTGGTGTCGAACACCGGCACCTGGATGCAGCGCGTCGCCCAGGACTGGCTGGTGCTCAACCTGACGCACGGCAGCGGCACCGCGCTCGGCATCACGACCGGCCTGCAGTTCCTGCCGCTGCTGCTGTTCGGCCTGTACGGGGGGGTCGTCGCCGACCGGTACCGCAAGCGCCGCGTCCTCGTGATCACCCAGGCGGCCATGGGCGCGCTCGCGCTCGTACTCGGCCTGCTGGCGGTGACGGGAACCGCGCAGGTGTGGCACGTGTACGCGCTCGCGTTCGGCCTCGGCCTGGCCACCGTGGTCGACAACCCGACGCGGCAGACGTTCGCCGTCGAGATGGTCGGCCGCGCGGACCTGTCCAACGCCATCGCGCTGAACAGCGCCATCTTCAACACCGCGCGCATCGTCGGCCCGGCCGTGGCCGGCGTGCTGATCGCGGTGATGGGCACCGGGCCGGTGTTCCTCGTCAACGCCGCGTCGTACGTCGCCGTGCTGACCGGCCTCGCCCTCATGCGCGAGGACGAGCTGCACCTTCCGGAGCCGGTCCCGCGCGCGAAGGGCCAGTTGCGCGAGGGCCTGCGCTACATCCGGCGGCGCCGCGACCTGATCATGGTGCTGACCATCGTGCTGTTCGTCGCCGCGTTCGGCATGAACTTCCAGATGACCACCGCGCTGATGAGCCGGCAGGTCTTCCACAGCGGCGCCTCGTCGTTCGGCCTTGCCTCGACCATGCTGGCGGTCGGCGCGCTGTCCGGCTCGCTGCTGGCCGCCCGGCGCCGCCGGCTGCGGATGCGGCTGCTGTTCGTCGCCGCGACCGTCTTCGGCGTGCTGGAGATCGCCACCGGCCTGATGCCGACGTACGTGACCTTCCTGGTGCTGCTGGTGCCGACCGGGATGGCGCTGCTGACCTTCAACACGGCGGCCAACGCGGTGATGCAGCTCAGTGTGCCCGCCGAAATGCGCGGCCGGGTCATGGGCCTGTACCTGCTGGTGTTCGCGGGCAGTTCGCCGGTCGGCTCCCCGCTGATCGGATGGCTGGCCGAGGTCTTCGGCGCCCGGTCGAGCCTGTACATCGGCGGCGTCGTCTCGCTCGCCGCCGTCGTCGGCGTGGCCGCCGTGATGGCGCCCCGCACCGCGCTCGCCGCCCTCCGTCCCCGCCGCCTCGGCCAGACCGGCCAGACCGGCTGACCGGCGCGGGGAAGGCCGGCTCTGGCGGCCGGATCGCGCGAGCACGGACGGGCGCTCCAGCCCGGCGAGCCGCCGCGACCGGCGGCCGTGCGGCCGGGCGACACCTCGCGTGAGGGGGGCGGAACGGTGTGGGCCGGTGAGAGGGTGGGGATGTGAGACTGTTCGTCGCGCTGGTGCCGCCGGAGGACGTTCTCGACGAGATCGCCGCGGCGTTCGGGCCGCACCACGACGCCTGGCCGGGGCTGCGCTGGACCCGCCGCGAGTCGTGGCACGTCACGCTGGCCTTCTACGGCGAGGTCGGCGACCGCGTCGCCGAACGGCTGCCCGCACGCCTCGAACGCGCCGCGGCCCGGCACCCGGCGCGGGAGCTGGCGTTCACGGGTGTGGGCGCGTTTCCGCGGCCGGTCGCCGCCCGCGTGCTGTGGACCGGCGTCGAGGCCGACCTGCGGCGCCTTGCCGAGTCGTGCGTCGCCGCCGGCCGCCGGGCGGGCGTCGACATCGACGATTCCAAGCGCTTCCACCCGCACCTGACGGTGGCGCGCGCCCGCGACCCGCTCGACGTACGGCCGCTCATCGACCGGCTGCGGGCCTACGCCGGCACGGCCTGGACGGCTGACGAGGTCCTTCTGATCCGCAGCCACCCGGGCCCGCGCCCGCGCTATGAGACCCTGCACCGCTGGCCCCTGCGCGGCGGCTGACCGCTCGCCATCGGCGGCCGCTCGCGCCCACAGCACGAGACCGGTCCGCGCGCCGGCCGCCCCGCCCCCGCGGGCGCGGCTCGCCCGGCCGCCGCCGGGACGCGGCCCGGCCGCCTGCCGTCCGGAGCGCCCACGTCACCATCGCGAGGCCGTCCCCGCGCCGTCGGCCCGCCATCGGCGATCATTGGCGGCTCACGCCGTGGGCCGCGCGAAACCGCCCTGGCACGGCGGCCCCCGGCACCGGCGGCCCCCGGCACCCACACCGACCGCACAGAGCCGCCGCTGACCCGCGGACCACCCCGCCACCGGCGGCCCCGACCCACAGAGGTCGCGCAAAGACCGCCCCCCGCGCGCCGGTCGGCCGGCGTCGGACCGCGGCATCCGCCGCGGCGGTGCGGATCAGCCGAGGTCGGCCTCGGCGAGCAGGAGAGGCAGCGCGTCGGGGTCGCGCAGCACCGCCTCCGCGAGCAGGCGGTCGGCCCACCGCCCGCACGCCCACGCGAGCCCGCGGGCCAGGCCGGCGGGGCCGCTCGCGTGCACGACGCCGTCCTCATACCACCACGGGATCTCCTGGCCGTCCACGACCAGCCGCTCGTGGTGCACGTACGTCGCCGGCGCGCCGGGCAGGACCTCGCGGGCCACGGCCGGCACCGGGCGCTCCGAGCCGGACGATTCGATCACGCCGGGCACCGCATCGCCGGCGGTCGACAGTTCCAGCGCGTCGGCGAGGTGGACCGGCACAGGGAGCAGGGGCTGGCCGCGCAGCAGCGGCAACGCGTCGGGCCGGTCGACCACGATCGCGTCCTCCGCCGGGACGACCTCGGGCTCGCCGTCGACGAGCGCGCGCACCCGGTCGGGCGGCTCGACCTCCAGCTCCTCGACGCGGGACAGCGCGTCCCACAGCGCGCGCAGCCGCTCCCGCGAGATCGCGCGGCCGGGGTCGGCCATGCGGTCGAGCAGCTCGGCCGGCCCGTCCGGCTCGGCGAGCAGCGCCGCCACCGTCGTGCGCACGCCGAGCGCGCGGGCGATCCCCGCGTCAAGGCCGCGCGGCGCCGGGTCGTACAGGCCGGCCAGCTCGTCCCCCATGCACAGCTCGCCCGGCCGGCGGCCGTCCAGCACGGGATGCCGCCGCAGCCACCATGCCGTGTAGGACGGCACCGTCACGGTGCGGCCGTCGGCGAGGACCGCGCGGGCCGACTCGACGACCGCCGCGCGCAGCGGCGGCTCGGCCAGCAGCCGCAGTGCGCCCGGCCAGTCGGCGACGAACTCCAGGTCGCGCACGGCGACGAACTCCGGCACGACGAACCCGTCGCCGAGCCGCCCCATCCATTCCTCCTCGCCGTCGAGGTGGAACCCCGGCTCGATCACGTCCTCGGCACGGACCAGCGCGAACGTCCGCAGCACGCCGACCGCCTCCAGCACCCCCGCGCCGTACCGCTCGACGAGGTCGCCGTCGACGACGCCGAACGGCGCGTCCTCCGCGATGACCTCCCCCAGGGGAGCGTCCGGGAGCAGTAGCTCGCCGGCCGGGTACAGGTCGCCGTCGGCGCCGGGCAACGCCAGCTCGGCCAGCCACGGCTGGTCGCCGGGGCGCAGAGCGGCACGCTCGGCGAGCGTGAGGACGGCGTGCCAGATCGGCTCGGGGTCGTCCTCGTCGTACGAGGCGGCGACCGCGGCGCGGGTCGCGGCGTTCGTGAGCACGGCGGCCGGCCCCGCCTCGACCGCGCCCAGCCGCAGCAGCAGCGGGTGCACGGCCTCCGGGTGGACGATCCGCAGGCCGAGCGCGTCCAGGCCCTCGGGGTCGGTGACCAGCAGCCCGCGAGGCCCGCGCACAGTGCGGCCGTCGGCGAGCGGCACCGGGAGCCCGGCCAGCGCGTCGCGGTCGGCGCCGTCGAGCGCCGCGTACAGCCGTCGCCACCACACCGGCTCGCGTTCCAGCCCGGCCAGCGCATCGGCGACGTCAGCGAGGCCGAGGCGCCGCACACCCAGGGCGGCCAGGCCGGGATGCCGCGCCGGCCATCCGGCGGGCAGCAGCCCGGGAACCACCTCGGCCAGCACCTCCGGCAGGCCCGCCGGCCCGTCGACCACCACGGCGTCCCGCCCGCGGACGAGGATGCGTCCCGCACCGCCGTCCCGGCCGGTGCCGCCCCGGTCAGTGCTGTCCCGGCCGACGGCGATCGGGAGCAGCGGCACATCGGGCAGGCGGGCGAGGATGGCACGGCGGATCTTCGCGTCCAGCTCGCCCTTGGCGACCGGACCCGGTACCAGGTCGAGCAGGCTCGGGTCCGGCGGGAGCAGCGCGAGGTACGCCTCGGCGGCGCGCTCGACGAGGAAGTCGGTCAGCGGGCCGGGTGCGACGTGCCGGCGGTCGGGGGCGAGCGGGAACGAGGCGATGAGCAGCGCGGGCAGCCCGAGCGGCTCGTCGCTCGGCGTGGGCGCGTGCACGACGGCCGGCACGTCGTCCGGCAGCGGGTCGCCCGCGACCGCCCAGCGGACCTGCCAGAACGGGCGCTCCTCGACCGGGCGGTCGGCCATCAGATCGGGCGCCACCGCGCCGTGCGCCTCCGACGTGCGCCACGTCGTGCCGCCGACGACGACCGACCCGGTGCCGCCGGCCGCGTCGGGCGGCCGGTTCCAGCCGGCGCGCAGCGTCCGCGTCTCTGCCCCGGCCTCGATGACCACCTCGGCCAGTGCGGGAAGGGCGAGCAGCAGCGCCGGGCCCGTCTCGGCCAGCAGCCGCCGGACCAGCGCCTCGGCGTCGGCGTCGCGCAGCGGCAGCCGCACGAGCGTGTCGAAACCCTCCGGAACGGACGCCTCATCGTCCGGCAGGGCGAACGGAAGCCGCAGCACCGGAACGTTCCCGCCACGGCGGCCGAGCTCGTCGGCGAGCACGGGGATCGCGGCGACCGCTCGCCGCGTCCGCTCCGCCGACCAGCACACTCCGCGCACCGGCGAACCACCGCCCGCCCTTGCGGCCGCGTGGGCGGCGGGATCGGGCACCGGACGGTGCCCGGCTCGGTACGGACCGCCCGCCTCCGATGGCATGCCCCCGGCGTCGTGTCCGGCGAGCGCGCCGCCCCCGGCAACGGCCGGCCCGCCGTCCGCGCGTGCTCCACCGGACCGGGCCCGGTCGGAAGGGCCCCCGAGATCGCTCTCGCCCGGGCCGTCCGCCTCCGACCACCGCATTCCCCCGGCGTGCCGTCCGCCGGCGGCGGGCGGCCTCCCGGAGACCGGGTCATGCCCGGAGGCCCCCGCATCGTGGGAGGCCCCGTGGGCGCCGTGCGCTCCGGTTCCCGGCTCGCCGGCCGCCGTGCCGGATCGGGCCGCCGCGTCCGCCTCCCCCGCCGTTCCGCCGGACGCGGCCGCTCCCGCGTCCGGGGCGTACCGGGAGACGATGGACGGGGCGTCGCTGACGGCGACGACGGCGGCGAAGCCGACGCCGAAGCGGCCCGCCGAGCCGGGCTGGTCGCGCTTGGCCGAGGCGCGCAGGGTGCTCAGCGCCTCGACGCCCGCGGCGTCAAGCGGCGCGCCGGTGTTCGCCGCGGTGAGCACCCCGTCGCGCAGGGCGAGGTGCAGCCGGCCGGGGACGCCGGCGCGGGCGGCGGCGTCGGCGGCGTTCTGCGCCAGCTCGACGATCACGCGGTCGCGGTAGCCGCCGCGGGCGTGGTCCTCCTCGGCGTTGGCGTCCTCGCGGAACCGGGCCGGCGACGCCGCCCAGGCGGCGAGCACCCGGTCACGGAGGGCCGCCGTCGCGAACGGGTCGCCGGCCGGGTCGGATGGAAGGCGCATCGGGACGGGCCGGTCAGCTGTGACCGAGGGCCTCCTCGTCGGTCAAGGACGACGACGGCATGACGTCGTAGCCGAGTTCGTCGACGATCGGCGGCGCCGTCTCGTTCGGGGACGCCACGACGGCCTCCGAGTGCGCGCCGCACCCGTGGTCGACGGCGACGACCTTGCCGTCGTCGGGCGCGTACTGGTTGGCGCACACGCCGAACGCCTGACGCAGCGACCCGGTGAGCGGCACGAAGAATCCGCAGGTGCCGCAGTGCGCGGGAGCCGAGCGGGCCAGGGGCGCGTCGGGGCCGGGGTCGCCGGAGTGCCACCGGGCGGCGGCCTCGTCGCGGCCTTCGGCGGACAGCACGCGCGGCTTGCCCAGGCCGAGCTCCCAGCCGAGCTCGGCGTCGATCTCGTCGGTGTCGGTGAAGCCGGGCGCCAGGCGGGGGTCGTCGGGCGCGGTGGGCAGCAGATCGCCCGGGCCCAGGTCGCCGGGGCGCAGCCGCTCGCTCCACGGCACCCATGCGGGGGCGAGCATGGCGTCGTCGCCGGGGAGCAGGACGCTCTCGCTGACGGTGACGTTCTTGGCCCGTGCGGCACGGACGACCGAGACGGCCCAGCGCCAGCCCCGGTAGGCCGGATCCAGGCACTCGAAGTAGTGGGTGACCACCCGGTCGCCCTCCGCCACCAGGCCGACGTGCTCGCCGACGTACTCGGGCCGGGAGATCTCCTCGGCCGCCGCGCGCGCCAGGTCGACCGCTGCTGCTGCGGCGGCGTCGATCGCGGGCGTACGGCCGCGCCGGGCGGCCGCGCTGGTGGAACGCACAGGACTCACATACACGATTGTCGCCCATCGATGGGCATGGGTTCGCCCTGAAGAGGCAGACTTGACGGCATGAGTTGGTGGTCACGGATCGGCGCCGCGGCACGGTCGGCGCGATCGGTGGCACGGAAGATCGGGCGGGCCACCCGCCGGGCCACCCACGCGGGCGGTGCGGGGCGCAGCGGCCTCGGCAGCCTGATCGAGCTCAACGCCGTGAACAGCGCGGGTGACGCGCTGATCGCGGTGGCGCTGGCCGGCACCATGTTCTTCAGCCTCGACGTGCAGCAGGCGCGCGGCCAGGTGGCGCTTTACCTGCTCGTGACGATGGCGCCGTTCGCCCTGGTCGCGCCGCTGATCGGGCCGGCGCTGGACAACCTTCGGCACGCGCGCCGGGTGGCGATCGCGGGCACGATGCTGGCCCGAGGGCTGCTGTGCTGGGGCATGGGCGGCGCGGTCCTGCACAAGGACCCGGTGACCCTGATGCCGGCGGCGTTCGGCGCGCTGGTGCTGTCGAAGGCGTTCGGGGTGTCGCGCAGCGCGGTCACGCCGCGCGTGCTGCCAGAGGGCCTGGGCCTGGTGACCGCGAACGCGCGGACGTCGTTCATCGGCGTCGTCGCCGCGTCGATCATGGCGCCGGTGGGCGCGGGCCTGATCGCGCTCACCAACGCCGGCTGGGCGCTGCGGCTCGCCACGGTCGTGTTCCTCGCCGGCGCGATCCTCGGGGTCCGCCTTCCGTCGCACGTCGACACCCCGGCGGCCGATCCGCGTGCCGACGACCGCGCAGCGGCCGGCGGCACGGTGCCCGGTGCGGTGGCCGGCGGCGCGACGCCCCGCGGCGCGGCCGGGCACGACGGTGCGGGGCCGGGCGGGGCGGGCGCGGAACCGCGGTCCGGGCGCGGGGCGCCGCGTGCGGGCGGCGGGCGCTGGCGCACTCTGCTGCGGGTGGGCCCGGTGGTCGGCGAGGCGATGCTGGCGAACGCGGCGCTGCGGGCGCTCGCCGGCTTCCTGCTCCTGTACCTGGCGTTCCTGCTGCGCACCACGTCGTTCGCCCGCCCGCTGTCGCAGAACATCGCGCTCGGCGTGCTGGCCGCAGCGGCCGGGGCCGGCGGTCTGGCCGGAACCGGCGTGGGCGCGCTGATCAAGGGCCGGGCGCCGCGGGCGATCCTGCTCGGCACGGTGCTGGCCGCCACGGTCACCGCGGGCGTGTGCGCGGCGTTCTTCGGGCCGGTCGCCGCGCTGGTGGTGGCGTTCGTCGGGGCGCTCGGCCAGTCGCTGGGCAAGCTGGGCCTCGACGCGACGGTGCAGCGCGAGGTGCCAGAGGAGATCCGCTCGTCGACGCTGGCGGTCTCCGAGACGGTCCACCAGCTCGTCTGGGTGGTGGGCGGGCTGCTCGGGCTGGCCATGTCGATCGTCGCCTCGAACGGCCGGGTGGCGCTGTCGGCCGTCGCTGCGGTGCTGGCGGCGTCACTGCTGGTGCTCGTCCGGCCCCACGCGCGCCGCCGCGCTGTACGCCGGCGGCGCGCCGCGGACAGCGAACCCAGCGTCGCCGACACGACCGCCTGAGCCACGCCCGGCCTACGCCCGGCCCGGCCGCCGCCGCCGCGACCGCGCGGGACGGCGCACGCCGCCACGGACCGACGCGGCTTCCCGCCGTCCCGGCCGCCCCGGCCGCGTTCGCATGCGGGCGTACCCGGGCCGTCCAGGACATCGGCCCGTCCCGCCCGGGATGCATGCCGCCTCGCGGCGCCGGTGCCGTGGACGTCGCCGTCGCGTCACGGGCGGCAGGCGACCGCCCGCCCGCGTGGCGGGGCGGCGCGAACCGGCGTGCGTTACCTGGGGTCGAGGTCGTCGGCGACCGCGCGCAGCACCTCGCCGATCTTCTTGGCCACCCGGCCCTCGGGGTGCTTGCCACGCCGGTACGTGGTGGAGATGCCGTCGAGGAGCTTGATGAGATCCTCGACGATCACCACCATCTCGTCCGGCTTCTTACGCTTGGCCTTGACGACCGACGGCGGGTTCCCCAGCGGGCGCACGGTCAGTGCCTGCTGGCCCTTGCGGCCCTCGACCACCCCGAACTCCACCCGCTGGCCGGATTTGAGCGAGGCCACTCCTGCGGGTAGCGCGGTGGAATGGACGAAGACCTCCCCGCCGTCGTCGCGGGTGAGGAAGCCGAATCCCTTCTCGGCGTCGTACCACTTGACCTTGCCAGTGGGCACAGGAGACCTCGTTGCTAGCTCTCGTCCGGGTGGGTCGCTTCAAGGCTATTGCCTGGAAGCGTGACCAGGGTCGATCAGGTCGTTCAAAGTCTCCGGGAAACCCCGCAAATCGGGCAACACGATATCCGCTCCGTACGCCCTCAGCGCCGCCGAGTCATAGGGACCGGTGGCGACGCCGACGCTGCGCGCGCCCGCCGCGCGGGCGGCGTCGATGTCGGCGACGTGGTCACCGGTGTACGCGGTGGCGTCATATGTCTTCAACGCCCGTCCCTTCGCCGCCCCGAACAGCGCTCCCACGACGGTGTCGACCGGCAGGCCGAGGAACCGGACGGTCGCCTCGGCGTCGCGCTGGTTCTTGGCCGTGACGACGATCACGCGGCCGCCGCGGGCGCGTACGGCGTCGACGGCGGCCGCGGCGCCCGGCATGGCGACGGTGGCGGGCACGGCGACCTCGCCGTAGAAGGCGCGGTAGCGGGCGGCCATCGCCGGCACCTCCTCGGGCGGGAACCAGTTGGCCAGTTCCGTCTCCAGGGGCGGGCCGAGCCGGGTGACCACGGCGGCCGAGTCGATCGGCACGCCGGTCTCCGCCGAGAGCCGGTCGAAGGCCGCGGCGATACCCTGACGGGTGTCGGCGAGGGTCATGTCGAGGTCGAATCCGACGGCGAGCACGCGCCATAGGGTACGTACCATGACCGAACGCGCGTGCCCGCGCCCTCCCGGTAGTGGCGATGCGACGGGATCCGAGTGGGAGGGCGCGGAGTCTGCGCGGTATCTGGATGTAGCAAATCTGTCACCGGCCGAACTCGCATTAATCGCAAGCCCGTAACCACGGTTACGCGATCCGGATATACCCAGTAACCGTCCCCCGAACCCCGGCTCTCCCAGCCGCCTTCGAAAGTCAGAAAAAGAACATGGCGAAACGGCGATTTGACAGGGATAATTCCGGAAATGTCGCTGAAAGCCCTGCTCAGGACAGCTCCGCTTCCCCCCGCAACGCGCAACAGACCGCCGGTCGGCACCGCCCGGACGCCGAACCCTTGAGCGCGGGCATCCGGACCGCGGCCGCCCGGGTGACCGCCGCCCTGGCCACCGCGGTCACCGTCGCCGCCGCGATCGCCTGCGTGATCCTGGCCATCGCCATCGCGTTCGCCGTCTTCGGCGCCAACGAGGGCAACGCCATCGTGCGGACGGTGGGCGACTGGGGTCACGGGCTCGCCTGGCAGTTCCGGGACATGTTCACGCCGAAGGACCACCGGGTGGACGTCCTGGTCAACTACGGGATCGCCGCGGTCGTCTACCTCATCGCCGGCCGGATCGTCGCCGGGCTGCTCCGCCGCGTCCGCTGACGCCCGGCCGACGCCCCCGGCCGGGACGCACGCCCGGTCGGCACGCCCGGCCGCCGGCGCGCCCGGGGCGCGCGGTGCCGGGGCGCGCGGGTGAGAGCACCAGGCCGGCCGGTCGGGCACGGAGACCAGGCCGGGAGTCGCGCGGGGTGCCGGCGGCCACCGGCGGTGCCGCCCGCGCACGCGCCGCCGGACCGGGCGAATCTCAGGCGGCGTGGCGCCCCGGCCGGTCGGGCACGGGCCCCAGGCCGGGCGGGCACGGCGCGCGCCGGCCACGCCGGGCTCAGGCAGTCTCGGTCGCGGCGGCGTCGCCCAGGCCGAGCTCCTCGATCGAGATCTCGCGCATCCGGTACTTCTGGATCTTTCCAGTGATCGTCATCGGGAACTCCTCGACGAACCGCACGTATCGCGGGATCTTGAAGTGCGCGAGGCGGCCCCGGCAGTACTCCCGCACGTCCTCCTCAGTCAGC
>JBEHYF010000057.1:0-32405 GCA_048498315.1 Actinomycetota bacterium
CACGGGCGGCCAGTGCGTCGAGGTCGCCTCTCTGTCTCGTTGATCGCCGTACGGGATCCCCGGTCGGCCGGTGCCCTGTAGCCCCTCTCAGGGGACCCGGGCCAGGTCATCAGGTTCTGGAAGGTTCGGCTTGCCCGATCGCGTCGTCGAGGGCGTTGTGCATGTGCGGGCGCCGTGACCGCAGCTCGGTCTGCATCTGGCTCTTCGTGGAACGCCTGTTCGGAACTCGAGCCTTCGCCGCGCAGAGCGTCTTGATGTCCGGATGCCGCCTCGAGCGGAGCGGTGATCCTCTCATGGTCGGCGTCGCCGTTCAGTTCGGTCAGTAGATCACCCGACAGAGGTGATCCCGCCCGGCTCAGCTGGCTCATGAAGAGAGATCGAAGTCCTCAACTCGATCGACATTCGTATAGGTCGAAGTTACATTCGTATTATGCGAACAGATGCGCCGCCGCTCGCGCCGATCTTCCGGTCGGCGCACCAGGCCGATCTGCTCGCCACCCTCTTCCTTCACCCGAACGACGACTGCACGCTCACCGAGCTGGCCCGGCGGGTGGGCGTCAGCCCGTCGACGCTGCACCGCGAGGTGCATCGGCTCATCGACGCGGATCTCATCCGCGTGCGACCGGTGGGCCGCGCACAACTGCTCCGGGCGAACACGACGAACCGCCTCGCCGAGCCGTTGACCCGACTGCTCACAGTGACGGTCGGCCCCCACCTCGTCGTCGCCGACGAGTTCGCCGACGTTCCCGGCATCGCCGCTGTCGTGATCTACGGTTCGTGGGCGGCGCGCTACCACGGGGAGCCAGGGCCACCCCCAAACGACCTCGACCTGCTCGTTCTCGGCACGCCGGCACGAGGCGACGTCTACGAAGCGGCGCACCGCGCCCAAGAGCGCATCGAATTTCCCGTCAATGCGGCCATACGCCGCACAGAACGCTGGGACGAGCCGACTGATCCGCTGATTCAGCAGGTGAAGCGATCCCCCATCGTGGTTGCATTCGGTACCATTCCAACCACCTAAATAGGCATCGCGCCCAATTTGACGTGCTGTCGGTCACCTCCACTGGCGGCAAGAGTGGGCGCGACGCTACCACTACGCCCCACTGGGAGACCTCGTTGGACGATTTTGCCTACGTGCGCTCCATGTCCGGACCAACCGACATCACTTGCACGCTGCTGGCATGAAGCCAGAGCCGACGTCGCACGTCGCGATCGTCACGGCGGCACATAAAGAAACGGCCCTCGAGTACGAGGGCCGTCATGCCGGAGGCGTGAACCCCCAGGCGGGTATACGGCTACGATACGGCTCCTTCGGCCGGCAAGCAAGCAGGCGGAAGGCATGAGCGCCGTCGAGCGAGTCGCCGCCTACGTTGACGGCTTCAACCTCTACTTCGGCATACGCAGCAGGGGTCGCCGGTACTTGTGGCTCGATCTTGAGGCCCTCATCCGAAGGCTCCTCAGGGCGGACCAACAGCTGGTCGCTGTCCGGTACTTCACCGCGAGCGTTCGCAACGATCCTCCGGCCGAGCAACGCCAGCAGATCTACCTGAATGCCCTGCAGGCCCACAGCACGCTGTTGAGCATCAGCCTCGGTCGCTTCCAGCAGAAGACCAGAGACTGCCGCTCATGCGGAGCGACATGGCTGGGCTACGAAGAGAAGGAGACGGATGTGTCTCTCGCCGTCTCCATCGTCGAAGACTCCGTCAACGGCCTGTACGACACCGCTTTGATCATCTCCGCTGACAGCGACATGTGTCCTGCCATACACGCCATCAGACGCCTACGGCCCCGCGTACGCGTGATCGCCGCTCTCCCACCTAACCGGAGGTCGCCGGGCCTTCAACGGCTTTGCGACGCGACCATCCCCATCGGTTGGGCCAACGTACGGCAGTCGCAGCTTCCCGACGTTGTTCAGTCTGGTCGGCAGAGGTACACCCGCCCGCCCCACTGGAAGTAAGGCGATGGCGACCTGTCGACTCCTGCTCAGGTCCGCTTACACGGCCCCGCATCGACCTGTCGTCCCCGCCCACCGCTGGAGTCGGACGTCACTTCCGGCGCAAGCTGAGCGAGCGAGACATCCGGCATCATCAGCGTCCGAATCCGGTCGGTGGATACTCGATGCCGCCCGGCTGGTAACGGGTCCCACCCGGCTCCTCGTGAGCCGGGTTTTCTTTTTCTCCGGAAAAGGCACCCGCCGGGCGGCGCCACGCCCTCGTGGGGTGATCCCCAGGATCAGCCGGCTTCGGCGGCGGCGCGGGCGGCGTGGGGCATGGCCTCGGCGACGCGGTCGAGCGCGGTGTCGTCGTGGGCGGCCGACAGGAACCACGCCTCGTAGCCCGACGGCGGCAGGTACACGCCGTGCTCCAGCGCCGCGTGGAAGAACGCCGCGTAGCGGGCGGCGTCCTGGGTGCGGGCGGCGTCGAAGTCGCGGACCGGCTCGTCGGTGAAGAAGATGGAGAACAGGTTGCCGGCGGTCTGCAGCCGGTGTGGCACGCCCTCCTTGGCCAGCGCGTCGGACGCCGCCCGCGCGACGGCGGCCGCCGCCCGGTCGATGTGCGCGTACACCTCGTCGGTGGCGTTCCGCAGCGTCGCCAGGCCCGCAGCGGTGGCGAGGGGGTTCCCGGACAGGGTGCCGGCCTGGTAGACCGGGCCGGCCGGGGCAAGATGATCCATGATGTCGGCGCGGCCGCCGAACGCCGCGGCGGGCAGGCCGCCGCCCATCACCTTGCCGAACGTGTACAGGTCACCGGCCACGCCCTCCAGGCCGTACCAGCCGGAACGGGACACGCGGAACCCGGTCAGCACCTCGTCCACGATCAACAGCGCGCCGTGCCGCGCGCAGATCGCCTTGAGCGCCGCGTTGAAGCCGTCGGCCGGCGGGACGATGCCCATGTTCGCCGGGCACGCCTCGGTGATGACGCAGGCGATCTCGTGACCGTGCTCGCCGAACACCTCCTCGACGGCGGCGATGTCGTTGTAGCGCAGCACGATGGTGTCGGCGGTCGCCGCGCCGGTCACGCCGGGCGAGTCGGGCAGCCCGAACGTCGCGACGCCCGAGCCGGCGGAGGCCAGCAGCGCGTCGGAGTGGCCGTGGTAACAGCCGGCGAACTTCACGATCTTCGGCCGGCCGGTGCAGCCGCGGGCCAGGCGGATCGCCGACATCGTCGCCTCGGTGCCCGAGTTGACGAGGCGTACCTTGTCCACCGGCGTGCGCGCGGCGATCTCCTCGGCCAGCAGCACCTCGCCCTCGGTCGGCGCCCCGTACGAGGTGCCGCGCCCGGCGGCCTCCCGCAGCGCCTCGACGACGGCCGGGTGGGCGTGGCCGAGGATCATCGGCCCCCACGAGCAGATCAGGTCGACGTACTCGTTCCCGTCGGCGTCGACGAGATAGGGCCCCGCCGCCGAGGCGATGAACCGCGGGGTGCCGCCGACGGCGCCGAACGCGCGCACGGGGGAGTTCACCCCGCCCGGCGTGACCGCCGTGGCCCGGTCGAACAACGCTTGCGAACGCTTCGTGGAACTCACGTCCACGAGTCTCCCAGACGTCATTCGCAGGAGTCGGCCAGGATCTCCAGAAGCCGCATCGGGTCCGGCAGCGGCGCGCCGGTCGGAGCGTTCACCCAGGTCACCGCGCGCCCGTACGGCAGCACGGACGGCGGCGCCACGACGTAGCTGTCGCGGCAGTGCCAGCGCATGCCGGGGCTGTCGGCGATGGTCTCCGGAACGCAGTCCAGCGCGGAGGACCACCATTCGTCCTCATCCTCGGGCGCACCGCGGGTGGCGACGAAGAACAGGTACCGCTCGTCGCCGACGGCGGCGACCGGACCGGCCTGCACGCCCTCGCCGCTCATGCGGGCCAGCGCGGCGCGGCGCGCGGCCGCGGGCATGTCGAACACGTCGAAGACCCGGCCGGTCGGCAGGATGATGTTGGCCTCCGGCTGCTTCGCCCACCAGCGCGCCAGCGTGTCCGGGTCGGCCGTGGCCTTGCGCTGCCACACCTGCGACCAGGGGTGCGCCGCCGGCGACGGGCAGCCGATCCGGTCGCACGAACAGGCCCGGGTACCGTCGCTCGCCGGGTGCGCGCCCGGAAAGCACGGCCAGCCCAGGGCCGCGTACTCCAGCACGGCCGCCGCCGTGCTCGTGCCACGGGCGGCGCGGGCCACGCGCCCGCGGGCCCGCCGTCGTCGTTTCGCCGATACGTCCAGCACTGTGCTCCCCCTCCACCGTTCCTTCGATCATCGCGCGTCGCCGTTTCGCGCTCTGCGGGAACCCCCCGAAAAGCGGCCGAGGTGTGACGGGGTAGTGGCGGACGGGTCAGTGCGCCGGTTCAGTCGTGGAGGGTGCGGGCGACCTCGGTGGCCCAGTAGGTCAGCGCGATGTCGGCGCCGGCGCGGCGGATGGACAGCAGCGTCTCCATGATGATCCGCTCGCGGTCGATCCAGCCGCGGGCCGCCGCGGCCTCGACCATCGCGTACTCGCCGCTGACCTGGTAGGCGGCGACGGGCACGTGCACGGCGTCGCGGACGCGGCGGACGACGTCGAGGTAGGTCAGCGCCGGCTTGACCATGACGATGTCGGCGCCCTCGTCGACGTCGAGGAAGACCTCCCGCAACGCCTCCTCGGCGTTGGGCGGGTCCTGCTGGTACGCCGACCGGTCGCCGAACCGCGGCGCGCATTCGGCGGCGTCGCGGAACGGCCCGTAGAAGCCCGAGGCGTACTTCGCGGCGTACGCCATGATCGCGACGTGGTGGTAGCCGGCCTCGTCGAGGGCACGGCGGATCGCGGCGACCTGGCCGTCCATCATGCCGCTGGGTGCGATGACGTCGACGCCGGCCGCGGCCTGCGCGACGGCGATCGAGGCGTACCGCTCCAGGGTGGCGTCGTTGTCGACCTCGCCGGAGGGGGTCAGGATGCCACAGTGCCCGTGGTCGGTGTACTCGTCCAGGCACAGGTCGGCCATGATGACCGTGTCGTCGCCGATCTCGCCGGCCAGGTCGCGCAGCGCCTTCTGCACGATGCCGGCCGGGTCGTCGGCGGCGGAGCCGCGGCCGTCCTTGACCGCGGGGATGCCGAACAGGATGATCCCGCCGACGCCTGCCTCGGCGGCCTCGCGGGCGGCCTTGCGCAAGGTCTCCCGCGTGTGCTGCACGACGCCGGGCATGGACTCGATCGGCTGCGGCTCGGTGATGCCCTCCTTGACGAAGAGCGGCAGGATCAGGTCACTCGGGTGCAGGCGGGTCTCGGCGACCAGCCGCCGCAGCGCCGGGGTGCGGCGCAGCCGGCGGGGTCGGGCGACAGGGAACTGCGCGGTCACGTGGATTCTCTTTTCGCGTGTCTGTCTGCTCTGTCTGCGCCGGCGGGCGCCCCGGCGCACCTGCTGTCTACTTGCGCCGGCGGGCGCCCCGGCGCATCTCGCTGGGCTTGCGGAGAGGGTCGCCGGCCTCGATCTGGACGGCCCGCCGCTTGGCACCGTACGCCGCCAGGGCGGCCGCGAGGGCGGAGACCGACGGTTTGTCGGCCATGACGTCGACGCGCAGGCCGTACTCGCGGGCGGTCTGCGCGGTCTGCGGCCCGATCACGGCGATGACGGTGACGTTGTGCGGCTTGCCGGCGATACCGATGAGGTTGCGCACCGTCGAGGACGAGGTGAACAGCACCGCGTCGAACCCGCCGCCCTTGATCGCCTCGCGGATCGGCGCGGGCGGCGGCGCCGCGCGCACGGTGCGGTAGGCGGTCACGTCGTCGCACTCCCAGCCGAGCTCGGTCAGGCCGGCGACGAGCGTCTCGGTGGCGATGTCGGCGCGCGGCAGCAGCACCCGGTTGATCGGATCGAGGTCCTCGTCGTACGGCGGCCACACCTCCAGCAGACCCTCGGACGACTGCTGGCCGGAGGGCGTCAGGTCGGGCCGGACGCCGAACTCGACGAGCGCGGCGGCGGTCTGCTCGCCCACGGCCGCGACCTTGAGCCCGGCGAAGGCGCGGGCGTCCAGGCCGTACTGCTCGAAGCGCTCGCGGACGGCGCGCACGGCGTTCGTGGAGGTGAAGACGACCCACTCGTAGCGGCCGGTGACCAGGCCCTTGACGGCACGTTCCATCTGCTGCGGCGTGCGCGGCGGCTCGACGGAGATGGTCGGCACCTCGTCGGGCACCGCGCCGTACGACCGGAGCTGGTCCGAAAGCGACGCCGCCTGCTCCTTGGTGCGCGGCACCAGCACCCGCCAGCCGAACAGCGGCTTGGTCTCGAACCACGACAGGTCGGCGCGGCGGCGCACGACGTCGCCGGCGACGAGCAGGGCGGGTGCCTCCAGGTGCTTGGTGTCGTGCGCCACCCTGGCGAGGGTGCTCTCGACGGTGTACTGCTCGGTGGTGGTGCCCATCGAGGTGACCGCGACCGGCGTCGTGTCGGCGCGGCCGGCGGCCATCAGGCCCTTGGCGACCTCCGCGATGGTGTTCTCCGCACCCAGGACGACGAGCGTGGCAGCGGCGGCGTGGGCGCTCCAGTCGACGCCGCCCTCGCGGCCGTCGACGATCGTCACCTCACGGTTCTTGTCGTCGGTGAGCGGGATGCCGGCGTACCCGGGGACTCCGGTGGCGGACGACACGCCCGGGACGATCTCGAACGGCACGTGCGCCTTCACCAGCGTGCGGGCCTCTTCGGTCAGCACCGAGCCGATCCCCGGGTCGCCGGTCAGCACGCGGGCCACGACCCGGCCGGCGCGGGCCAGCGCGACGAGGTCGGCCGCCTCCGGCGCGATGATCTCGGCCCTCGGGTTGAAGTGCGCCGCGAACAGGGCGGCGATGGTCTCGTGCACCACGATCGCGTCGGCCGAGCCGAGGATCCGGGCCGCGCGCAGGGTCAGCAGCTCGGGGTCTCCGGGGCCGGCGCCGACGAAGGCCACCCGGCCCGGCACCTGCGGGCCGGCCGAGGCCGGGGTCGTACCGCCGTCGTTTCCCGCTTTCTTGCTCGTGGGGCTCAAGACTTGATCTCCCCCATCAGCTGATCGGCCCCCTCGGCGAGCATCCGAAGCGCGAGTTCGCGCCCGAGCCGCTCCGGATCGTCAGGATAGCCCGTTTCAGACAACCGAATCTGTCGTACACCGTCATACCCGACAACCACCCCGGTCAGGTACAAGGTGTGGCCATCGGATGCCGCGTACGCCCCGACGGGCGCCGAGCAGCCTCCCTCCAGCGTCGCCAGCAGCGTCCGCTCGGCGAGCACGGCCGCCCGGGTGGCGGCGTCGTCGAGCGTCGCGAGCAGCTCGATCAGGTCGGCGCGGTCGGCGCGGCACTCCACGGCGAGCGCGCCCTGGCCGGGTGCGGGCAGCATCTGGTCGGGTTCGAAGATCTCCCCGATCGCCTCCGTGCGGCCGATGCGGGTCAGGCCCGCGTAGGCGAGCACGACCGCGTCCAACTCGCCCTCGGTGACCTTGCGCAGCCGCGTGTCGGCGTTGCCGCGGATCGGCACGACGTCGAGGTCGGGCCGCAGCGCGCGCAACTGCGCGACCCGGCGCGGCGAGCCGGTGCCGACGCGGGCGCCGCACCGCAGGTCGGCGAGTTTGGCCGGGCCGCAGAGCGCGTCGCGCGGGTCGTCACGCTCGGGCACGGCGGCGAGCGCGATGCCCTCGGCCGGTGCCGTGGGCAGGTCCTTCAGCGAGTGCACCGCGAAGTCGATGTCGCCGGCGAGCAGCCGCTCGCGCAGCCCGTTGACGAAGACGCCGGTGCCCCCGATCTGGGCCAGGTGCGCCTTCGACACGTCGCCCTCGGTGGTGACGCCGACCAGTTCGACGGCCCGCCCGGTGCGTGCGGTGAGCGCGTCGGCGACCAGGCCCGACTGCGTCATGGCCATCAGGCTGCGCCTGGTCCCCAGCCTGAGTTTCGTGCTCACTGCTCGCTCAACGCTCCTCACTCACTCCGCGGCCGGCCTCGTCCCTCGACCGGCCACTCCGCTCGCTGCGGAGCGTTCGCTCAGTGCCCATGCCTCGCTCAACGCTCCTCACTCACTCCGCGGCCGGCCTCGTCCCTCGACCGGCCACTCCGCTCGCTGCGGAGCGTTCGCTCGGGGACGTCCTCCGCCCGGATGACCGCCTCCGGGGCCTTGGGATCGAGGTCGAACAACTCGCGCAGCGCGTCGGCATAGGTATCGCCGCCGGGCGAGGCCGCGAGCTCTTTGACGCGTACGGTCGGTGCGTGCAGCAGCTTGTCGACGACGCGGCGCACGGTCTGGGCGATCTCGGCGCGGGCCCGGTCGTCCAGCTCGGGCAGCCGGCCGCCCAGGCGGCCCAGCTCGGCCTCGACCACCTCGGCCGCCTTGCTGCGCAGCGCGACGACCGTGGGCGCCACCGTGGCCGCGACCCGGCCGAGCTCGAACGCCCGGACCTCCTCGGCCACGATACGGCGGACCGCGTCGATGTCGGCCTCGGCCGGCGGATCGTCGGCGGTGCTCAGGTCGTCCAGTCCGACGAGGGTCACGCCGGGCAGGTCGCGTACCGCGCGGTCGACGTCGTGCGGGAGGGCCAGGTCGAGCAGGAACACCGGCTTTTCGATCATGTCGGGGGTGATGACCAGGCCGGCCGCGCCGGTGCACGAGACGACGATGTCCGCCTCGGCCAGCGCGGACCGCAGGTCGGCCAGCCGGATCGCGCGGGCCGGCGCCTCGGCCTTGCGGGCCAGCCGGACGCCGCGCTCGTACGTGCGGTTGGCGACGACGATCTCGGCGGCGCCGGAGCGGGCCAGCGTGGCGACGGCCAGCGAGCTCATCGAGCCGGCCCCGACCACCAGCGCCCGCTTGCCCTCGATCGAGCCGGCCCGGCTCAGGCCGACGCTGACGAGCGACGGGCCCGCGCGGTCGATGCCGGTCTCGTTACGGGCGCGCTTACCGACGCGCAGCGCCCGCTGGATCGCCTCGTTCAGCGCCCGGTCGACGGTGCCGAGCTTCTGCGCGATCTTCAGCGCGCTGCGGAGCTGCCCGGCGATCTGGCCCTCGCCGATCACCATCGAGTCGAGGCCGCACGCCACCGTGAAGATGTGCTGGATCGCGCGTTCTTCATAGTGCACGTACAGGTGCCGGGACAGGTCCTCCAAGGGCACGCCGGTGTGCCGGGACAGCAGCTCGGAGATGGACGACACGCCGGCGTGGAACTTCTCCACGTCGGCGTAGACCTCGATCCGGTTGCAGGTGGAGATGACCACGGCACCGGTGACGTGCGTGGTCTCGCGCACGTCGCGGAGGAGTTTGTGCAGGTCGTCACCGGCCAGTGCGGTGCGCTCCAGGAGCGCGACGGGGGCGCTGCGATGGCTCAGCCCGACGACGAGGATGCTCATGCGCACCCACCGCCCTGGGGTCGGGGCCGGTGCCGGCAGTGCGGGCGTGTCGTATCGTTCCCTCGGTTCATGGGCCTTCTACCGCCTCGAGGTACTCCTGTTCCACGCCGCTCGGCCCGCCGGCCTTGCGCTGCTCGTGGAACGCGAGGATCTGTAGCTCAATCGACAGATCGACCTTACGCACATCTACGCCATCCGGCACATTCAGTACGACCGGCGCGAAATTCAGAATGCTCGTCACACCACTGGCCACCACCCGGTCGCAGACGGACTGCGCGGACGCGGCAGGCACGGCCAGCACGGCGATCGAGATCCGGCTCTCCTTGATGACGGTCTCGAGCTCGTCGACGTGCTCGACGGTCAGGCCGCCGATGCGCTCGCCGACAATGGCGGGGTCGGCGTCCAGCAGCGCCGCCATACGGAAGCCGCGCGAGGCGAACCCGCCGTACCCGGCCAGCGCCCGGCCCAGGTTGCCCAGGCCGATGATCGCGACCGACCAGTCTTGGGTCAGCCCCAGCTCGCGGGAGATCTGGTAGACGAGGTACTCGACCTCATAGCCCACGCCGCGGGTGCCGTACGACCCGAGGTGTGACAGGTCCTTGCGGAGCTTGGCTGAGTTCACGCCCGCGGCGGCGGCCAGCTCTTCCGACGACACCGTGATGATGCCGCGCTCGGCCAGCACGTGCAGCGCGCGAAGGTAGACCGGGAGCCTGGCCACGGTCGCCTCCGGAATACCCCGGTTCCGCTCACCGAAAGTAGATCGACGGGTCACATGCCTGCTTTTCGGACTCGACACGCGGCCGGTCTGAGTCGCCCGTAGGCCCGGTCGCTGAGGACTTTTCTCAGGTTAAGCCTTTGTGAACACGCGCACAAAGTCGGCGGGCAGGCTCACGCATGCAGGGAGGAAACCCGTGACCGCCGTTGCACGCAGCTCACATGGCGTCTCCCAGTCCAGGGTACGCCGCCGACCGCATACCGGGTGTGATCCATCAGACATTGACATTCCAGCTACCGATCTCACCCCGGGCCGCGCGGCCGACGTACCGTGGCCGCGTTCAGCGGCGCGGGCACCGCTCGGCCGGTCCCGGCTGAGCGGTCCCGGCCGGGCTGTCGCGGCTGGTCGCGGCCGGGCAGGGCAGGCACGGGCAAGACCACCCCGCCGTGCGCGTGTGCGCTCTCGGTCGCCGGTGCCGGTCCGGCCGGCCGGTCAAGTTGCCGGTCCGGGTGGCCGGTCAGGAGGTGAGCGCGGCGCGCAGGCGCCGCTCTTCCACCCTCCAGAAGTCGTGCTGGACGCCGTCCACGAACGTCACCGGAATCTGGTCGCCGTAGCGCCGGAGGTCGTCCTCGGACGCGGTGATGTCGCGCTCCTCCCAGCCGACGCCGAGCTCGCCGCAGACCCGGGCGATCACCGCGCGGGCGTCGTCGCACAGGTGGCAGCCCGGCCTGCTGAGCAGGAGCACACGAGCGGTCTCAGCCATGCGGCCAGCGTACGGGCTGCTGGACGGCCGTGCGGCCGTCCGGCTGGGGCGGAGCCTGCCGCGGGACGGCGGGCGGCGGGCCGGCGACCTTGGCGGCGTTCACGGTCAGCTCGATGACGTTGGTGCCCGACACGTGCGCCTGCGCCTCGCCGGCGAACCGCTGGACGTGCGGCTGGCGCGTGTGCTCCTCCACGGCCGCGGCGTCGCGGAACAGCTGGTAGAAGATGCGCTGCGCGGGCGCGTTGTCGACGCTGTGGCACGCGTAGACCAGCGTGCCCGGCTCGCGTTCGAGCACCGCGCGCGTCACCTCGGCGGCCAGCCGGTCGAACGCCTCCTGATGGCCGTCGATCAGCGTGTACATGGTGATCCGCCCGTACTGCCCGGGCGGCGCGAACGGCAGCGCGAACGACGGCTGCGGCGCGTGCTGAGGGCCACCATGGGCCGGCCGCCCCGGATGCGGAGCCGGCCCGCGCTGCCCGTGGTACGGCTGTCCGTGGTGGGGGTGCCGCTGCGGCGGCTGCCCGGGGTAGTGCGCCATGTCGTCGTACGGCTCCGCTTCTTCGTCGTCGTGATCGATGTCCCGGCGGGGCAGCAGGCGGGCGGCGCCGAACCAGACCAGCGCGGCCGCGCCGCCCAGCGCGAGCGGGGCGAGCAGGCCCGGCAGGAATCCGCGGGTCGCGGTGACCACGAGCACCCCGGCCAGCGCGATCAGGCCCAGCGGCAGCATCATCTCCGTCGCCCGCCGGTCGCGCCGGTTGCCGCGTACGGCGGTGACCCCGACGCAGGAGAGCAGGGCGACGACGGCGAAGACATGGCCGCCGTCGAGCACGAGCTGGGGCAGCGAGGCGTAGTGGTCGCTGATCTTCGGCAGGCTCTTGCCGAACGTGCCGGTGATCGGGTCGAGCAGGGTGATCACCACGGCCACGATCACGTACGACGCCGCGATCAGGCGGGCGGCGAACCGCGCCTGCACCGTACGGCCGACCAGCTCGACCACCCCGAGCGCCAGCGCGACCGGCGCAAGCAGCGCCCCGAACAGCGCCATGGTTCGCAGCAGCGCCGGCGAGAAGCCGACCGCGAAGCCCACCATCATCGCGCCCACGGCGAGGCCGAGCGCGACCAGCGTCCCGCACCAGTCGATCAGGTGGATGCGCCGCTCGGGCAGGGTGCGCATGACGAGCAGCCCCGCGCACCCGAAGGTGGCGAGGGTCGCCAGGAACGCCACCGCCGCGGAGACCATCGCCCCCAATGGTGCCCGATATACGGCTCCAACGGGTAACGGGGGTGATGTGGCATGCTTATCGATACGCCGGTCAATGGAGTGAATGCTGGCGCGATTGTTCATCGGTCGCCATTGCCACCGTTACTCGCCAGTACCTAGCATGTTGCGACGCCCGGTGGTCGCGTCATCCCGAGGAGTACTGCATGCGCAGCCTCACCCTCGATCCCCCTCCCGCGCCGCCCGGAGCGGTGCCCCCCGCCGCACCGGCCGCCGCCGGCGAGCAGGACGAGCTTCGTGACCTGGTGCTGCGCGCCCGCGAGGGCGAGACGGACGCCTTCGGCGCGCTCTACGACCGCTACGTCGAGCTGGTCTACCGATACGTCTACTACCGCGTCGGCAGCCACGCCCTCGCCGAGGACCTGACCAGCGAGACGTTCCTGCGGGCCCTGCGCCGCATGAGCGTGTTCAGCTGGCAGGGCAAGGACTTCGGCGCCTGGCTGGTCACCATCGCCCGCAACCTCGTCCTCGACCACTTCAAGTCCGGCCGGTACCGGCTGGAGGTCTGCGTGGCCGAGCACGCCGACGCCGGCCGCTGGGAGGAGGACCCCGAGCGGACCGTCCTGGACGCCTTCACCCGGCACGCCCTGTTCTCCGCCGTGCGCGGGCTCGGCACCGAGCAGCGTGAGTGCGTCGTCCTGCGGTTTCTGCACGGCCTGTCGGTGGCCGAGACCGCCACCGTCATGGGCAAGAACAGCGGCGCGGTCAAGGCCCTGCAGTACCGCGCCGTCCGCTCCCTCGCCCGCGCCGTCCCCCCTGACGTGCGGTGACGACCCACCGACAGCGTGTGTCCCCACGCGCTGACGGAATGGTTACCCTCGTTTCATGCGGTTGTGGCCTTGGGGCGATGACGGTTCCGACTCGGAGCGGGCCGGCGAGGCGGCCGCGGCGGCCGCCGCGGCCGACGAGCCGCCACCGGTACCCGATCCCGCCGCGGCGGCATTCTTCGACGTCGACAACACCCTGATCCGGGGCGCCTCCATCTACCACTTCGCGCGCGGCCTGGCCGCACGCAAGCTCTTCACCGTGCAGGATCTGGCGATGTTCGCGCTCGGCCAGTTCGCGTTCCGCATGCGCGGCACCGAGAACGCCGAGCACATCAGCACCGCCCGCGAGGCGGCGCTGGCCTTCGTGGCCGGCCGCAGCGTCGACGAACTGGTCAGCCTGTGCGAGGAGATCTACGACGAGAAGATGGCCGACCGCATCTGGCACGGCACCCGGGCGCTCGCGCTGCGGCACCTCGACGCCGGCCAGCAGGTGTGGCTGGTCACCGCGACGCCGGTCGAGCTGGCCCGCATCATCTCCCACCGGCTCGGCCTGACCGGCGCGCTGGGCACCGTCGCCGAGACCGAGAACGGCGTCTACACCGGGCGGCTGGTCGGCCACCTCATGCACGGCCCCGCGAAGGCGGGCGCCGTGCGCGCCCTGGCCAAGCGCGAGGGCTTCGACCTGGCCCGCTGCTCGGCCTACAGCGACTCCTACAACGACCTGCCCATGCTCACCACGGTGGGCCACCCGCACGCCGTCAACCCCGACGCCGACCTGCGGGAGTACGCACGGGAGCACGGCTGGCCGGTGCACGACTTCCGCACCGGCCGCAAGGTGACGATGGTGGCGCTGCCCGTCGCGGCCGGCGCCGGCGCCCTGGCCGGCGGGGTCGCCGCCGGCATCGCCCTGCGCCGCCACTACCGCTACCGCTGACCGGCGCCGCGCCGTGCCGCCGGCCCGCCGGCGAGCGTCCCGGCCGCCGCCCGGCATACGCAACGGCGGCCGGTACCGTCGATCAGCGGCGGACCAGGCTTAGAAGCGTTCCAGCTCACCGTCGGCCCGCGCGAGCACCGGATCCGGCACCGGCCGCACGACGGGGAAGGGTGAGGCCGCTGCCGCATGGGCCCTCCTGCCGTCCGAGGAGGCTCAGAAGAAGATCGAGGAGCGGCGGCGCAGCAGGTCGTAGAGCATGTTCTGGATGGTCTCACGGACCTGGTCGGTCAGGTTGAGGACCGTCATGTGGTCGTCGGCCAGGGCCGGGTCGTACTCGTCGGTGTGGATCGGCTCGCCGAACGCGATGATCCACTTCGACGGCAGCGGGATCAGGCCGAGCGTGCCGAACAGCGGCCAGGTCGGCGTGATCGGGAAGTAGGGGAGGCCGAGCAGCCGGGCCAGCGGCTTCAGGTCGGCGATCTTCGGATAGATCTCCTCCGCGCCGACGATCGCGCACGGGATGATCGGCACCTGGGTGCGCAGCGCGGTGGCGACGAAGCCGCCGCGGCCGAAGCGCTGCAGCTTGTAGCGCTGGCTGAACGGCTTGCCGACGCCCTTGAAGCCCTCGGGGAAGACGCCGACCAGCTCGCGCTTGCCGAGCAGCCGCACCGCGTCCGCGTGGCAGGCCAGGGCGTGCCCGCTCTTGCGGGCCAGGTGGGCCAGTACCGGGATCTGATACACCAGGTTGGCGCCCAGCAGACGCAGGTTGCGGTGGGCGGGATGGTGATCGTGCAGCCCGACCTGCAGCATCACGCCGTCGACCGGCAGCGTGCCGGAGTGGTTCGCGGTGACCAGGGCCGGGCCCTCGCCGGGGACGTTCTCCAGCCCGAGCATCTCGACCCGGAACCACCGCTCGTACAGCGGGCGGACCAGCGGCACGAGCACGCGGTCGTTCAGCTCCGGGTCGAACCCGAACTCGTCGATCTCGTACTCGCCACTGAGCCTGCGGCGCAGGAACCGCAGGGCCGAGGCCAGCTTCCGCTCGAAGTCTCCCGGGCGCCGGGCCAGACGGTCGGCGGCCTCGCTGTTGAGCGGGATCACCTCCGCCTCTTCGGGCATGGCCGCCGTCACCTCCTCGGGCACCGGGCCGGGCTCTTGACCGCTCGCCGTGATCACCTCCTGCCTCTGGCCTCTACCCCGCTCGTGACCAGCTCAAAGATGGCGGCGGGGAGTTGCCGGCCGAGGCCTCGGGAGTCGGCGAAGTCGGCGAAGGCCTCTTCGGAGCTGTACTTGGGCCGCCACCCGAGCTCTGCGGTGAGCCGCGAGGTGTCGATCACCCGTCCGTACGTGAGCCAGCGCAGCAGCTCCGGCGAGAAGCCCTTGAGGCCGCCGAACCGGCGGCCGACGTCGCCCAGCGTCTGCACCGCCGGCGCGGGCAGCCGTACGATCGGCCGGCCCGCCCGGCGCAGCGCCTGGGACAGCAGCACGACGCCGTCGCCGGCCACGTTGAAGCAGCCGGGATGGTCCTCGACCGTCATGCGGCGCAGCACCTCGATGCCGTCATCCTCGTGGATGAACTGCAGGCGCGGGTCGAAGCCCAGCACCGTCGCCACCACGGGCATGTGGAAGTAGCGGGTCAGCGGGTTGTCGACGGTGGGGCCGAGGAAGTTGGCGAACCGCAGCACCGACACGATCAGGTCGGAGCGGCGCCGGGCGAGCCCGCGGACGTACCCCTCGACCTCCGTGGCGTCTTTGGCGTAGCCGGACGTCGGCGGGACGACGGGCTCGTCCTGCTCGGTGAACACGGCCGGGTCGCGGGGGGACGAGCCGTACACCGCCGCGGACGAGCGCACGACGAGCTTGCGCATCGTTGCGGACCGCTGGCAGGCGGCCAGCACCTGCATCGTGCCGATGACGTTGACTTCCTTCGTCGTCATCCGGGCGGCGGTGCCCATCGTCACCAGGTTGAGGTGCACGACCGTGTCGACGCGGGCCGAGCTCATCACCTTGGCGATGCTGGGCGTGCGGATGTCGATCCGGACGAACTCGGTGCGGCCGAGGGAGGCCGTGGGCGGCACGGTGTCGACGCCGATGACCCGCTCGATGCCGGGATCGGCCTGCAACACCTGGGCGACGCGCGCCCCGAGGAACCGGGACACGCCGGTGACGAGGACGACCCGGCTGCTGCCGGAGGGCGACGCGGTGCTTTCGGTGGGAGGTACGAGCGACACGGGTACCCCCATCCAGGAGCTGCCTACTTCTTGTTGCGACGCTGGATGCGCGTCTTCTTCAGCAGCTTACGGTGCTTCTTCTTGGCCATGCGCTTGCGACGCTTCTTGATGACAGAGCCCACGAAACCCTCACTTGGTGATCGGCATGAGACGGGCGACCAGCACCCTTGGCGGGCACGAAGCCCGGTGCCCAAGGGTACCGCCGCCGCGACGCCCATCGTTCGCGGGCCGTCATGCGCCCTTCCGTCGCGCTGGGGTCAGCCCGCTTCGATGTACGCGTCTCGTAGATAGTCGTGGACTGCCTGCTCCGGCACGCGGAACGAACGTCCCACGCGGATCGCCGGTAGTTCTCCCGAGTGAACGAGGCGGTATACGGTCATCTTGGACACCCGCATCACCGACGCCACCTCGGCCACAGTCAGGAACCTGACCTCGCTCAGAGGTCGCTCGCCTGAGCTCATCGGACGCCCTCTTCCACACGTCGCGCGTCAGACCTTTGGGTGACTTTGATCGCGGCCGTGTACTTTCCTCCAGCGTAAATCGTGAATCGGGAGTCGCAAGAGGGGAGCTCAATCGATTAGGCTTGAATGTGTCAAAAGATACACAGTGAGCGGCGTGTAGTGGTGCGGGAGGACGTTGTCGTCCAGTGGCACCACTGTGTGGATCTTCCCTTCGGCCTCCCCGGCGAACAGCGCCGGGTCGTTGCAGTCGGCGAACCCCACCGTGTCGATGCCCGCCTGCCCTGCGGCACCGGCCCACCCGTGGTCCGCGATGACCAGGTCCGGCCAGGGACCTGCGATGTCGCGTAGTTCGTCGAGCATCGCCCGCATCGGGTGCGGGTCGTGTGTGTGGTGCAGCGACCCCCCGCTGCTGAGCGCCGCCACCGTCTCGATGTAGCGGATGTGCTGCGTCCGCGGCCCGCCGGGGGTCTCCACCTCGTACGACCAGCCGGCCGCCGGGGTGAGCACGCGGCAGCCGCGCGCCCGCAGCGCCCGCCCCACGGCCAGGTAGACCGACATCAGCCCGGCCGGGTGGCCGGTGGCCAGCAGCACCGTCTCCCGGCGCTGCGCGGCCCTCCCGAGCCGCGCGGCCATCGCCTCCAGGGCGTCGATCGTGAGATCCGGATCGATCGTGTCGTCGCCATAAAGATGCGCCGGGTCAGGGTTTATCCCGCATTTCTTTACCATCAGCGTGAAGATCTCGTCGAAGCTCCACGACTGCTCCAGCTCAAGACCGAACAAGTAGGACCGCCGGCGCGCCGCCATCCGACGGTAGTGCAGGAGGTTGTTCTGCCGGGGCGTGGCCACCTCGCCGGCGATCAGCGTGCGCACCAGGTGCTCGCGCAGCTCCGAGCGGGTCGGCGCGGGCCCGTACGGCACGGTCAGATCATCATCGGGTCCAGGCCGTGCTCCGGGAACACCGCCTTCCGGGTCGCCAGCACCGCCCGGTCCACCGGATTCGCCGGGTGATACCCACTCGCCCACGTCCGCACCTCCGTCTCGGCTCCATCGGTCATGCGTTCCGGGGCACGCCGCCCGGTCCGCGCGCGCACCAGGTCGCGCCACGCCTGGGGGGTCGGCGTGTCCGGCGCGATGGGCCGTCCCGCCGCCTCGGCCAGCAGCAGGGTCCAGGCGCGCGGCACCACCTGCACCAGCTCGTAGCCGCCGCCCCCGACCAGCACCCAGCGCCCGCCCGCCGTCTCATGCGCGAGCCGGTGCAGCGCCTCGTACGCCGCCCGCTGGCCGTCCACGGACAGCGTCAGGTGGGCCAGCGGATCCAGATCGTGGGTGTCACAACCCTGCTGGGTGACCAGGATGTCCGGCGCGAACTCCCGCAGCAGCGGCGGCACCACCGCGTCGAAGGCCCGCAGCCAGTGCCGGTCGCCCGCGCCCGGCGGCAGCGCCACGTTCACGGACGTGCCCTTCACCCCGCTCTCGTGGGGCAGCCCCGTGCCGGGGAACAGCGTGCGCGGCGTCTCGTGCAGGCTGATCGTCAGCACCCGCGGGTCGTCGTAGAACGCCGCCTGCACGCCGTCGCCGTGGTGCACGTCGACGTCGACGTACGCGACGCGGTCGGCGCCCTGCTCCAGCAGCCAGGAGGGCGCGATCGACGGGTCGTTGTGCACGCAAAAGCCCGAGGCCGCGCCGCGCATCGCATGGTGCAGGCCGCCGGCGATGTTGGCCGCGTGCTCGGCCGCACCGCTCCACACCGCCCGCGCGGCCGCCACCGACGCGCCCGCCACCAGCGCGGACGCCTCGTGCATGCCCGGGAAGACCGGATTGTCGGGCAGATCGAGCCCGCGCGGCAGATCCGGCTCGCCGCGTCGTACGGCCTCGATGTACGCGGGCTCGTGGACCAGCGTGAGCAGCGCCTCGTCGGCGGGCTCGAACTGCTCGACCGACACGTTGGGCGCGTCGAACACGCCCAGCTCTCGGGCGAGGGCCATGGTCAGCTCGACGCGCACGGGGTTCATCGGATGTTCCGGACCGAAGTCGTAGGAGACCAGCCGGTCATCCCAGAAAACCCGCAGCGAGGCACTCATCGCACTACCTTCCGGCCGAGTCTCGGGGCGATCCGGGCACGCCGCCCCGGCGGTCATGCCACCCGTCCATGGCCGTCACGCTACCTGCCAGCCGTCCGGACCGAAATCCCGCGCACCTGCCGCGCCGCGCCGGCACGCTCGGGAACACCGCTTCCGGGCACGTCAGGGATCGCGTGGGCGATCACGGTGGCGAGGACGGTCGGCCGCGGCCAATATCCGGTGACATGAGCGCACATACCGTCATATGTGGGCGCGTCCGCCGGTAGGCTCCGGACCATGGCCCTCGAGATGCGCGGCACATGCGAGCGCTGCGACGTCCCCCTGGACATGAACGGCCTGGCCTACATCTGCAGCCACGAGTGCACGTTCTGCGCGTCCTGCACGCGGCGGCTGTCGCACAAGTGCCCGAACTGCGCCGGGGAACTGGTCCGCCGCCCCACCCGCGTCTGAGCGGCGGCGCGACCGTACGCCGCCGGGCCCGCGCCGGGTTCTCCGGCCTGCGCGGCTGTCCCGCGCCGGGTTCTCCGGCCATCGCTTCTCGCACCGGCTTCGCGGGCGCCGTCCCGCACGCCTGCCTCAGCGGCCGTCATCGCGCGGGCCGGTCTCAGCGGCGGACCGCCAGGACCGCCGGCTCCGGCTCGGCGCCGATGAGGCGGGCGCGGCCGGCGCCGAGACCCGGCGCCGTCATCACGACGGTGACGCCCAGCATCACGAGCGCCGGCACGCTCCATCCGCCCGTGGCGTCGTGCACGGCGCCGACCGCCAGCGGGCCGAGTGCGGCGATCACGTAGCCGATGCCCTGCGACATCGCCGAGAGCCGGGCCGCGACGTGCGCGTCGTGCGCGCGCAGGCCGATGAACGACAGCGCCGTCGCGAACGCGATGCCCTGCCCGTACCCGAGCACGGTGATCCACACCCAGACCGAGCCGATCGGCGCCCAGACGGTGCCGGCGAAACCGGCCACGCACAGCGCGCCGATCAGCAGGACCATCGGCCGCTGGTCCCGCAGCCGCCGCTCGATGACCGGCACCGAGAGCGCCCCGAGGGCCTGCACCAGGCTGGTCACGCCGAGCGCGTACCCGGAGGCGGTCACGCTGAGGCCACGGTCCTGGCAGATGGTCGGCAGCCAGCCGGAGATGATGTAGGCCAGCATCGACTGCAGGCCCATATAGGCGGTCACCTGCCAGGCCAGGCCCGAGCGCCACAACCGCACCCCGCCGGCGGGCGGCGGGGCCACGGCGGCCGCCGCGCGGGCCCGCGGCAGCCAGCAGATCCCGGCCAGCGCGGCCGGGACGGCGAGCAGGCCGAGCGGGAACCGCCAGCCCGCCCGGGCCGCATGCTCGATCGGCACCGCGACGCTGGAGGAGATCGCGGCGCCCATGGTCACCGCGACCGTGTAGACGGCCGTGACGGTGGTGATGTGCCGGGGGTGGTCTCGTTTGATGATGGACGGTACGGCGATGTTGCCGATGCTGATCGCGATCCCGGCCAGCAGCGCGCCGCCGAACAGCGCCGACGCGGACGGCAGCACCCGGACGAGCAGGCCCGCGACCAACAGGCCCATGCTGGCCAGTAGCAGCATCTCTCCACGTGGTGCGCGCCGCAGCAGCGGCAGGACGAGCCCGAACGAGCCGAAGAAGAGCAGCGGGAGGGTGGTCAGCGCGCCCGCCGCGGTACCGGACAGGTGCATGTCCCGCTGGATCTCGCTGAGCAGCGGCCCGACGGCGACGATCGCGGGACGCAGGTTGAGGGCGACGATGACGATCAGCGCGATGCCGGCGTAGTACCGCCATCCGCGTTCGGCCGGCCCGACGCCGGCCGCTGCGGTCGCGGATGCGGCGGCACCGGACCGGCCCGCTGTACCACCGGGACCGGGCGCTCCCCCGGTACTCGATGCGCCGCCGGGACGGGGCGCGCCCGCGGTGCCGGAGGTGTCGGAGGCGTCGCTCATCGGGCCGCGCCTTCCGTCTCCTCGGCGGCGGTCGGTTCGTGCGCGCCCGTCTCCTCCAGGGCGGACAGGGTCGGCTCGACCACCCGCGCCGCCGCCCGGCCCGCCGCCTCCGCGTCTCCCGCCGCGACCGCGTCGAGCACTGCGCGGTGCGCCGCCGGACCGGCCTCGGGCAGGTCGCCGTCGCGCCGCAGTGCGCTCAGCGACTCGCGCAGCCGGTGCTGGAAGAACCGGAACGCCTCGGCCAGGAGCAGGTTGTGCGACGCCTCGGCCACGCCGAGGTGGAACCGGGCGTCCGCCGCGCCGAACGCGGCCGGGTCACGCGCGGCGTCGCGGTCCCGCAACAGGGCCCCGAGCCGGCGCAGGTCGTCGCCGGTGCGGCGGCGCGCCGCGAGCTGGGCGGCCCGCACGTCGTAGGCGAGTTGCACCTCGAACACCTCGCGCAGCGAGGCACGCTCGACCCGCCGCAGCAGCGGCCGCGGGTCGGCCGCGCTGCGCACGTACGTGCCGTCGCCACGGCGCACCTCCAGCACGCCGACGTGGGCGAGGGCACGGATCGCCTCGCGCACGGCCGGGCGGCTGACGCACAGCCGCGCCGCGAGGTCGTGCTCGCCCGGGATGCGCTCGCCGACCTGCCAGGCGCCGGAGACGACCTGTTCCTGGAGCTGGCCGAGCACCGACTCGACCGCCGACGCGCGGGGCACGGGCTGGAGCGTCATCGCGATCCTCCGTCCTGTCGCGACGGGACGGGCACGGCCGGAACGAGGCGGCCCGTCCGCCGGGGCGCCGCCGGGGCGTCTCGCGGCCAAGGCGTACGGCGCCACCGCTTGGACCGCACCGCCGTGGCGGGTGCCATTGGCGGCAGATGTCAGATATCTTACGTGTTGTCGGCGTGACGGTTTTGTGACGTGAGAAACCAGACATATAGGGGGATCTAACAAAGTAGGTGACTCCTGGCTCAGGAGGCGGTTGCAGTGGGTCCTGTGGACGACCTCGAAGCCACGCCGTACGACGCGATCCGGCCGTACGATCGAGCCCCCAGCACGCGGAGCCGCGCGCTCGCCACCGCCGTCCGGCTGGGCATCCGCCCGCTCTCCGGCCGGATCCACGGCAGTCCCGGCAGCATCCGGCTGTGGCGCACTCTCCTGGGCGCCGGATCGCGCTGCCTGCGCGCCGACCCGCGGGTCTCCGTCGAGACGTTCCACGACCTCGGGACCGAGGTCCCCGACGTCAGGCGTCCGGTGCGCGGCGAATGGCTGACCCCGCCCGGCGGTGACACCGCCGACGCGGTCATCCTCTACCTGCACGGCGGCGCGTACGCCATCTGCTCGCCGCGCACCCACCGCGTGATCACCACCCGGCTGGCGATGGACACCGGCCTGCCGGTGCTCGCCCCGCAGTACCGGCTGGCCCCCGAGCATCCCTTCCCGGCCGCGTTCGAGGACGCCCTGGACGCCTACCGGCTCCTGCTCGCCCGCATGTCCGCCGAGCGGATCGTCGTCGCCGGCGACTCGTCCGGCGGCCACCTCGCCGCGGGCCTGGCCGGTGAGGCGTGCCGCGCCGGGCTTCCGGCGCCCGGCGGCGTCCTGCTGTTCTCGCCGTGGATCGACCTGACCGGGCGGCTCGCGATGGGTTCGGCGATGCGGCGGCGCGACCCGTTCATCACCCCGGAGGTCGCCACCCGGTTCGGCCGGCTGTATGTCGGAGCCGGTGATTGGAACGATCCAAGACTCTCTCTCCTCGACTGCGCGAGCGCCGGCCTGCCGCCCTTCCTCATCCAGGTCGGCGAGATCGAGGTGCTGCGGGAGGAGGCGGAGAGCTTCGCCGCGGCCCTGGCGGAGGCGGAGGCCGAGTGCGAGCTGCAGGTCTGGCCCGGGCAGATGCACGTCTTCCAGATGTTCAACCGGCTGGTCCCCGAGGCCGACGCGGCGATGCGCGAGGCCGCCCGCTTCGTCCTCCGCACCGTCGGCGGCGCCAGCATCACCGAGGCCGCCTAAGGGAGTCGGTACGGCACGGGTACCCGACGGCCCGCCGGGTGCGCACCCTTCGCCGCCCGGAGCATGTGACTCCTGAGGTCAGACCGTGCCGCCGCTGGTCGGCCGGGAGGCGTGACCGCCGAGCGGGGCGGTCGGCGGCGGCAGCGCGGAAGGCGGGCGTGCGGTTAGAATCACGGCATGCGAGGAATTCGGCAGAGCTGGCGCGCCGCCTGACGGCGGTCGCCCTTCCCCGCATTGCCCAACGGCCGCCGCCTCGGCGGCCGTTATCGTTCGTGCGCCGGCGAGGCGGCCCTATCCAAGGAGTCGCCATGACCCGCGTCCTCAGCCTTTTCACCCCGTCCGGCCGGGCCACCCTCGGCACCCTGCTCGGCGCGCTCCGCCCCTCCGCACGGCGGCTCGCCACGGCGTCCGCGCGCACCGACCACATCTACGGGATCTCCGACCTGCACGCGCTCACCGGCCCGCACGACCCGGCGCGGTTGCGCGAGCGGACGCTCGAACTCGCCGCGCTGGCGATCGCCTCCGGCATCGACCCCGGCCGCTGCGTGTTCTTCACGCAGAGCTCGGTGCCCGCGCACACCGAGATGACGTTCCTGCTGGAGAGCACCGCGCACTACGGCGAGATGCGGCGAATGATCCAGTTCCGGGAGAAATCCGGCCGTCACAAGGTCGTACGGCTCTCGCTGCTGACCTATCCGGCGCTGATGGCCGCCGACATCCTGCTCTACCAGGCGACCGAGATCCCGGTCGGCGCCGACCAGGCCCAGCACGTCGAGCTCACCCGCGACCTGGCGGAGCGGTTCAACCGGCTGTACGGCCCGGTGTTCACGCTGCCGCGGGCGGTGCATCCGCAGGTCGCCGCGCGGGTGATGGACCTGGCCGACCCGACCGCCAAGATGAGCAAGTCGGTCGACTCGCCCGGAACGATCTCCCTGCTCGATCCGGTCGACGTCGTGCGACGCAAGATCATGCGGGCGGTCACCGACTCGGGATCCGCCGTGGTGTACGACCCGGCGGCCAAGCCGGGTGTGTCGAACCTGCTCGCGATCCTGTCCGCCTGCACCGACGTTCCGGTCGACGCGCTGTCGTACCGCTCGTACGGGGCGCTGAAGAAGGACACCGCCGACGCCGTGATCGCCCTGCTGGAGCCGCTGCAGCGGCGGTACGCCGAGGTCATCGCCGACCGCGGCGCGCTCGCGGCGCTGCTGGCCGACGGCGCCGAGCAGGCCCGCGCGCTGGCCGAGCCCACGCTCGTCGCGGCCAAGCGGGCGATCGGCCTCACCGCCGCCTGAAGGGCCCGCGCCGAGCCCCCGGCGCGCCGATCGGGCCGGTGGCCCGCCGCGACGCCCGCCGGGGGCGGGCTCGGCGAGCAGGACGGCCCGCCGTTCGCCGGCACCCTCGCGCGGCCGTCAGGGCTTCTGCGGCTCGGCGGGGGCGCCGGTGCAGGCGGCGATGGTGCGGGCGGCGGCGCGGGCCGCGTCCGGGTCGGTGCCCGCCGCGACGTTCGCCTCTCCTCGGGGTCCGGGCCCGCACCGCAGCGCCGGCGTTCGCCTCTGGCCAGCTCCGTCGCCAGGGCCTCCAGCGGAGGCGTCCAGAAGCGGCGGAACCGGTCGAGCCATACGTCGACCTCCCGCAGCGGCGCGGAGTTCACCGCGTACAGCCGACGGGTGCCATCCGGCCGTACGGTCGCGAACCCGGCCTCGCACAGCACCTTGAGGTGCTGTGACACCGCGGGCTGGGAGATCCCGAACTCCTCCTGGATGGCGGCGCAGACCGCGCCGGCGGTCATCTCGCCGTCGCGAGCAGTTCGAGGATCCGCCGACGTACCGGGTCGCCGAGCACGCCGAACGCATGCACGGAGAGAAGCTACAAACGATTGACTTATATAAGTCAAATCGTGAAATCAGGTCGCCCGACGGCTCCGGCGCGCCTGACGCGCCGCCGTCGACACGTACCAGAAGCCCAGCGCCGCCGCGACCGTCGCCACGGCCTCCGCGACCGTCGTGACGACCTTCTCGGCGTACCAGACCGGCTCGTACATGTCCGGCAGCGGCCCGAGCGAACCGACGTCGACGTACCGGTACAGGAGCACCGCGCCGAGCGCGCTGCCCGCGACGAGGAAGGCGACGAGGTAGGACGGCCGGTGCGCCCGGACCAGCACCAGCACGGCGACCAGCGCGGCGACGGCGCCCTGGATCCAGAACAGGCGCCCCTCGCTGAGGACGCCGTCCCTTCCGACGTCACCGGCCAGGTGGAAATGGACGTACGCGTCGACCGCGAGCCCTATGACGACGAGGAGGCGAAGTATCAGGCCCATACGCCTAGCACCGTTCTCGCGGCCGTCTCGGTTCAATCCGGCGGCGAGAAAGTTTCGGCGGGCCGGTACGGGTCAGCCGGCGCCGAGCTCACGCCCCCGGTCGCGGGCGGCCTCGATCGCCTCGATGATCGCCGCGCGTACGCCATGGCGCTCGAGCTCGCGGATCGCCGAGATCGTCGTGCCGGCCGGCGAGGTCACCGCCTCGCGCAGCATGACCGGGTGCTCGCCCGAGTCGCGGAGCATGACCGCCGCGCCCACCGCCGACTGGATCACCATCTCCAGCGCCGCCGCGCGCGGCATGCCGAGGAGGATGCCCGCGTCGACCATGGCCTCGACGAGGTAGTAGAAGTAGGCCGGGCCGCTGCCGGACAGCGCGGTCGCGGCGTCCTGCAGCGACTCGGGGATGCGCAGCACCTTGCCCACCGGGCTGAGCAGCTCCTCGGCGAGCTTGAGGTGCTCCTCGCCGGCGTGCGTGCCCGCCGAGATCACGCTCATCGCCTCGTCGACGTGCACCGGGGTGTTCGACATCACCCGCACCACGGCGACCTTCTCCGGCAGGCGCCGTTCGACGAACGCGGTCGGGATGCCCGCCGCGATGGAGATCACCAGCTGGCCCGGCCGGACGTGCTCGCGCAGTTCGTCCAGCAGCGTGCCCATGTCCTGCGGCTTGACGGCGAGGACGAGCGTGTCCGCGGTCGCGGCGGCCTCGGCGTTCGTGACGACCCGCACGCCGTACCGCTCGCGCAGCAGCGCGCCGCGCTCCTCGCGTCGCGTCGTGACCAGCAGCTCTTCCGGGCGCCGGCCGGCCCGCAGCACCCCGGACAGCAGCGCCTCGCCCATCTTCCCGGCACCGAGAATCGCGATCATCGCAGTGAGCCTCCCGTCTCCTGGAAGCGTACCGACCGAGACCGCCCGCAGGCGTCCCCGGCGCCGCCCCAACGCCGGCCCGGCGTCGCTCCCTGCGCCGCTCCCCTGCGTCCCCGCGCCGCCCGCGTACGACCCGACCACGCCGCCCGCCCGCCCGACATCACCCGCATCCGTCTCCTGCGTCGTTCCTGGTTCCCGGCTACGGCCGCGTGCACCCCTGCGCCGCTCCCGGCGTCCCCGCGCCGCCCGTGCGCATGCCCGGCACGTCTGCGCCCGTCTCCGGGACCGCCCGCGCGGGCTCGGACCCGCGTACCGCCGAGGTTTTCCCGGGGTTCGCGGGCTGCCGGGCTTCCGGACCGAACCTCGCGGGCGCGGGCGGCGGGCCGCCCGGCCGGGTCAGGACTTCGTCACCAGTGACCGGAGGAAGAAGCCGACGTTCGCGGGGCGCTCGGCCAGCCGCCGCATGAGGTAGCCGTACCACTCCTGGCCGTAGGGCACGTAGACGCGCACCTGCCCGCCGAGCTCGCTGAGCCGCCGCTGCTCGTGCGGCCGGATCCCGTACAGCATCTGGTACTCGAAGGCGTCCGAGGACCGGTCGTTCGCCAGCGCGAGCGCACCGCCGATCTCGATGAGCAGCGGGTCGTGCGTGGCGAGCATCGGGTACCCGCGCCCGGCCATCAGCACCTTCATGCACCGCACGTACGACCGGTCGACCTCCGTCCTGCTCTTGAAGGCCACGGACTCGGGCGCGTCATAGGCGCCCTTGCACAGCCGGACCCGCGACCCCTCGTACGCCAGCTCGGCGCAGTACTCCTCGGCGCGGCGCAGGTACGCCTGGATGACCGCACCGGTCTCGGGGAAGTCCTGGCGCAGCTCCTTCAGCACGCGCAGCGTCGAGTCGACCGTGCGGTGGTCCTCCATGTCGAGGGTGACGGTGGTGCCCGCGGCGCGTGCGGCGGCGCAGACACGCCGGGCGTTCTCCAGCGCGATCGTCTCGCCGTCGTCGAGGAGCTGGCCGAGGGCGGTGAGTTTGACCGACACCTCGGCGCGCGCACAGCCGCCGTCTTCCGTCCGCCCGTAGCCGGCCTCGCCGAGCCGGGCGAGCAGCTTCTCGTACTCGGCCGTGATCGTCTGCGCGTGCGCCTTCTCAACGGTGTCCTCGCCGAGGTGGTCGATGGTGACCAGCAGGCCGCCGGAGACCAGCCGGTCGGTGACGGCCAGCACGTCCGCCACGGTCTCCCCCGCGACGAACCGGTGGACGAGGCTTCTGGCGTACGGCGCGGTCTCGACGACCCGGCGCACACCGCCGCTTCGTGAGGCGGCCAAGAGGACCTGGCGGAGCAATCTTCCCCCTCTGCCAACGGGACCACACTGTCCCGGTCGCCCTTCAGGGTATGGCAGCGCCCGCGGTGGGCCCCGGTGCCGGCCGCCCCCGCGCCTGCCACTCGCCGCACGTCGGCGTGCAGGTCGCTGCATGCAGATCGCCGTGCCGCGGTTCGTCCCGTCAGCCGGTGCGGCGGCGCAGGGTGGCCGCACCGAGGGCGAGCGCGAGCACGACGCACCCGGCGATGACCCCGGCGTCGCGCAGCAGCGTGCCGGTCAGGTTCGTGTGTGCGGTCAGCTCCCGCATCGCCTCGATCAGGTACGACATCGGCATCACGTCGGAGATCCAGCGCAGGGCCGTCGACATCTGCTCGCGCGGCACGAACAGGCCGGCCAGCAGCAGCTGCGGCAGTACGAACGCCGGCAGGAACTGCACCGCCTGGAACTCCGTACGCGCGAACGCGCTGGCGAACAGACCGAGCGCCATGCCGAGCAGGGCGTCCAGCAGCGTCAGCACGAGCAGCGCCCACACCGGCGCCTGAAAGTCCAGGCCGAGCCAGGTCAGCGCGACCGTGGCGACCACGCCGACCTGCACCAGCGCCGTGACGCCGAACGCCAGCGCGTAGCCGATCAGCAGGTCGAGCTTGGCCAGCGGCATCGTCATGAGGCGTTCAAGCGTGCCGCTGGAGCGTTCGCGCAGCGTCCCGATGCTCGCCACGACGAACATCACCGTGAACGGGAACGTGCCGAGCAACAACGGCCCGAACCGGTCGAACGCCTGCGGCCGGTCCAGCACGTACCGCAGCAGGATCATCAGAACGGAGGGCACGCCGACGATCAGCGCGAGCGTGCGGCGGTCGTGACGAAGCTGCGCCAGCACGCGCCGCGTCGTCGCGAGCGTGACCGAGAGGTTCACGCCGTCACCTCCTGGCGTTCGTGAATGAGGTGGAGGAACGCCTTTTCGAGGTCCTGGGCGCCGGTTCGCTCGCGCAGGCGCTGGGGGGTGTCGTCGCCGAGGATGTCGCCGTCGCGCATGAGCAGCAGCCGCCCGCACCGGGCTGCCTCGTCCATGACGTGACTGGAGACCAGCAGCGTCGTCCCGCGGCCGGCCAGCTCGTGGAACAGCTCCCACAGCTCGCCGCGCAGCACCGGGTCGAGGCCGACGGTGGGCTCGTCGAGCACGAGCAGCTCGGGCGCGCCGAGCAGAGCGACGGCGAGGCCGGCCCGGGTGAGCTGCCCGCCGGACAGGCTCGCGACGATCTGGTCGCGGGCGTCGCCGAGGCCGACCTCGTCGACGACCCGGTCGACGTCGCCCTTCGGCGCGCCGAGCACGGCGGCGAAATAGCGGAGGTTCTCCCGCACGCTGAGGTCCGTGTACACGGCGGGGCTCTGCGTGGCGTACCCGACCCGGTTGCGCAGCGCGCGATCTCCGGCGGGCCGGCCGAGCACGGTGACGGTGCCGCCGCGCACGATCTGGACGCCGACGACGCAGCGCATGAGCGTCGTCTTGCCGCAACCGCTGGGCCCGAGGAGCCCGACCACTGCGCCGCGCGGCACCTGGAACGTCAGGCCGTGCAGCACCTCGCGCCCGCCCCGGACGACGCGGAGGTCGCGGACGTCGACCGCATAATTCATCATGTGTTGAATTTAGGCCCACGCCTCGGCCACGTCAAGGGCGCGCAAACTCAAGACCGGCTCGCGGCGGGCGCGCCGGTCCGTGTCCCCGAGGGGACGGCCGCGCGGCCGCACGCGGGCTCGGCGAGCTGCCACAGGCCGGCGAGCCGAATACGTGAGACGACCCACGCGCCTGCCCGGATCGTCCGCCCGCTCAGCCCCCGAGGTAGCGCTGCAGGGTCGGGGCCAGCAGGGCGACCAGCTCGTCCTCGCCCGCCGAGGCCATCGGCTCGATCTGCAGGACGTACTTCAGCAGGACCACGCCGATCATCTGCGCCGCCGCCGCGGTGAGGTTCAGCCGGGGCGCGCCCAGGTGCTCGGCGACCCGGGCCAGCACGTTCGTGGCGACGAAGTCGCGCAACAGCGCGGCGCCGTACTCGGTCGTCGCCGCCGACCGCACGATGCCGACGAACTGCGGCCTCAGCCGCGGGTCGCCCCAGACGCGTATGAACATGCGGGCCATGCGCTCGCCGAGCTCGTCCCGCGGACCCGCGAGGACCTGCGGCAGGATCTCCGCCGGGTCGATCGGGAACCGCATCGCCGCGGCGAACAACTCCTCTTTCGTGCCGAAGTAGTGATGCACGAGTGCCGGGTCGACGCCCGCCGCGCCGGCGATCGCCCGGATCGAGGCCTTGTCGTAGCCGCGTTCGCCGAACAGCACCCGCGCGGCCGCGAGGATGTCGTCGCGAGCGGACGACGGCCCCGGCGGCCGTCCCGGACCGCGTGCCCGCGCCATCACCGCCGCGCTTCCGCCCCGCCGCCCGCGCTGCCGGGCGCACGGCGGCGCGTTCGCCGCGGTCGCGACGCGCCTGGGCCGGCCGCGCGGCGGCCGCGGCGGACGACCGGGCCGGTCACGACGAGGAGACCTCGCCCTCGGAGTTCACCCGCCAGGCGCCGGACCGCGCGGCGGCCAGGTGCAGGCGCGCGAACGCCAGCGACTCGGCCAGGTCGTCGGCCCGCTGGTCGCGGCCGACCGCGCGGCGCGTATTGATCTCCACGACCACCTGGCCGGTGTACCGGTTGGCGGCCAGCCGCTCCAGCATCTCCGCGCAGGGCTGGTTGCCCCGGCCGGGCACCAGGTGCTCGTCGCGGTTGACCACGCCGACGCCGTCGGCGAGGTGGATGTGCGCCAGCCGGTCGCCGAGCGCGTCGGCCATGGCGAGGGCGTCCGAACCGGAGACGGCGGTGTGCGACAGATCGAGGGTGACGTTGGGGTACGCCCGGTCGACCGGGTTCCAGTGCGGCGAGTACATCCCGACCTCGGTGTTACGGGCGCGGACCGGGAACATGTTCTCGACCGCGAAGACGACGTCGGTCTCCTCCTGCATGCGGGCGAGGCCCTGCTCGAACTCTCGGGCGTACTCCCGCTGCCAGCGGAACGGGGGGTGCACGACGACGACCTTCGCGCCGAGCTTCTCGGCGGCGTCCTTGGCGCGCATCAGCTTGCCCCAGGGCTCGCGGCCCCACACCCGCTGCGTCAGCAGCAGGCAGGGCGCGTGGATCGACAGGATCGGGACCTGGTGGTAGTCGGACAGCCTGCGGAGCACGTCGATGTCCTGGCTCGCCGGATCGGCCGTGACCATGATCTCGATGCCGTCGTATCCGAGGCGAGCCGCCAGGTCGAACGCGGCCGGCGTCTTCTCTGGATAGACGGATGCCGAGGACAGCGCGATCGGCGCGTCGGGGACCTGGAGGACTTCTTCCACAGTCGGCAAGCCTATGCGTCCCATCGCGCTGCCCCACCCGGCGTCCCACCCGTCCGCGCACCACCCGCCCCATCCGCGCGGGCCTGGTGGATCCCGGCGGCACCGGTCCCGGCTGCACGGATCCCCGCCCCACCAGGCCCCTCCGTGCGCATTCCGGCCGCGCCGAGTCCCGCCGTGTGGATACCGATCCCGGCCACGCCGGGCCTGGGCGTAACGATTCCCACCGTGCCGGGCACCCCGGCCGTACCGGTCCCGGCCGTGCCGCTCCCCGGCGCCCCCATACCGGCCGTAGCGCTCCCGGACGTACCAGTCCCTGGCACACCCATTCCGGGCGCACCGGTCTCAGCCGCACGGGTCCCGGCCGCGTCCGGCGGCGGGCAGAGGCCGGACACCGGGCGGGTGCGCGGAACGTCGCCGGCGGGTTCTACCGTGGGACCGTGGTCGCCGCCGGAGCAGTGCCGAGCCCCAACATCTGGAACAACCCGCGGGTGTACGAGCTGGAGAACCGCGCCGTCGACCCCGATGGGCGCATCGAGGAGACCATGCGCTCGATCCGGCCCTGGGACGGCGCGGTGGTGCTCGACGTGGGCTGCGGCACGGGCTTCCACCTGCCCCGTTTCGCCCGCACGGCGGCGAAGGTCGTCGGGGTCGAACCGCACGAGGGGCTGGCCGCCCTCGCCCGGCGGCGGGTCGCCGGCCTGCCGAACGTCGCCGTCCGCGTCGGCGCGGCGCAGGACCTGCCGGTGCCGGACGCGTCGGTCGACGTCGTGCACGCCCGGTGGGCGTACTTCTTCGGGCCCGGCTGCGAGCCGGGGCTCAAGGAGCTGGGCCGGGTGCTGCGGCGCGGCGGCGCGGCGTTCGTCATCGACAACGACGCGACGCGCTCGACATTCGGGGCGTGGTTCCGCCGCTGGCTGCCGTCGTACGACCCCGGCGCGGTCGAACGCTTCTGGTCTCGGCATGGGTTCTCCCGTACGCCGCTGGACATTCGCTGGCGGTTCGGCGGCCGCGCGGACCTGGAGGCCGTCCTGAAGATCGAGTTCCCGGCCGACCTCGCCGAGGAGTTCCTCGCCGAGGTAGCGGACCACGAGGTCGACTACGCCGTCAACCTCTGGTGGCGGCACTACTGACCCGATCATCCGGCGGCCACGCGCGAGGCGCCGAGCACGGCGAGGACCCGGTCGGCGACGGCGCGCATGCCGGCCGCGTTCGGGTGCACCGGCGCCGCCGGGTTGGTGACGATGACGCCCTCGACCCACTTGTCGGAAGAGCACATGTCGTGCCGCGCGCTGGTGGTGTAGGTGTCGACGAACGTGGCGCCGCCCAGCCGGGCCTGCTCGGCGAGCATCGCGTTGAGGCGGCGCTCGACGCCGTCGAGGTACGGCACGTCGCCCGCCGCGGCGGGGACCGCCGGCCAGCAGCCGAGACGCGCGGGCAGCGCCCGCGGGTACCCGACGACGAGCACCCGGGCGCGCGGCGCGCGGGCGTGGATGGCCCGCAGCGCGGCCGCGATCTTGGGGGCGGTGTCGGCGATGCTGCGGTCGAGGGTGGCGCCGAAGTGGCGGGCGCACGGCGCGCCGGTGGGGGCGGTCACGCTGAGGGCGGCGCAGGTGAGCACGATGTGGCTGTAGCCGATGTCATTGCCGCCGATGCCGAGGGTGACCAGCGTCGTGTCCGGGGTGACCGCGTCGAGCTGCGGCGGGTTGTGCCCGAGCAGCACGGACTGGGGGTGAGTCAGGTCGGCGGTGCGGGCGGCGCTGCAACTGACGTCGGTGAAGGTGGCCGGGCGCAGCGCGCGGGCCACGAGCGACGGGTAGTTGTGGTCGGAGCGCAGGCAGCCGATGGGCCTGCCGTGCCGGTGCGGGATGAACGGCCCGGCGGTGAAGGAGTCGCCGAGCGCGACGTAGCGGACGCCGGCGGCCCGCGCGGGGGCCGCGCGGGCCAGGGCCCGGGCGCGCCGCCCGGCGTGTCCGGCCCGCTTGCGCGCCCGGACCGTCTCGGTCCGTGCCTCGCGGTCGGCG
>JBEHYF010000058.1:0-32368 GCA_048498315.1 Actinomycetota bacterium
CCGCCCCCTCCCCCGCCACCGCGGTGATGATGCGTTCGGGGGTGAGCGGCAGCCGGGTGAACCGGATTCCGATGGCGTCCCGCACGGCGTTGGAGATCGCCGGGGCGAGCGGGATGATCGCGGTCTCGCCGACGCCCTTCGCGCCGAAGGGCCCGGTACGGTGCGGGCTCTCGATGATGATCGGCGTGATGCGGTCGGGCATGTCCTTGACCGACGGGAGCTGGTAGTCCAGCAGCGTCCCGTTGATCACCTGCCCCTCGTCGAACACGAGCCGGTCGAACAGCGCGTGCCCGAGCCCCATGACCGCCGCCCCGGTGAGCTGCTGCTCGACCAGAGCCGGGTTGATCGCCCGGCCGACGTCACCGGCGACGGCGAGGTGCTCGACGTGGATCCGGCCGGTGGCCGTGTCCACGGTCAGCTGCGCGGCGGCGGCGCCGGCGAACCAGTGCTCGGTGAACCGTGGCGACCGGCCGGTTTCCTTGTCGTACGGGACCCAGGACGTCGTGAAGTTCGCCTCGGTGGTCAGCGTTGTGCCCCGCGCGCCGAAGTACCCGTGCACGAGCTCGGACACGGTGACCGTCTCCTGGCTCTGCGCGCTGACCAGGCCGTCCGGCGTGAGCTTGACGTCGGTCGCGGTCACGCCGAACCGCTCGGCGGCGATCTCCAGCAGCCGTGCCCGCATCTTCTCGGCGGCCAGCCGCACCGCGTTGCCGGTGTGGTACGTCGACCGGCTGCCAGCGGTGATCGTGTCGTACGGCGTGACGTCGGTGTCGACGGATGTGACACGCACGGCGCCCTCGCCCAGGCACAGCACCTCCGCCGCGATCTGCGCCATGATCGTGTCGCTGCCCTGGCCCATGTCGACCGTGCTGATCAGCAGGGTGGCCGAGCCGTCCTGGTTCAGGTGCAGCGTCGCGTTCGACACGGTGGGCGTGAGCACCGCCTTGATCCCGACCGCCACCCCGCGGCCGCGGCGGAACCGCCCGTCGCCGGGGTCAAGCGGGGCATCCCAGTCGATCGCGGCGGTGACGGCGTCGAGGCAGCCGATGAAGTCGGCGCTGTGCATCAGCGTGCCCATCGCGGCGACGTCGCCCTCGCGCAGGAGGTTGCGGCGGCGGAACGCGGCCGGGTCTTCGCCGCGTTGCCGGGCCAGCTCGTCGACCAACGACTCGTGCGCCCACGCCACCTGCGGCACGCCGAAGCCGCGGAACGGCCCCGCCGACGGCTTGTTCGTGTAGACGCAGCGGGAGCGGACCGCGGCGTTGGCCAGCCGGTACGGGCCGTTGGCGATGACGCCGGACTTGGCCGCGATCCGCGGGCCGACGTCGGCGTACGCACCGGTGTCGTAGCGCACGTCGGACTCGGCGGCGACGATGTCGCCGGCCGCGTTCGCGGCCATCCATCCCGTGACGGCGACGCCGTGCCGGGTGGTCAGCAGGAACGCCTCCTCGCGGGTGACCGCGATCCGCACGGCGGCCCGCTGCGTCCAGGCGAGCGCTGCGGCCAGCGGCTCCAGCCGGTCGTACATTTTGGCGCCGAAGCCGCCGCCGAGCGGTGCGGTCTGCACCCGCACTCGGTTCAGCGGCAGGTCCAGCATGTCGGAGACGGCCTGGCGGACGTACGACGGGGTCTGGGTGGTGGACAGCAGCTCGATGCGGCCGTCCTCCGGCCAGGCCATCGTGAACGGCAGCTCGATCGTGACGTGATGGGTGGGCGGGCACCGGAAGTCGCCGTCCACCCGCTGCGCCGCCGCCTTGGCCGCGGCCTCCGGGTCACCGTGCCGGAGCACGTACTCGTAGTTGACGTTAGTGTCGCGCTTGCCGCGCAGGTGCTTCAGGTCCTCGAAGACGACCGACGGCCGCAGCTCCTCGTGCACGTAGCAGGCGCCGGCGATCGCCTCGTCGACGTCGAGGACCGGCTCCAGCTCCTCGTACTCCACCTCGATCTCCTCGGCCGCGCGCCGTATGGCGGCCAGGCCGTGGCCGAGCACCGCCGCCACGGGTTCGCCGACGTAGCGCACCTTGTCGTAGGCGAGGCAGGGCTGGTCGGCGAACGCGGGACCGGTGAGGATACGGTCGCCCAGCACGGCGTGCAGATCGGCGCCGGTCACGACCGCGACGACGCCCTCCATCTTCCGGGCGCGGCTCGTGTCGACCGAGACGATGCGGGCGTGCGGCCAGGTGCTGCGGTGTATCGCCACGTCCAGGCACGGGCGAGCCGGCCGGTCGGCTGCGTACAGCAGCTCGCCGCGGACTTTGGCCCGGCCGTCGGTCCGCGCCCAGCGTTCACCGACCGCGGCGCCGGCCACGAAGGGCTCCTCGGCCATCGGATCGCTCCTCCCACGAGAGTCGTACGGCCTCCTCGACCGCCACGAGGGCGAGGTGCCTCTTGAACGGAACGCCGCCCCGGACGTCGGGGATCGGGTCGATGAGCGGGCCGACGGCCTCCCGCGCCGCCCCGGCGGCCTCGTCGGCACCGGCGTCGGCGGGCACGTCGACCTCGGCGAACACCGGAGTGGGCGCGACCGCGCCGAGGCCGAGCCGGACGTGGCGGGCGCCCCGCCCGAACCGCTGGCCGCCGGTGACCAGCACGGCGGCGGACGCGCACGGCCAGTCGTTGGCCGACAGGCTGCTCAGCTTGGTGAACCACGCGCCGACCGCCTCCTGGCGCGGGATGTCCACCGCGGTGATGATCTCGCCGGGGCGCACCGCGGTCTCCTGGAAACCGGTGAAGAACTCCCGGACGGGCACCGTGCGCGTGCCGGACGTGGCGGCCAGCCGCACGGTCGCGTCGAGGACCAGCAGCGCCGTCGGCGGATCCAGCCGGTAGTCGCCGTGCGCCAGGTTGCCGCCGACGCTCGCGGTGTTGCGGACCCGCGGGTTGGCCACGTGCCCGTACACCCGGGCCGCCAGCGGGGCAACCCGCCGGACCAGCGGGCTGGTCTCGACCGTGCGCAGGCTGGTCATGGCGCCGATCCGGAGGCCCTCCGGCGTCTCGTCGACGCCGGACAGACCTGGGATACGGGACAGGTCGACCAGGTGGGAGGCGAACAGCACGCCCTGCTTCTGCAGGATCTGCACGGCGGTGCCACCGCCGTAGACCATCGCGTCCTCGTGCTCGGCCATCAGCGCGCACGCCTCGCCGAGCGTGGCGGGCCGGTGGAAGGTCGCCATCACGACCTCGCCAAGCGGGAGCGCAGGAACGCGAGCACGCGCCGCCACCAGGGTGCGCACGCCGCGGCTCGGGCGGGTGCGGCTTCCGCCGCGGCTGCCGTGGCGACGTCGCCTCGCGTACGCCCTGCGGTCCCCGCCCCCGTCCCGGCCGTGGCCGCGGAGGTGGCGGGCGCGGATGCCGCGGCGGCGGGTGCCAGCGCCGACGCGCCGGCCGCGAGAGCAGGCGTGGGGAGGGCCTGCCCGGCCGTGCAGATGCGGGTGAACGCCTCGACGAATTGGCGCTCGACCTCGGCCGAACGCCGCCGGACGATGGACTCGCCCAGCCGCCCGATCTTGCCGCGGATCGCCAGGTCGAGGCTGTAGGAGACGGTGGAGGCGCAGCCCTGCCCGGCGCCATTCCCGGAGCCGCCGGTCTCGCCGGGGGCGACGGTGAGCAGCGCGTCGATCTTGAAGGAGCTGGCGAGGCGCCGGTCCTCGCCGCGGAGCACCGCGCGGACCTCCTCCGGCTCCGTCATCGCCGTGATCTCGGCGGAGAACCCGGCGCTGAACCGGACGTGCGCAATCTCGTTGACCAGCCGTCCGCGGTAGTGCGTGGCGTCGGACCGCTCCAGCTCCGAGCATCCGGGGATGCAGGCGCGCATCGAGTCCGGATCGAGGAAGTGCGCGAACACGCGCGACGGTGCGGCAGGGACAACGAACGCGGAACCCAGCTTCATATGACCACCATAGGAGACTAAATGTCTTGTAACGAGGACAGTAGTCTCGACGTGGGGTACCGTCAACGGCAGGGGGCGCGCGAGCGCCCGGACGCCCGGAACGTCGGTGGCCGCAGGGATCCACGCCCGGGGAGGGTCGGCTAACGTAGCCGCAGACCGAGTCGGTGCCGCGCCTGTGTGCTGCGTGCCGCGGCGCAGGCGTCCCACGGCAAGGAGGGGTACATGGCCAGTGACGTCCCGGCGGTGACCAACGCCGTGCGCCTGCTGGAGCGGATCGCCCGCGACTGGCCCGATCCGGTGCCGTCCGGCGCGCTGATCGACGACCTCGGACTCAACCGCAGCACCTGCTACAACATCCTTGGCACCCTGCAGCGCGCCGGTTGGGTCGCATCTCGTGGCGACCGCACTGGCTGGTCGCTCGGCCCTCGCCTGCTCGCCCTCACCGGGATGTCGGTCGACATGGTCGTCGACGTCGTCCAGCAGGAGCTGGACGAGCTGAGCCAGCGCCTGGGGTTCATCGCGTTCGCGGTCCAGCGGCACGGACCCGACGCCTACGTCGTGCTCGCCAAGGGCGAGCGCGGGCAGGGCGTCCGCATCACCACCAGCGTCGGGGATATCTTCGACTTCTCGGCGCCGGCCATCATGCGCGCCTTCCATGCCTGGTCGGATCCGGCTGAGGTCGACCGGCTCATCGACCGGTACGGCCTCAAGCCGTTCACACCGGAGACGATCGTCGACCGTGCCGCGCTGCACGCGGAGCTGCGCGCGACCCGCGAGCGCGGCTACGGCGTCAGCGTGCGCGAGTACGACCTGGGGCAGTCGGGGGTGTCGGCGCCCGTGTTCGACGCGCGCGGCCGTGTGTCCATGGTGCTGTGCTCGCTCGCCTTCTCCTCCGAGCTGAACGAGAGCAACGTCGCTGCCGCGGGGGAGCGGATCCGCGACTGCGGCCTGCGCATCTCCGTGCGCACCGGAGGCGTTCCCCCGGCGTCCTGAAGCCGGTCCCGCGTGCATCGGAACCGCCGGGTTCGAACCGTTCCCGCGTGCCGGTGACCACGGCCGTCCCGGTGCCGCCCCGGCGCGCCGTGCCGGCACCGGTCCGAGATCGCTCCGGCGCGCCGCCGGTCCACGGTTCCCGGCATGCCACCGCCGGCGTCGCGGCGCGCCGGTGCCCTTGCGTTCCGGTATCGCCCCCGCGCGGCCAGGAGACCGCCGCCGGCCGGAATGAGGCCGTACACGCGCACCGCTGCCCGCCGCATCGTGCGGGCGGCGCACATCGTGCTCGCCGATGATCGGGGTGCCGATGATGCGGACCGCTGCCGCCCGCTCCGGAGCATTACTTTGCCGTCGCCATTGACGCCGAGCCTGTTACATCCTTAATGTGCCGTGCACGAGACGAGTAGTCCTTGTTACAGGACAATGGACGTGTGGTCGCCGCCCGCCATCGGGCGATGTCCAGGGGGCGCGTCCGGCCTTTCGACCGTTCGACGGTCCGGCCCCGAACGCCTCGACCCGCGGGCCTCCCTGGGCCGGTCAGCAGGTCGGAGCCCGAGGAGGAGACGCCATGAGCGACACGGTGGTCAAGCAAGCAATATTGTTCAGCGGGCTGCGGCGATCCGCGTGGCGGTCGCTCGTAGCCGCCAACCTGGGCTGGCTCTTCGACGGCTTCGAGACCTATGCCCTGATCCTGACCGCCGGCGTCGTGCTCCGTCAGCTCGACCCGGTCGCCACCGCCGGGCACACATCGTTCCTCGTCGGCGTCACGATCGCGGTCACGCTGGTCGGCTGGGGCGTCGGCGGCATGCTGGGCGGGGTGTTCGCCGACTACTTCGGCCGCCGCCGCGCCCTCCTCGGCTCGATGGTGCTCTACGCCGCGTTCACCGGGCTGACCGCCGCGTCATGGTCCTGGGCGTCGTTCATCGTGCTGCGCTTCCTGACCGGCTTCGCGCTCGGGTCGGAGTGGGGGACCGGCACCTCACTGATCGCCGAGATGTGGCCGCGGCACGCCCGCGCCAAGGCCGCCGGCCTCATGCAGTGCGGGCTCGGCCTCGGCTTCTTCATCGCCTCCGCCTGCTGGTACACCCTGTCACCGCTCGGCCCGGGCGCCTGGCGCTACATGTTCCTGATCGGCGTGCTACCGGCTGTGTTCGCGCTGTGGCTGCGCCGCCAGGTGCCCGAGTCGCCCGGCTGGACCGACGCGCAGCGGCGCCGCACCGCGCTGCGCCACCGGGACCCCGCGGCCCTCGACGCGGGCGAGCGCTCCTTCACCGCATTCACCCTGCGCGCCATCCTGGCCGACCCGCACCTGCGCCGACTCACCGTCCTCGGCTCGCTGATGTCCCTGGTCACGACGCTCGCCTGGTGGGGGATCTCCACCTGGGTGCCCGCGTACGTCGCCATGCTCGCGGTCCGGCACGGCGGCGACGGGCCGTCCTGGGCGAGCCGCGCCGGGATGATCTACAACGCCGGAGCGATCGCCGGGTACATCGCCTTCGGGTTCCTCGCTGACTGCTTCGGCCGCAAGCCGACCGTCATGCTGTTCTTCGGCGCCTCGCTGGTGCTGACACCGCTACTGTTCCTGTGGACGCACGACCTGGCCCTGGTCTCCGTCGTACTGGTCGTCAACGGCTTCTTCACCCTCGGCCAGTACACCTGGATGCCCGTCTGGCTGCCCGAGTTCTACCCCACGCACCTGCGCGCCACCGGCGTGGCATTCGTCTTCAACGCGGCCCGCTTCATCGCCTTCCTCGGCCCGCTGACGGCCGGGGCGATCATCTCTCGGCTCGGCGGCTACGGCATCGCGGCGACGACCGTCGGGCTGATCTACATCCTCGGCCTGGCCATCGCGCCGCTGTGTCCCGAGACGCGCGGCAGGGAGCTACCGGGCATCTGACCAGGGCCGCCGCGCCGCCGTTCCCGTACCGCGCCGCCCCCGGCGCCGTTCGCCGCCACCGCAACGTCCCCGCGCATCGCGGGCACCGTCTGACCACCGCCCGGAGCCGTCTCCAACCGACCCCGAAGGGTGTGCCCATGTCCACAGCGTCAACGGCCAAGCCGGCCGGCGTCTCCGCTTCGTCACTGGCCGCGCCGCGGCGCGAGGTCGTCTGGATCCTCGTCTTCGCCTTCCTCGGCACCCTGTTCGACGGGGCCGAGCTGAACCTGGTCGGCTACCCGCTGGCCTACATCTCCGGGAGCCTGCACGTCTCGACGCTGCAGATCGTCCAGGTTCTGACGATTCAGGGGTTTGCCTCGATCGCCGGCGGGATCCTGCTCGGCTGGCTCGGCGACGTGCTCGGCCGCCGCCGGACGTACGCCCTGTCGGTGCTGCTGTTCGGCATCGCGGCGATCCTCGGCGGGCTCGCCCCGACGTACCTGCTGTTCCTGCTCAGCCGCCTGGTGGCCGGTGTCGGCATGGGCGGGCTGTTCGGGCTGTCGTTCTCGATGTTCGCCGAGTGCTGGAAGACCCGCAGGCGTGGTGCGATGGGCGGTTCGATCCAGGCCATGTACTTCCTGGGCGAGGTGGTCACCGAGGGCGCCGTCTATTTCTGCATACGCGGTCTCGGTCACGACGCCGGATGGCGTGCCGGCTACATGGTCATCGGTACCGCTACCGTCGTCATCGCGATCCTGTCGACGTTCCTGCTCCCCGAGTCGCGGCAGTGGCGGGCCTACCAGGAGGAGCTGCGCGTCGGCCGGCTCCCCCGGGAGCTGCGGCGGCACCGGGTCCCGATGATCGACCTGTTCCGGGGCGGGTACGCGTGGGGCACGATCGTGTTCGTCGCGCTCGCCACGGCGATGTTCCTCACCACCAACTCGATGATCTCCTATCTGGCGACCTTCCTCATCAAGGTGGAGAAGGTGCCCCTGGGCACCGCCAGCCTGATCGTGCTGCTCGCCTCGTGCTGCACCGCGGTGACGTACCCGCTGGCCGGCGCCCTGTCCGACGTCATCCGCCGCAAGTGGGCGTTCTTCTGGGCATGCGCGTTCGGGCTCATCGGCTTCACCTGGTTCTTGGTGCTCGTGCTCACCGGCAAGGCACACGTCAGCACGGACTTCTGGGCCGAACCGACGTTCTGGGCCCTGATCCTGTGCGCGTGCGCGTGCGGTGGCTTCGGCATCCTCGGCGTGTGGATGTCGGAGTTCTTCCCCACGCGCGTCCGCTCGACCGGCTCGAACACCAGCTACTACGCCGGGCGCGGTCTGGGCGCAGGGGTCTTCCCGCTCTTCGCGCTCGCCATCGCCGGAACGGTGCCGCTGGCCCTGGCGCTCGGCATCGTCGGGCCGATCGCCGGCGTCGCCCTCGCGCTTGCGGCGCCCGACTCCACCGGCCGCCCGATCGAGGCCCTGGAGTAACCGGTGATCCGATCGACGGGGCCGGCCGGCCCGGCCGGCCGCCGCAGACTGATCGTCGGCATTTCCGGCGCCAGCGCCCCGCACTACGGGATCGGCCTGCTGCGGCGGCTCGCGGAGACAGGCCTGGTGGAGACACACTTGGTGATCTCCGCGGGCGCCCTGCGGACGATCGCGCTGGAGACCGGCCTTCGCTCATCCGACGTACGTTCCCTCGCCGACGTCACTTACCGGCCGAACGACATGGCCGCCGCCATCGCATCGGGCTCGTTCCACACCACCGGCATGGTGATCGCACCCTGCTCGATGAAGACGGTGGCCGCCATCGCCACCGGCTTCAGCGACAACCTCATCGCCCGCGCCGCCGACGTCACGCTCAAGGAACGGCGGCCGCTGGTCCTGCTGATCCGGGAGACGCCGCTCAGCCTGATCCACCTGCGCAACCTGACGACCGTGACCGAGGCGGGCGCGGTCGTGCTGCCGCCCGTCCCGGCCTTCTACCACGGCCCCGCCACGATCGACGACCTGATCGACCACACCGTCGGCAAGGCGCTCGACCTGCTCGGCATCCCGCACGACCTGTACCGCCGCTGGTCCGGCCCGGACCACGGCGGCCGGAGCGCCAGCGCGAGCGACTGACCGGAACGGCCTGCGCGTGCGGGGTGCGGGGCCGGGGCCGCCTCAGCGGCGGACGACCGCGGCCTCCACCTCGGCGAGGAACTCCTCGCTCTCGTCGTCGGCGACGTGCGCGAACACCGGCACGTCGGTGGCCGGCAGCGCCTCCATCGTCGACTGCAGCAGCTCGTTGGCCACCTGCGGGTCGGCGTCGTCGGCGATCACCACGTGCAGCATGAGGCCCTCGATGCCGCTGGGCATGCGCACGTCGGAGATCCACACCCGCTCGACCGTCGGATAGCGCGGCAGCCGCTCGGCGATGCCCTCCTTCAGGTGCGGGACCAGCTCGTGCTCGCTGGCCCGGAAGGCCACCTCGACGTTCTCGTCGATGTCGACGCCCTGGGCGACCACGTAACCCTGCACGTCGCTGAGCGGCACCAGCGCGGCGTCGTCGCTCTCCGGGTCGATCACGAGCGCCTGCACCTCGCCGCTGCGGGCGATCTCCAGCAGGAGCGCCGCGTCGGCGTGCTGGAACTCCTCGTTCTCGGCTTTCTCGCTGTAGGCGGCCGGGCTGGTGAACGCGGCCAGCGCGACCGTCTCGTCCTCCAGCTGCCCGACCAGGACCGACCCGTCGGGGTTGGTCACAATGAGGACCCCGCCGTCGACCAGTGCGCGCAGCAGCTCCTCGGGTTCACCACGCTGAGCGAGCACCTCGGCCAGCTTGGGGTTTCCGTTTGCCATAGGTCCGACACTAGTGCGTGCCGGGATCCGGCGAACCCGATCTCGGCAGCCCCGGAGATCCGATCCCCGGAACCCGCGAGAACGGCTCCGGAGAGCCGCCGGAACGGCCCGCAGCCGGGGCGCCCACCCGGAACCGCGAATTCCGCGCCCCGCCGAACCTGGTCCGGGACCGGCACCGGCCATCTTGCGGTGATCTCGCAAGGATGTTCACCGGTCCTGGTTAGACTCCGCCGAGGCGAGGTCGCGCGGCGCAACCGTGCGATCACGTGCTCGGACACCGCATGCCGCTCAGGTAGGGGGTTCGCCGTTGAGAAAGCCCGTGGTCGTCGTCGCCGAAGAGCTCTCGCCCGCGGGCATCGCCCTGCTGGAGCCCGACTTCGAGATCCGCCGCACCGATGGCGCCGACCGAGCCCGGCTCCTTGCGGCCGTCGCCGACGCCGACGCCCTCATCGTGCGCAGCGCCACCCGCGTGGACGCGGAGGTCTTCGCTGCCGCCCGCGCGCTGCGCGTCGTCGCCCGCGCGGGCGTCGGCCTCGACAACATCGACGTCGACGCCGCCACGAAGGCCGGCGTCATGGTCGTCAACGCCCCGACCTCCAACATCGTCACCGCTGCCGAGCACGCGATCGCGCTGCTGCTCGCCACCGCACGCAACATCCCGCAGGCACACGCCGCCCTGAAGGCCGGCCGGTGGGCGCGCGCCGAGCACACCGGCGTCGAGCTGGAGGGCAAGACGGTGGGCGTGCTCGGGCTGGGCCGCATCGGCGTGCTCGTCGCCCAGCGGCTCGCCGCCTTCGGCATGACCGTCATCGCCTACGACCCGTACGTCCAGGCGGCCCGGGCCGCGCAGCTCGGCGTGCGGCTGGTCACACTGGACGAACTGCTGCGCGACAGCGACTTCATCACCGTGCACCTGCCGAAGACGCCCGAGACGATCGGGCTCATCGGCGACCGGGAGCTGCGGCTGGTCAAGCCGTCGGTGCGGCTGGTCAACGCCGCCCGCGGCGGCATCATCGACGAGGACGCCCTCGATCTCGCGCTGAAGGAGCGCCGGGTGGCGGGCGCCGGGATCGACGTGTTCGCCACCGAGCCGTGCACCGACAGCCCGCTGTTCCAGTATCCGAACGTGGTCGTCACCCCGCACCTGGGCGCGAGCACGCACGAGGCGCAGGAGAAGGCCGGTACGCAGGTCGCCCGGTCGGTACGCCTGGCGCTGGCCGGCGAGTTCGTGGCCGACGCGGTCAACGTCAGCGGCGGCATCGTCGCCGAAGACGTCAAGCCCGGCCTGCCGCTGGCCGAGAAGCTGGGCCGCATCTTCACCGCGCTGGCCGGCGGCCTGCCCGTCCGGCTGGAGGTCGAGGTGCGCGGCGAGATCGCCCGCCACGACGTGAAGGTCCTGGAGCTGGCCGCACTCAAGGGCGGCTTCACCGACGTCGTCGAGGAGTCGGTGACGTACGTCAACGCGCCGCTGCTGGCGCGGGACCGCGGCGTCGAGGTCACCTTGACCACCTCCGGCGACAGCCCCGACTGGCGCAACCTCGTCACCGTGCGCGGCACGATGGCCGGCGGCGGCACCGTCTCGGTCTCCGGCACGCTGACCGGCCCGCGGCACGCCGAGCGCATCGTCGAGGTCAACGGCTATCCCATGGAGATCGCCCTCGCCGCGCACATGGGCTTCTTCACCTACACCGACCGGCCCGGCGTGGTCGGCGTGGTCGGCCGGCTGCTCGGCGACGCGGGCGTCAACATCGCCGGAATGCAGGTCGGCCGGCACGAGAAGGGCGGTCGCGCGCTGATCGCGCTGACCGTCGACTCGGCGCTGGCGCCGGAGCTGGTCGACGCGATCGCCGAGAGCATCGGCGCCGACCAGGGCCGCCGCGTCGACCTCGATTAAAGATTGTCCCAACATGTGAGAATTACAGCCGCAGGGCGAGACAGGGGCGGTACCCGCGGGTAGCGTCGATAACGCCATGCGGCAGTACGTACTCACCCTTCGTCGCCGCGGCGGGGCCTGATCACTGGGCAGGCCGGCGACCCGCCGCGGAGTGCGCCGCTGGCCCTAAGACCCAGGCGATCCGTCGATCGCCCCCATACGCCACACTTCCACGGAGATGAATCCCATGGAATCCATGCCCGCACGCCCGCCCGCCGACGAGGCCGCCGAGGAGGCCGCCCGCGCCGTCCAGACCGCGCTGGACCGCCGCGACAACGGCGGTGCCGCCGGCCGCTGACCCGCGATCGCCGAGCCCGCCCGCGCCGCTCCTGAGCGCGCGTGCGGGCTCGTCACGTACGGACCTCCACCGCCGCGGCGCGCCGTGGTCAGATCGCTTCGACGCCCAAGGCGAGCGCGCCGATCAGCGCCGCGTCGTCCACGAACCGGGCCGGTCCCACGGGGGGCGGGAAGGGCACCGCGCGGCCGATGGCGGCCCGCAGCGCGGGCAGGTACGCCGTCGCCATGCCACCGCCGACGACGACGCGCTCGGGATCGAGGAAGGTCGTCAGGTTCGCCACCGCCATCGCGACGGACCCGGTCGCGTCGTCCAGCAGCTCCGCCACCGCCGGCTCGTCCCGCCGGGCGAACAGGTCCGCCGCGCTCACCCGCTCGCCGAGCAGCGCAGACCCGCGTGCCGCGAGGCCGCTGCCCGACGTGTGCTCCTCCAGCGGCGCGTGCCCGGCCGCGTATCCGGGTTCGCCCGGCTCGCGCAGCAGGTAGCCGATCTCGCCGGCCGCGCCGTGCACGCCGGGGACGACCCGGCCGCCGACGATCAGCGCGGCGCCGGTGCCGGTGCCCAGGTTCACGTACAGGCCCAGGTCGGTGCCGGCCAGCGCGCCCCAGCGCGACTCGGCGACGGCGGCGGCGTTGACGTCGTTGTCGACGCGCAGCGCCGGCGCCCCGAGCCCGTCTCGGAGCAGGGCGGGCAGCGGCAGCTCCTCCCAGCCGGGGACGTTCGGCGCGAGCCGGATGCGACCGTCGCGGACCACGCCGAACGTGGCGACCCCGGCCGCCACGAGGCGGCCGGGGGTGGCCTCGACCAGGTCGTGTGCCGCGTCGAGGGTGCGGCGCACCACCTCCTTGGCGCCGTCGGCGGCGCGGGTCTCGATGCGCGTGCCGCGCAGCCGCTCCCCGGTGGGGCGGGCGGTGGCCAGCGCGACCTTGGTGCCGCCGAAGTCGATTCCGAGAACGAAGCCGTCGTCGCCCACCATCACGCGGGCGCCTGTTCAGGGCGGTCGGCGAACGACTCCCGGATCTCCTTCGGCCCGAACGGCCAGGTGCGCTCCGCGCGGGCCCACAGGAGGTAGGCGATCACGCCGGCGGCCAGCCAGCACAGCGACAGGGTGATCGGCTTGGTGCCCGCCGACTTGTAGATGTAGATCCAGCCGGCCAGCGCGACGAGGCTGGGCAGCGGGTACAGCCACATCTTGTACGGGCGGGGCAGCTGCGGCTGTCGCCGCCGCAGCACGGTCACGGCCACGACCTGCGCGATCGACTGCACGAGTACGAACGCCGCGGTCAGCATGCTGATCACGTCGGTGAGCGTGAACAGCGAGCCGATCGCGGTGATCACGCCCATGGCGTAGAGGCCGGCGGTGGGGAAGTGCAGGCGCGGGTGCAGCCGGCCGAACCACGGCAGGAACACCTTGTCGCGGGCGGCGTTGTAGGGCACCCGGGAGCCGCCGAGCAGCCCGGCGAAGACGGACGCGAACGCGGTGATGATGATGCCGACGGTGAACACATCGGCGGCGCCTTTGCCCCAGGAACGTTCGAGCACGAGCGAGGCGATGGAGCTGGAGCCCTTGGCCTGCTGCCACGGCACGACGCCGAGCACGCCGACCTGCAGCAGGAAGTACAGGCCCATGATTCCGAGGATCGAGTAGACGATCGACCGCGGGATGACCCGGCCCGGGTCGCGCACCTCGGCGCCGAGGTAGGCGGTGGTGTTGTAGCCGAGGTAGTCGTAGATCGCGATGACCAGGCCGTCGCCCAGGCCGGTGAAGAACTTCGAGCCGGCGTCGTGCGGGAAGCCGAACGCCAGGTGCGCGTGGAAGTGCGTGAGCGCCGCGATGATCACGCCGAACACCGAGATCAGCATGACGACGAAGAACACCGAGGTGATGCGGCCGATGTCGCCGATCCGCCGGTACAGCGCCGCGACCACGACGAGCACGACGCCGATCGCGACGACGTGGCCCAGGGCGGACAGCCCGCTGCCGTGCACCAGGGGCGACCACAGGTAGCCGGCGTACTGCACGAGCCCGATCACGCCGGTCGACATGATCAACGGGATGAACAGCACCGCGGACCACACGAACAGGAAGGGCATCAGGCGGCCGGTGCGGTACTGGAACGCCTCCCGCAGGTACAGGTAGGTGCCGCCGGCGCCGGGCATGCTGGCGCCCAGCTCGGCCCAGACCAGGCCGTCCGCGATCACGATGATCGCTCCGACCACCCAGCCGAACATGGCCTGCGGACCCTGCATCGTGGCGATCATCGCCGGGATCGTCACGAAGGGCCCGATGCCGCACATCTGCGTCATGTTGACGGTGGTGGCCTGGAACAGTCCGAGGCGTCGTTCGAACCCCGGTGCCGTGGGAGTCGCCATGCTTCCCACTTCCCTTCCTGCGGGCTGGTTTCGCCGTGACGCCGGCAGGCGTCCCAAAGAATGTAAGAGAGCCTCCCTAACGAAAGCAATCCCTGGTCTTCATGCGACACTCTGTTGGGAGCTTAAGGGGAGAGGGACGACGTGCCGAGCGACGGGGAGACCGCGAACACGACGAGTGTTCTACGGATCATGAACGAACGGGCGGTGTACGAGCGGATCCGCGTCCTCGGCCCGGTGTCACGGCCGCAACTGGCCGAGGTGACGGGCCTGTCCAAGCCGACGATCTCCCTCGCCCTCGCCGACCTGGAACGGGCCGGCCTGGTCCGCGCCGTCGGCCACCGCACCGGCAACGCCGGGCGCGCCGCGCTGCTGTACGAGATCCGCCCCGAGGCCGGCTGGGTGATCGGTCTGGACGTCGGCCGCGAGTGGATCCGCGCCGCGCTCGTCGACCTGGCCGGAAGCATCGCGGTCCGCGAGGACGTCCGCGCCCGCTCCGGCGACGTGTCCGAGCTGACCGGCCAGCTCGCCGGCGTCGTCCGCGACCTGGCGGCCACCGCCGACGGCGAGATCACCTACGTCGTCCTGGGCACGCCCGGCGTGCACGACGGTGAGGCCGAGCGCCTGCGGCTCGCGCCGAACCTGCCCGGCTGGAACGAGCCCGGCGTCACCGCCCGGCTCGCCGAGCGGCTGGGCGTGCCGTTCGCGATCGAGAACGACATCGACCTGGCCGCGCTGGGGGAGCAGGAGTACGGCCTGGGCACCGGGCTCAGCCACTTCGTCTACGTGTCCATCGGCACCGGCATCGGCATGGGCATCATCGTCGACGGCCGGCTCTACCGCGGGGCCCGCGGCGCGGCGGGCGAGATCGCCTTCCTGCCCATGGGCGAGGCCGACCCGCTCACGCAGGCGCCCGACACCCGCAACCACGGCATGCTGGAGGCGGTCGCGTCGGCGTCCGGGGTCGTGGCGACCGCGCGGCGGCTCGGCATGACCGGGCCGATCACCGCCAAGCGCGTGTTCGACGACGCCCGGGCGGGCGATGCCGTCGCGCGGCGCGCGGTCGAGCTGGAGGCCGGCCACATCGCCCGTGCCCTGGCCGGCGTGGTGGCCCTGCTCGACCCCGAGCTGATCGTGCTGGGCGGCGGCATCGGCGGCCGTGGCTCCGACGTGCTGCTCGGCGAGGTGCGCGGCCGGCTGGAGACCATGACGCCGCTCGGGCCGCCCCGCGTCGAGGTCTCCCCGCTCGGCGACGATGCCGTCGTGCTCGGCGCCCTGGCGACCGGCCTGGCCACCGCCCGCGCCATGGTCTTCGACCGGGCGGTCGCCCGCGCCGGCGGCGTGCCGGCCTGACCGTGGCGCCGGCGACGCGGCACACCGGCCGAGCCGTCCGGGGGCCGCGTCCCGCGGCGTGTGCCCGGGGGCGGCCACGACGCGGCCGGCGACGAGAATGCGGCTCACTAGGTGAGACAGGTGTTCAGGCACTGAGACGACCCGCTAAGGTACGTGCATGGCTTCCCGCAGCATCCGGCTCGCCGTCATTCCGGGAGACGGCATCGGCCCCGAGGTCGTCGCCGAAGGGCTCAAGGTCCTCGACGCGCTCGGCCTGAAGATCGAACAGACCCCGTACGACCTGGGCGCCGCCCGCTGGCACAAGACGGGCGAGACGCTGCCCGACTCCGTGCTGGAGGAGATCCGGGGGCACGACGCGATCCTCCTGGGCGCCGTCGGCGACCCGAGCGTGCCGAGCGGCGTGCTGGAGCGGGGCCTGCTGCTGCGGCTGCGGTTCGAGCTCGACCACTACGTCAACCTGCGGCCGGTCCGCCTCTACCCGGGCATCGCGACGCCGCTGGCCGACGTCCGGCCCGAAGACCTCGACATCCTCGTCATCCGCGAGGGCACCGAGGGCCCGTACGCCGGCGCCGGCGGGGTGCTGCGCCAGGGCACGCCGCACGAGGTCGCCACCCAGGAGAGCGTCAACACCGCCTACGGCGTCGAGCGGGTCGTGCGGTACGCGTTCGAGCAGGCGGCCCGCCGCCCGCGCAAGAAGCTCACCCTCGTCCACAAGACCAACGTGCTGGTCTACGCGGGCGACCTGTGGTCCCGCACCGTCGAGGCGGTCGGCGCCGGCTTCCCCGACGTCGCGGTCGACTACTGCCACGTCGACGCCGCCACGATGTTCTTCGTCTCCCGGCCGCAACGGTTCGACGTCGTGGTCACCGACAACCTGTTCGGCGACATCATCACCGACCTCGGCGCGGCCGTGGCCGGCGGCATCGGCCTGGCCGCCAGCGGCAACATCAACCCGGCGGGCACTGCGCCGAGCATGTTCGAGCCGGTGCACGGGAGCGCGCCCGACATCGCCGGCGAGGGCAAGGCCGACCCGACGGCCACCATCCTGTCCGTGGCGCTGCTGCTCGACCATCTGGGTCTCACCGACGAGGCCCGCAGGGTCGAGCAGGCGGTCGCCGACGACCTCATCGAGCGGCAGGGCGCCTGGGCCGCTCGGTCGACCCGCGAAGCGGGCGACGACATCGCCGAGCGAGTAGCCGGCTAGGGCGCGCCTTCCGCAAGGAACCCTCCGGGCGCGCCCCACGGCGCGCCCGTTTCGCGCTGCCGTGACGAAGGAGACTTCAACCCGACAAAAGGCCACAATGTGAACAGGAGCGGCAACGAGGCCGCGCCGCGAGAGGACCTGTACATGAGCACCCATTTCGATATCCGGCTCTCCGACAACCGGACGCCGACCGATGAGCGCGAACGGCTCCTGGCGAACCCCGGCTTCGGGCAGATCTTCACCGACCACATGATCACCATCCGGTGGGACCGCGAGCGCGGCTGGCACGACGCTCGCCTGGAGCGGTACGGCCCGCTCACGCTCGACCCCGCGACCGCGGTCTTCCACTACGCCCAGGAGCTGTTCGAGGGCCTCAAGGCCTACCGGCAGGCGGACGGGTCGATCGTCACCTTCCGCCCGTACGCGAACGCGGCCCGGTTCAACACCTCCTGCGCGCGGATGGCGATGCCGCCGATCCCCGAGGAGACGTTCGTCCGCTCCCTGGAGCTGCTGGTCGACACCGACCGCGACTGGGTGCCCACCCAGCCCGGCCACAGCCTGTACCTGCGGCCCTTCATGATCGCGACGCAGCGCGGCCTCGGCGTCAACAGCCCGTCGTCGTCGTACCTGTTCATCGTCATCGCCTCGCCCTCGGCCGCATACTTCACCGGCGGGGTCAAGCCGGTCTCGGTCTGGCTGTCGGAGGACTACACCCGTGCCGCGCCCGGCGGCACCGGCGCGGCCAAGTGCGGCGGCAACTACGCCGCCGCGTTCGTCGCCCAGGCCCAGGCCGTCCAGGAGGGGTGCGACCAGGTCGTCTGGCTCGACGCGATCGAACACCGCTGGGTCGAGGAGATGGGCGGCATGAACCTGTTCTTCGTGTACGGCTCCGGCGCCGACGTCCGCATCATGACGCCGGCCCTGACCGGCACGCTGCTCCCCGGCATCACCCGCGACTCGCTGCTGCGGCTCGCCCCCGACCTCGGCGTCCCCGCCTCGGAGGGCCGCATCTCCACCGACCAGTGGCGCGACGGAAACGCCTCCGGCGAGCTCACGGAGGTCTTCGCCTGCGGCACCGCCGCGGTGATCACTCCGGTCGGCCGGGTCAAGAGCGCCAAGGACGAGTGGCTGGTCGGCTCCGGCGAGCCGGGCCCGGTCACCATGCGACTGCGCGAGGAACTGGTGGGCATCCAGTACGGCGAGCGACCCGACCCGTACGGCTGGATCCACAAGATCGGCTGACGAGGTCGCCGCGGGCGCGGGGGCGCGCCTCCGGACGGAGGCGCGCCCGCCCCTTCATGCCGCCCGCGTCCTCATGCCGGCCGGTCGATCCGCAGGGTCGTCTGCAGGCTCTCGGCGTCCGCCTGCGGCTCCGCACGGAAGCCGGACGACGGATCGATCGCATAGTTGAACGTGAAGCCCACGTGCGCCGTTCCGGGCCTGCCGCCCACCTGCACGCCGAACGTGCAGTGTCCCCAGAGCTGGTAGACCTTCTTCGTCCGGTGCGGGCGCACCGTCGAGTGCCAGACGTACCCGACCGGCACGGTGTGCGTGTCGTGATATCTCCCGTTCAGCCCGCCGGCGACGCAGGACGCCCTGGTGGTCGCGATGGCGCGCAGCTTCGGGCCGATCGTGAACGCCCACGGCATCGGGTACCCCGGGAACGGCCGCACGACGGCGACCTGGGCGTGGAACTCGCCCACCGAGTCGTCGTGGGAGAAGCTCTGGTGGGCCCGGGTGAAGGTGAAGTAGTGGACGGGCGCCCCGGGCGCCGCCGCGGCCGCCGAACCCGTGGTCACGGAGAGAACACCGAGTGTCACCGATGTGGCGAGCAGTGAGCCGATCTTCCGCATGGATCCCCTTTCGTTGCTGACGGAGCCGTTACCGCTCGTCGTCCCAGCGGATGTCGAGGTCGGCCCGATAGCCCGTGTCGTCGCCGGGCGGCTCCTGCCCCCAGACGGTGGACCCGGTGACGCCGGAGGCCCTCCGCACCTCGATCGCGCGGAAGGCGTGGCCGTCCTGTTCGGCCTCCTCCCAGGTGAACAGCACGGGCTCACCCGGAGCCAGCGCTCGGTACGCGCCCGGGTCGGGGGAACGGACGGCAGAGAAGTGCGCCCAGACCTCACCGGGGACGTCCGGCGACGCGAGCACCCCCCACCCCTGCTCCTCGTCCCACGAGACGACGTGTCCCCGCACCGGCCGTCGTGGTTGCTGGTCCATGGGTCCTCCTGAACGACGGCCGGGCGGCGACCGGAGACCGACGGTAGTCGGCTGCGGCATCCCGATCTCGCTCTTCCGCCATGTGTAACGTAAAGTTTCGCGGACGTCGCCCAAAGTAGCGGACCGGTTCCGTGTGTGGCGGAATTTCCGGATCGGCGGGAATCGTTCCTGGTGGAAGCGTCGTGTCTCGGATGGTGAGATGGGCGTGTCCGCGGGTGCGCGGGTGTGGCACACTCATACCGTGCGCTTCGGCCTGGTGATTATCGGCTGGCGCGCCGGCATCTAGACGACACCGCCGGCGCGCAGACCTCTCACGTCCGTGAGGGGTCGTTTTGTTTTCCGGCGGAGATCGCACATTCCACACACGAAGGGGACGTGAACCCATGCGTGATGACGGCTTCCACGTCTACGACACGACGTTGCGCGACGGGGCCCAGCAGGAGGGCCTCAACCTCACCGTGGCGGACAAGCTGATCATCGCGCGCCGCCTCGACGAGTTCGGCGTCGGCTTCATCGAAGGCGGCTGGCCGGGCGCCAACCCCAAGGACACCGAGTTCTTCCGGCGCGCCCGGACCGAACTCGACCTCAAGAACGCGCAGCTCGCCGCGTTCGGCGCGACCCGCCGGGCCGGCGCGAAGGCAGCCGACGACCCACTGGTGGCCGCGCTGCGCGAATCCGGCGCGCCGGTGGTCACCCTCGTGGCCAAGAGCCACGACCGGCACGTCGAGCTGGCCCTCCGCACGACGCTGGAGGAGAACCTCGCGATGATCCGCGACACGGTCTCCCACCTTCGTGCGGAGGGCCAACGCGTCTTCCTGGACGCCGAGCACTTCTTCGACGGGTACCGCTCGAACCCGGCCTACGCCGTCGAGGTCGTCCGCACCGCGGCCGAGGCCGGCGCCGACGTGATCGCACTGTGCGACACCAACGGCGGCATGCTGCCGGACGAGCTGGCCGAGGTCGTGGCCGAGGTCGCCGCCACCGGAGCGCGCATCGGCATCCACTGCCACGACGACAGCGGCTGCGCGGTGGCCAACACGCTCGCCGCGGTACGGGCGGGCGCCACGCACGTGCAGGGTTGCGCCAACGGGTACGGCGAGCGCAGCGGTAACGCCAACCTGTTCACCGTCGTGGGCGACCTCCAGCTCAAGCGCGGCTACGACCTGGGCGTCCGGCTATCGGAGATGACGCGCATCGCGCACGCCATCTCCGAGGTCACCAACGTCACGCCCAGCTCGCAACAGGCGTACGTCGGAATGTCGGCGTTCGCGCACAAGGCCGGGCTGCACGCCTCGGCGGTCAAGGTCGACCCCATGCTGTACCAGCACGTCGACCCGGCGCTCGTCGGCAACGACATGCGGATGCTGATCTCCAGCATGGCGGGCCGGGCGTCGGTGGAGCTGAAGGGCCGCGAGCTCGGCTACGAGCTGACCGGAGACAAGGCCCGGCAGATCGTCGAGCGGGTCAAGGAGCTGGAGTCGGCCGGCCACACGTTCGAGGCGGCGGACGCCTCGTTCGAGCTTCTGCTGCGCGAGGAGCTCGGCGAAAGCACGCGGTACTTCCAGGTCGACTCGTGGCGGACCATCGTCGAACGCCGCCCTGACGGCACCATGGTCAGCGAGGCCACGGTCAAGCTGTACGCCAAGGGCGAGCGGATCGTGGCCACCGGCGAGGGCAACGGCCCGGTCAACGCGCTGGACCGCGCACTCCGGCTGGCCCTCGAACGGATCTACCCGGAGCTTTCCGGCCTGGAACTGATCGACTACAAGGTCCGCATCCTGGAGGGCGCGCACGGCACCGAGGCCCGTACCCGGGTCCTCATCGAGTCGAGCGACGCCGCGGGGGAGTGGGGCACGGTCGGCGTCGAGGACAATGTCATCGCCGCCTCGTGGGACGCCCTCGTCGAGGCGGTCACCTACTGCCTGCTGCGCGCAGGCCACGTCCCGAACTGAACCACGTCCCGAGCCGAACCGCGTCCGTACGCCGGCTCACCGCCGAGGAGACCGCCCGCCCGCTGCCGGCCGCCGTCAGGACGGTCGGCCTGCTCGCCGGCCGATCCCCGGAGCCGCCACGGCTGCTCCGCACTCAGACCCGGTCGGCGCGCCGGGGCAGCCCCGCCGCTCCCGTCGGCGCTCCGGTCCGCCCCGCCGGTCCCCAGAGCCGCCACGGCTTCGCACTCGGGCCCGGTCGGCGCGACCCGGCGGACGCGTCCGACCCGCCGGCGGCGCGGCCGTCGGGCCGAACGCGCGGCCGTCGGGCTGAACGCGCGGCCGTCGGGTCACTCCCCGGGCACCGCCCGCTCGATCACCTCGAAGGACCACAGCTCGGACGCCTCGGCGGCCGGGCCGCCGTGCCCATGCCCGTGACCGTGCCCATGACCGCGGCCGGCGTCGGCGGCGGCCTGCGCGTGCCCCTCGCGGAAGGAACGGCTCTCGGTCCAGCGCCGGAAGTCCTCCTCGCTGCGCCAGCGCGTGTAGACGAGGTAGCGGTCCGTGCCCTCGACCGGGCGCAGGAGCTCGAAGCCCTCGAAACCGTCGGCCTGCTCGACCAGCCCGGCGCGTCCGGCGAAGCGGCGCTCCAGCTCCTCGCGCATCGGCTCGGGCACGGTCAGTACGTTGATCTTCACGACGCTCATGACGGCATTCTCTCCGGTCGGCGGCCCACCGCCGGCCAGGAAGAGGGTGCATCCTTCGGCGCGCCGCCCGAAGAACGTGCAGCCGCACGTGCAAACGCACGCGATTCCCAAAATCCTCGCTAGGATCTCGATATGTCGCATTCCGATATTGCTCGGCAATCCGCCTACGGGTGCGACACGGCGGGTCGGGGTACGGATAATACCGTTCGGAATCTAACTTGCCGCTGGTGGCATCGCGCCACGTCAGAGGCGTATTGGAGGCCGTAGAGATCACGAAGTGGCCGCGCGCCAGCGCGGAATTTTCCGCTCCGTTGGAGAATCGGTGGCGGAAGAACATCATTCCGCGTCACACTCTCAATGCGAACGGCTCGGGCCATCGCCGCGAAACGGCGACGGCCCCCTGCTCGCAACAGGAGGCCGTCGTCATCGCATCGCCTGAAGCCGAAGGAGGTTCCAGACCCCCATGACTCTACGTGGCTCCGGCCGGACCGGCCAGGGAGACGAACCGGACAGGCCGGCCTCAGCGGTCCGCCACCCGGTGATCGCCGAGTGAGAGGTCGCATGTCTCCCACGCGACGCAGCCCCAGCTCGCTGCGGTACGACCGGGACGCCGAACTCCTGCTGATCGCCGAGGCCAGCGACTGGCTCGCCGATGCCAGCCGGGTCCGGCGGCCGGACGCCATCCGGTCCATCATGGCGATACTCGAACGCCAGCAGCGGGTCGCCGCCTGCCGCGCGCTCGATCGCCCCGTCGACGTCTGACCGGCGGCCGCCGGCTCTCTCGCCGCCGCGGGCGCCCGGACACCGGGCCCTCCTGGGCTCCCTCCACAGAACACCGGCCTGGGGCAGCGCCACGGCGCCGGTGTCGATAGCCTCGTATCGTGCGTATCGCGAGGTTCACCAAAGACGGCGACCTGTCGTTCGGCGTGGTAGAGGACGACGAGACCATCGCCACCATCGCCGCCCACCCGTTCGGCGAGATCCAGCTCACGGGCGAGCGTCAGCCGCTGGCCGACGTGCGCCTCACGGCGCCCATCCTGCCGAGCAAGGTCGTCGCGATCGGCAAGAACTACGCCGAACACGCCCGAGAGATGGGCGGCGAGCCGCCCGCCGAGCCGGTCATCTTCATGAAGCCGTCCACCGCGGTGATCGGGCACCGGGAGACGATCGCCTATCCGGGCCTGTCCGAGCGGGTCGACTACGAGGGTGAGCTCGCGATCGTCATCGGCCGCCTGTGCCGCGAGGTGCCGGCGGCCCGTGCCGCCGACGTCATCCTCGGCTACACGTGCGCCAACGACGTCACGGCCCGCGACCTGCAGCAGCGCGACGGCCAGTGGACCCGCGCGAAGGGCTTCGACACGTTCTGCCCGCTCGGGCCGTGGATCGAGACGTCCCTCGACCCGTCCGACCTCGCCATCACCACGACGGTCAACGGCGAGACCCGCCAGTCGTCGCGCACCAAGCAGCTCCTGCACGGCATCCCCGCGCTGATCGAGTACGTCAGCCAGGTCATGACGCTCCTGCCCGGTGACGTCATCCTCACCGGCACCCCCGAAGGGGTCGGGCCACTGAAGGTCGGCGACGAGGTCTCCGTCACCGTCGAGAACATCGGCACGCTCACCAACACGGTGGTGTCCCGTGACTGACGTCTCCGCACAGCGGCACTCCTCCGGCACCGTACGCGTCCGGTTCGCGCCCTCGCCGACCGGCATGTTCCACGTCGGCGGCGCGCGCTCGGCCCTGCACAACTGGGTCTTCGCCCGCCAGCACGGCGGCACACTCGTCCTCCGCATCGAAGACACCGACGTCTCGCGCAACCGGCCCGAGTGGACCGAAGGCATCATTCGCGCGCTGGCCTGGCTCGGCATCGGCGAAGACCAGTACGAAGGCCCCTACTTCCAGTCCGCCAACGCCGACGCGCACCGCGCGGCCATCGAGCGGCTGCGCGCGCAGGGCCGCGCCTACTTCTGCGACTGCACCCGCGACGACGTGATCGCCCGCACCGGCGACCCGCACCGCGGCTACGACGGTCACTGCCGCGACCGGGGCCTGGAGCCGGGGCCGGGGCGCGCGCTGCGGTTCCGCACGCCCGACGAGGGCACCACCGTCGTCATCGACCTCATCCGCGGCAAGCCGGCGTTCGAGAACGCCGCGATCGAAGACTTCGTGATCGCCCGCGGTGACGGCTCGGTGCTGTTCATGCTCGCCAACGTCGTCGACGACATGACGCAGGGCATCACGCACGTGATCCGCGCCGAGGAGCACCTGTCCAACACGCCGAAGCAGCAACTGCTGTGGGAGGCGCTCGGCGCGCAGCCGCCGATCTGGGCGCATGTGCCCGTCGTCGTCAACGAGAAGCGGCAGAAGCTGTCCAAGCGCCGCGACAAGGTCGCGCTGGAGGACTACCAGGCCGAGGGCTACCTCGCCGAGGCGATGCGCAACTACCTGATGCTGCTCGGCTGGTCGCCGTCGGGCAACCGCGAGATCGTGCCCTGGAGCGTCATCGAAGAGGAGTTCCGGCTCGAAGACGTCAACCCGTCGCCCGCCTTCTTCGACGTCAAGAAGCTCCGCGCGTTCAACGGCGAGTACATCCGGGGGCTGGAGCTCGACGACTTCGTCGAGCGCTGCGCGCCCTGGCTGCGCGAGCCGCACGCGCCGTGGCCGGCCGAGGCGTACGACCCGGAGGTCTTCGCCAGGCTCGCCCCGCTCGCGCAGACCCGCGTCGCAGTGCTGTCGGAGATCACGGCGGTGGTCGACTTCGCCTTCCTCGACGAGCCTGAGATCGACGAGGCGTCGTGGAACAAGGCCATGAAGGAGCCGGCCGCCGACATCCTCCGCGAGACCCTGGAGGCGTACCAGACCGCGGAGTGGACGCCCGAAGAGCTGAAGGCGCGCGCCGAGGAGATCGGCGCCCGCCACGGCCTGAAGCTCGGCAAGGCCCAGGCCCCGATCCGCGTCGCCGTCACCGGCCGCACGGTCGGCCTGCCGCTGTTCGAGTCGCTGCACGTCATCGGCCGCGACCGCGCCCTCGCCCGCATCCGCGCAGCCCTCGACCGGCTGGCGGCGCAGTAGCTCCACGCCGGGAGCCGGGCGGGCCTGAGACCTCAGACCCGCCCCGCGCCCGAGGCCTATGTGCGCGCCGTCACCGACCGCACCGCGAGAGCGGCCAGCAGCACCGGGACGATCAGGTAGGCGGTGCGCAGGCCGGTCGTGTCGGACAGCCGCGCGAGCAGGAACGGCGCCCCGCCGATCGCCACGCCGGACGCCATCGCGGCCCGTGCCGCCGCCTTGTCCGGGGCGTGCGGCCACATCGCGACCGTACGGCTCACGGTCGTCGGGTACATCAGCGCGACGCCGAGACCGGCGACGGCGAGCCCGGCACCGGCCAGCGGCAGCGTCGGAGCCGCCCAGAACAGCGCGAAACCGGCGGCGGCGACCCCCACGCAGGCCAGCAGCAGCGTCCGGGGAGCGCGCAGCCGGCGCGTCACCGGCACCGCGAGGGAACGGCCGGTGGCCATGCCGACCAGGAACAGCGCCGCGACCGCAGGGGCCAGGCCCGCCGAGGCGTGATGCCAGTCGCCCACCGCCGACGCCGCCCAGAACACCATGCAGAACTCCACGCTCACCGCGAAGAGCACTTCCAGCCACGGCCCGATCAGCCGCCCACCGGACCGCTCGGCAGGCGTTTCCTCACCAGCGGCCGGGGCGACCGGCATCGGCACCCGCCACGCGAGCGCGCCGACGATCAGCAGCGCCGCCAGCGGCGCCAGGAGATAGCCGGTGCGCCAGCCCAGCCCGGTGGCGAGCGCGCCCGCCACCGCCAGCGGCGCGAGCACCGAGGCCGCGCTGGCCAGCCCGTTGGCCTCGCCGACGGCGGCCGCCGTCGCCTGCGGATGCAGCGCCGACAGCAGCGCGGGGACGAGCTGGATGAGCAGTGCCCCGCCGACACCCAGCAGCAGCGCACCGACCAGCGTCAGCGCTCGCTGCGGGCACGCCAGCAGCAGGCCGCCGGCGACCATGCCGCCGATCGACGCCTGCAGCGCCATCGCCCGTCCGATCAGCACCACCAGCGGCCCGCCGACCACGCCGACGAGGAGCAGCCCGGCGGCGAAGAGGGTGGGGTAGAAGGCGACCTGGGCACGGTCGACGCCGAGATCCCTGCGCAGTGGATCCAGCACCGCCCCCATCCCGTTGAGCAGGAACCCGAGGCAGCTCAGCACCGCGTACAGGACCCAGGTCGCGGTCCCCCGCACCAGCCCGCCCGATTGATCCACATCCGGGAGCGTATCCGCGGCCCCACGGCGCCGAACAGCATGATCGGCCCCCCGCGTCGCGGCCCGGCACGCAGATGACCACGTCCGGAGGCCGCCCGCGTTCGCGAGCACGGGGGATCGTCCGCTAAACTTCCTGAGGCGCTGACGGGCGGAACGCCCGCAGGCCGGTGGGGTATGGTGTAATCGGCAGCACGACTGATTCTGGTTCAGTTAGTCTAGGTTCGAGTCCTGGTACCCCAGCAATTCGCTGACCTGGGTGGAGTCTCGCGCAGACCCGCCTTTTTTGTTTTCCGTTCGTCATCGAGTGCGATTCCCGCGCCCCCGGGCGGCAGCGACGCAGCGGGGCTGCTGTGCAGCGGCACCGCCGCCGGGACTCCGGCACGCTCGGCGGCGGCTGGCGCGCCGAACGCCGCTGCAAGCCGGGGAGACCGGCTCCGGGGAGTGGAACAGGCCGCTGTCACGCGGACGGCCCGCCGAATCCCGGCGGGCCGTCGCGTCAGCCGTGCGGATGATGCTCAGTCGTGGTCGGACGGCGGGATGTAGGCACCCGGCACCTGGTCCGGCGCGTAGATCTTGGTCTCGCCCGGGTAGGGCTTCGACCACCCGTGCGTCTGGTACCACGTGAAGTGGTCCATCTGCTCGGGGTCGGCGGAGTCGGCCTTGGCGAGGGGCCCGGTGAAGTGCTGCTGCGACTTCCACTTCTGCCACTGCGCCGCCACCTGCCGTTCGGCCGCCGGCACCGTGGTGGACGGCTGGACCTTGGCGTACTGCGGCGCGACGGTGTCGGCGCCGCAGGCCGGCAGGGGTGACACGCCCAACGTCAGCGACGTGCGGTTCGGCACGGCGTTGAACGGCGTGTAGTCGGGCTTGTCGGTGAACGCCGTGGCCATCGGGGTGGCGGCGCTGTCCTTCTGGTTCATCGGGTGGATCCCGAGGATCTGCTCGATGGTGCGGATCATCATGATCTGCGAGTAGTAGCGGTCGTCGACGGTGCCGTGCTGGGCCCAGGGGCTGATGATCTGGATCGGGGCGCGGTGGCCGTCGACGTGATCGAGGCCGGCCTGGGAGTCGTCCTCGACAACGAAGATCGCCGAGTTCTTCCAGTACTTGCTGTGCGAGATCTCGTCGACCACCTTGCCGACCGCGAGGTCATTGTCCGCGACCTCGGCGGCCGCGTTCGCCGGACCACCGGTGTGGTCGTTGGAGAACCAGAACATGTTCAGGTTCGCCGGCCCGTTCTTCTCGAAGTCCTGCTTCCAGATCTCGTACTTGTAGATGTCCGGGACGTCGAGGTCGAACAGCGGGAAGCCGGGCACCGACACCTTGTTGAGCGACGGGATCGCCGAGCCCGTTCGTATCGGGTAGGCGGTGGGCTGCCCGGTCGCGTCCATGTTCTTGGCGTCACAGTACAGGTTCTGCCAGGTCGCGCCGGACGGCTTGCTCTCGAAGGACTGGAACTCGCCGTAGTCCTTGACGGACTTGCCGGCCGCCTGCGCACCGGTCCACAGGAAGCCGGAGCTCTGGTGGCCGAGAGCGTCGTTCTCGGTGTCGTAGCTGCGCGTGTACTCACCGGCCGAGGATTCGGTGTACTCCGGGTCGTCGGCCTGCATCAGCCAGTTGTGTCCCTCGGCGGAGTTGGTGCCGACGTCGTAGGTGTTGTCGTACAGGCCGAACTGTTCGGCCAAGGCGTGCTGGTTCGGCGTCACGTTCTCGCCGAACTGCGTCAGCGCCGGGTCGCCGTTGCCCTTCGGGATGTCGCCGAAGACCTGGTCGTAGGTCCGGTTCTCCTTGACGAGCAGGAAGACGTACTTGATCGTCGAGGGGTCGCCGAGCTTCGCCGGGACCGGCACCGGCCTCGCACGGTGGCCCTTGACCACCTGGACCGAGCCCGGGGTCCAGCCGTTCTGCTGGAAGACCTCGGCCGTGTAGCGCCTGATGACGCCGTCGAACGGCAGTCTGAACTGCTGCAGGCTCGACGTCGTGTCATGGGTACCGTGCCCGGCGGGATTGTTGGGACGGAGGGCGTCGATACCACGGGTGTTGGAGACCAGCACGTCCTTGCCGACGGTGGTGATCTCGGCGGGGAAGTAGTCCGTCGGGAGCAGGCCCACGTAGCTGACCGGCTCCAGCGGCCTGGTGTACCGGTAGACGGCGACCGCGTTGGCGCGGCCGAGCGTCACCAGCAGGTGACCGTCGTCGGTGAGCGTCACCGCGTCGGGCTCATAGCCCACCTTGGCCTCCGGCCACGGCTGGGTGGCGATGGTCTGGACGACCTTGTCCTTGGACGTGTCGATGACCGACACGCTGTTGCTGTTGGTGTTGGTGACGAACACCGCACCGTTCTTGGCGTACACGGCGGTCGGGTGCAGACCGACGTCGATGCTCTTGACGGCGGCGGCCGGGTTCGCCAGGTCGATGACACTGACCGTGCCGGTGGTGGTGGCACCGGTCTTCGGGTCGGCCGGCACCTGGGTGTTGTAGGAGTTCAGCGTGGTGTCGCCGGCCTTCGCCGGACGCCCGCCCTCGTTGCTGACGTAGAGCTTGTTCCCGGCCTTGACCATGCCACGCGGGGCGTTGCCCACGGCCCAGCTCTGCTGGATCGCCCCGGTCGCCGTGTCGATGGCGATCACGCGGTTCTGGCCGTTGACCGCGACGTACGCGGTCTTGCCGTCGGGTGAGAACACCGGCTCGGCCACCAGCGCGTGGCGGGGCCCGTCCGCCGGGATCTTGATGAACGTCGGGTTGGCGAGCGTGCCGTCCGGGTTGACGGTGAACCTGGTGAAGCCGTCGGTCTGGCCCAGCCACAGCTGTGAACCGTCGGGCGAGTACGTGGGGCCTTCCTGGCCCACGTCATTGCCGCTGATGCGCAGATTCGCCGACGCGGAGGCGCCGACGGTCTGCTGCACCCTCCAGTTCTTCAAGTCCACGATGACGAGCGCCACCCCACCGTCGGTGACCGAGGCCGCGACGTGGGTGCCGTCCGGGCTGACCGTGGACGACATGATCTTGCCGTTGTTGATGACGAGACGCCGGCCGATCGGCTTGATGTACTGGTCGCTGGACACGACCTGGCCTTTGCCGGTGATCTGGCCGACGTGCTCGGTGCCGAACTGTCGTGTCGAGGCGTACGAGATACCGCCGCTGGCGATGGCGAGAGCTGCGGTACCGGCCGCCACCAGGCGGATCCGGCGGCCGGTACGCTGACGGAAGAGCCCAAGCGGGGCCTTCGCGACGCGCTGGCGGGTAACCTGCATGGATCATTCCTTCGGTGTACTCGCGAGCAGATCGACGTTCCCGTCGAACTGCCACAGGGGGTTGGGTGCGTCCCCGGTCGGGGTGCGTACCTGGAAGTAGCCGTTCACCTCCTTCGGCCCGTCTCCATCGGCGACGTACCGCCCGTCCGCGGCGACGTCGAGCTGGTAGATGGCGGTGCCCACGACGGCCGTGCCGGGGAGATGCCAGGACACGACGCACCGCCAGTCGTTGCCCGGCCCGTGGTCGGCGACCAGTGCGCCGCCCTTGTCGCAGGACGCGGTGGCCCGCAGCTGCGCCTCGGTGACGTCGGGGCGATGCAGCTCCCGCGTCTGCAGCCGGTACAGGTGGGCGTACGCCGTGGCGAGCGAGTCCTGCACCTTGGCCTGATCGATCCCCGAGCCCCCGGCCGAGGTCGTGCCGGCGACCACGACGAAGGCGAGCGCGACCAGGCCGGCGAGCGGCAGCGCGCCTGCCACGAGGACGCGCCGGCCCGACCCGTCGTAGGCCGGGTCCGTGAAGTCACGGCGTAGGAACAGGTGGTACGCCGACGCGGTGGCGACGACCGCCCACGCCAGGCTCACCGCGAGACCGACGAAGAGGGGACCGGTCTGCGCCGGGGCGGTGAAGAGCCCGTGCCAGGCGATGAAGGCGTGGCCGGGCAGGGCCACCCGTACGGCCACCGGCAGCGGGAGCAACTGGGTGAGCTGCAGCGCGAAGGCCAGCAGCGCGGGCATCAGCAGGCCCATCGGGGAGCGGCCCAGGGCGACCGAGCCGAGGAGGCCGACCGCGGCGAACGCCAGCGTCGGCGCCAGCACGCACGCCCATGCGAGCAGGACCGCGCCGGCCGCGTCCGCCGGGGCGAGGAGATGGCCGTCCAGCCCGACGAGCGGCCGGTCACCGGCCGCGGCCAGGCCGCCCGCGATGCCCGACCCGGCCAGCCCGGCCACCAGCAGCAGGAGCACGGTGAGCCCGGCGAGGCCCTTCGCCACGAAGATCCGCCTCGGCGAGCGGACCACCACGAGGAGGTGGCGCCAGGTGCCGAGCCGGTCCTCGGCCGCGAACACGTCGCCGGCGACCAGCGCCGTCAGCAGCGGGAGCGCCCAGGTACCCGAGAAGCCCAGCACGACCAGCGCCCCCGCCCAGCCGGTCGCGTGCATCCAACGGCCGAACACCGTGTCGGTGGGCAGCACGCTCTGCAGGCTCACCCCGGCCACGTAGGCCGCGGGACCGATCCAGCAGGCGAGCAGCAGCAGGCGGATCCGCCACTGGGAGAGCAGCTTGACCAGCTCGAACCGGTAGGCGCGCGGCACGGGCGCCGGCCGGGCTTCGACCCGGGGCGGCAGCACGGTCGTGGTCACGGGGCTTCCACCGCCCCACCCCACGAGAACGCTCCGCGGCCTGTGGATTTCGGCGGAGACCCTGGGCTCGCGGGCACGACGGGGGTGCTGCGCCCGCCGGTTCCTGCGCCTCGCCCATTCATGAGGCCTCTTCGGCCGGCCTCATGACCAGGGCGCCGTGCTCGTCGGATTCCCTCGCTTCGCCCGGTCACGGCAGGTCCTCCTTGTCGGCCGGTCCGGCGCCGGTCAGTGCAGGTCCTCCTCCATCAGTCGGCCCGGTCCCGGTCAGGGCCAGGAACGCGGCTTCGAGCGGCGGCACCACGGGCGCCAGCTCGCGCACCGCCACGCCGGCCCGTACGAGCCGCACCACCAGGTCCTCGATGGCCGGCACCGGCCCGCGGACCACGAGCGCACCGGCGTCCGCCCGCCTGGTGGGGCCGGGCACGACGCGGAGCCCCGGCGTGTCCAGCGCGACCGCGCGGGCGGCAGCCGGGTCGGAGCTGAGCAGCCGGTAGTCGAGCTCGCCGCTCTCGGCGGCGAGCTTGCTCAACGGCCCGGAGAAGACGACCCGTCCGGTGGCGAGGACGGTGACCTCGGAGCACAGCGTGGCGAGGTCGTCCATCCGGTGGCTGGACAGGACGACCGCGGTCCCGTCCGCGGCGAGCCCGGTGATGACGCGGTGCACGTGATGCTTTCCGGCGGGGTCCAGGCCGTTGGCCGGCTCATCGAGCACGAGCAGCCGCGGTCTGGTGAGAAGCGCGGCGGCCAGCCCGAGCCGCTGGCGCATGCCCAGCGAGAATCCCCGGACGCGGTCGTCGGCGACATCGGTGAGCCCGACCTGCTCCAGCGCGTCGTCGACGCCGGCGGTGCGACCGGCGTCGTACCCGCGCAGCGCGGCCAGGGCCGAGAGGTTCTGCCGCGCGGTGAGCGACGGATACAGCCCGGGCCCGTCCACGAAGCCCGCAACGCCGTCGGGGACGGCGAGCCTCCGTCCGACCGGTGCGCCGAGGATCTCCAGGCGGCCGCCGTCCGCGACCGCCAGGCCCAGCAGCAGGCCGAGGAGCGTCGTCTTGCCCGCGCCGTTCGGGCCGACCAGGCCGTGGACCTGCCCGCTCGCCACGTCGAGGTCGATCCCGTCGAGTGCGACCACTTCACCGAAGGACTTCCTGATACCGCGAGCCCGGACCGCGAGGCTCCTGCCCATGTCGGTCTCCCTCAGCTTGATCGCCGGCAAGAGGAAGGTAGAGATCGCGGTTTGCCGCGAAAGGACGCGCAGTCGAACGTTCGGCGAATCCCGCTGAACCCATCGACTCATCAGCCGACCGTCATCAGCTGAACCGGCGATCGTACGGGCACCCGGTCCGCGCTCGTTCCTGGACCGCACCCGGTGGGTTCGCGTGCGCGGACATGGCGTTCTTCCGCCGGGCGCCCGGGGGACCGCATCATTCGAGAACGTCCACTTCGGCGGTCACGCCGGTTTCGAACGGTCGGAGTTCGCCGACGGAATCACCTTCGAGCCCCCGGCACATGGCGCGGACCGGTGTTCGGCAACGCGCGGTTGGCCAGCCACGCCCCGCGCACATGGCCTCCGGGATGGCGGGAAACGCGGGAGGACATGAGTCGGGTCGCCCCGCCACGGTTGGCACCGGTGAAGGCCGCGTGGCCGCCCTGCGAGCCGGGCTTGTCTTCCCGGGCAGCGCGCACGGAACGGACGCCAAGCGGCGGGAGCCGTCGCCGGAACGGCCGGCGAGGGCGACCGGCCGGTCCGGCCGGGACGGCGGTGGCGCCGTTTTGGCGTGGTCATGATCAACCGATAGAGTTGGGACGCCGCGGTCGGGCAGGTGATCACCCTGGTCTGGTCGTCGGCCGGGTCCTCCGGCACATGCCGGAAGTGGCCCGC
>JBEHYF010000059.1:0-31078 GCA_048498315.1 Actinomycetota bacterium
GGCGGCCATGTGCGCGCGGGCGTCCTCGTAGTTCGGCCGGACGGTGTCGCCGGCGATGTGGCCGTGGTCGGCGGTGGCGTCGATGGTGGCCTCCGGCATCGTGTTGACCGTGCCCGGCGCGACCAGCTCGTCGACGTACATGGTGTCGGGGTAGTCGGGGTTCTTCACGCCGGTGGAGGCCCACAGCGGGCGCTGCGGCCGGGCGCCGGCGTTCTTGAGCGCCTTCCAGCGGTCGGTGCCGAACTCCTCCTCGTACAGCGCGTAGGCCAGCCGGGCGTTGGCGACGCCGGCCTTGCCGCGCAGGTCGGACCGGCCGAGCTTCTCGAGACGCTTGTCGATCTCGGTGTCGACGCGGCTGACGAAGAAGGACGCCACGGAGGCGATCTTCGACAGGTCGTGGCCGTTCGCGCGGGCCTTCTCCAGGCCTTCGAAGAACGCGTCGATGACCTGGCCGTACCGCTTCAGCGAAAAGATCAGCGTGACGTTGACGCTGATGCCCTGCGCCAGTGTCTCACTGATCGCCGGCAGCCCCGCGCGCGTGGCCGGGATCTTGATGTACACGTTGGGGCGGTCGACCATCCACCACAGCGCCTTGGCCTCGGCGACGGTCTTCTCGGTCTCGTGCGCCAGCCGCGGGTCGACCTCGATCGACACCCGGCCGTCGAGGCCCTCGGTGCGGTCGGCGACCGGCCGCAGCACGTCGGCGGCCCAGCGGATGTCGTACGTCGTGATCGCCCGGGAGGCCTCCTCGACGCTGACGCCCCGCACGGCCAGCTCGCGTACCTGCTCGTCGTAGGCCGAGCCCTTCGAGAGCGCCTTCGAGAAGATCGTCGGGTTTGAGGTCACGCCGACGACGTTCTTCTCGCGGACCAGCGTCTCGAGGTTGCCGTTGCGGAGGCGCTCGCGGCTGATGTCGTCGAGCCAGACGGAAACGCCCTCGGCCGACAGCTCCTTCAGAATCTCGCTCATCTCGTCTCTCCTAGTTCCCGGTCGTCGAACCCCGGCCGGTCACGCCCGCCTTCGTGAGGCTGGACCGCGCCGCGGCCACGACCCGGTCGGGGGTGAACCCGAATTGCTGGAACAGCGTCTTGTAGTCGGCGGAGGCGCCGAAGTGCTCCAGGCTCACGCACTCGCCGGCCTCGCCGACGTAGCGGTACCAGCCCAGGGCGACCCCCGCCTCGACGGACACCCGCGCCTTCACCGACGGGGGCAGCACCTGCTGCTTGTAGGCCTCGTCCTGCTCCTCGAACCACTCGACGCACGGCATCGACACGACGCGCGTCGGCGTGCCCTCCGACTCGAGGATCTCGCGGGCCTGGACGGCGATCTGCACCTCGCTGCCGGTGGCGATGAGGATCACCTGCGGCCGCCCGTCGGAGGCGTCGGCCAGGACGTAGCCGCCCTTGGCGACCCCCTCGGCGGAGGCGAACCGCGAGCGGTCGAAGGTCGGCACCTTCTGGCGGGTCAGCGCCAGGCCGGCGGGCCGGTCGGTGTGCTCCAGCACGGTGCGCCAGGCGACGGCCGTCTCGTTGGCGTCGGCGGGCCGCACGATGTCCAGGCCCGGGATCGCCCGCAGCGCCCACAGGTGCTCGACCGGCTGGTGAGTGGGACCGTCTTCGCCCAGGCCGATCGAGTCGTGCGTCCACACGTACGTGACCGGCAGCTTCATCAGCGCCGCCAGGCGCACCGACGGGCGCATGTAGTCGCTGAAGACGAGGAACGTGCCGCCGTACGGGCGGGTGCCGCCGTGCAGGGCGATGCCGTTGAGGATGGCGCCCATGCCGTGCTCACGGATGCCGAAGTGCAACGTGCGTCCGTAGGGACCGCCGGGGAACGCCTTGGTCTGGTACTCGTCGGGAATGAAGGACGGCTCGCCCTTCATCGTCGTGTTGTTGCTCTCGGCGAGGTCGGCCGAGCCGCCCCACAGCTCGGGCAGCACCGGGCCGATCGCGGTGAGCACCTCGCCGGAGGCGGCGCGGGTGGCCATGTCCTTGCCCGCCTCGAACTCCGGCAGCGCGGAGGTCCAGCCGTCCGGCAGCCGGCGCTGCCGCATGCGGTCGAACTCCGCGACGCGCTCGGGATTGTTCGCCCGCCACGCCTGGTAGGACTTCTCCCACTCGGCGCGGGCCGTGCGGCCCCGCTCGATGACCTGCCGGGCGTGCTCGGCGACCTCGGCGGCCACCTCGAAGGTCTTGCCCGGGTCGAAGCCGAGAATCTTCTTCGTCGCGGCGACCTCGTCGGCGCCGAGGGCCGAGCCGTGCGCCTTGCCGGTGTTCTGCTTGTTGGGCGCCGGCCAGCCGATGATCGTGCGCAGCGCGATGAACGACGGGCGGTCGGTCTCGGCGCGGGCTGCCAGCAGCGCGCGGTACAGCGCCTCGGGGTCCTCGTGGTAGCCGCCGTCGCCGGAGGTCCAGTCGACTCGCTGGACGTGCCAGCCATACGCCTCATAGCGCGCGGCGACGTCCTCCGACTTGGCGATCTTGGTGTCGTCTTCGATCGAGATGTGGTTGTCGTCCCAGATGACGATCAGGTTGCCCAGCTTCTGGTGGCCCGCCAGGGAGCTCACCTCGTGGCTGATGCCCTCCTCGATGTCGCCGTCGGAGACGATCGAGTAAATGTAATGGTCGAACGGGCTCGCGCCCGGCGCGGCGTCGGGATCGAACAGGCCCCGCTCGCGCCGCGCCGCCATCGCCATGCCGACCGCGTTGCCGATGCCCTGCCCGAGCGGCCCGGTCGTCGTCTCGACGCCGGCCGTGTGGCCGTGCTCGGGGTGCCCGGGCGTCAGGCTGCCCCACTTGCGCAGGCCCTTCAGATCACCAAGGCTCAGGCCGTATCCGGACAGGAAGAGCTGGATGTACAGGGTCAGGCTGGAGTGTCCGGCGGACAGCACGAAGCGGTCGCGGCCGGTCCAGCCGGGGTCGGTGGGATCGTGCCGCAGCACCCGCTGGAACAACAGGTAGGCGGCCGGGGCGAGGCTCATCGCGGTGCCCGGATGGCCCGAGCCCGCCTCCTCCACGGCGTCCATCGCCAGCACACGGATCGTGTCGACGGCGCGCCGGTCGAGCTCCGTCCATTGGAATTCGTCGGAATGCGTACTCACGAGACGCTCCAGGCTCCTCTCGACTACACCTCATGTCCCCGCGACCCGCCCCGTAAAAGAGCCCGTGACCAGGCCACCGCAGGGCCCGGTCAGCGAGCCTAGCCGTTCACGTCGTTCGCCGTCCGGGGGTGTGTCCCTTATCCACAACGTGTAGCCTTCGGAGCGCATTTCCCCGCGGCGAAGCGCGCCCGCCGCCTCGGCGACCCCGGTGATCGGGGTGCGCGATACCGGCACTACAGTGATTGCGCGGCCCGCACCAGCGTGTCGGAGCCGGTCAGAGCTGGGTGGTGGCGAGGAATCCGAGGATCAGTGACAGTGCCCCTTGACGTCGAGTGCGTGCCGGTGAACGTCTCGTGACGGTCGTCGTCAGCCGTCACGCGCGGACGCCCGCGCCGACGGGCCCGGGGCGGCGTCCGTTCGGCGCGCTCGTGCAGGCCTATGTCGCGCTCACCAAGCCGCGGATCATCGAGCTGCTGCTCATCACGACGCTGCCGGTGATGTTCCTCGCCGCACGCGGACTGCCGCCGCTGTGGCCGGTGGTCGCCACGCTGGTCGGCGGCATGCTGTCGGCCGGCAGCGCGAACACTCTCAACTGCTACTTCGACCGGGACATCGACGCCAAGATGCGCCGCACCCGCCGCCGGCCCCTGCCGATGGTGCAGGTGTCGCCGCGGGAGACCCTGGTCTTCGGGATCACCCTCGCGGTGCTGTCGACCGTCTTCCTCGGGCTGGCCGTCAACTGGGTCGCGGCCGGCCTGTCGGTGTTCGCGATCTCCTTCTACGTCTTCGTGTACACGCTGCTGCTCAAGCGCCGCACGAAGCAGAACATCGTGTGGGGCGGCATCGCCGGGTGCATGCCGGTCCTCATCGGCTGGTCGGCGTTGCGCGGCGACCTGGCGTGGCCGCCCGTGGTGCTGTTCCTCGTGGTGTTCTTCTGGACCCCGCCGCACACGTGGACGCTGGCCATGCGGTACCGCGACGACTACGCGGCCGCCGGGGTGCCGATGCTGCCGGTCGTGGTCGGCGACCGGCGCGTCGCCCGCGAGGTGGTCGCCTACACGTGGGTCACGGTGGCGTGCTCGCTGGCGCTGTGGCCGGTCGCGCACACGACGATCTTCTATCCGATCGCGGCGGCCGCGCTCGGGGCGGTCTGCCTCGTCGAGGCCTACCGCCTTCTCGGCCGGGTCCGCGCCGGCACCACCGGCGCGCTGCTCAAGCCGATGCGCTACTTCCACCTCTCCAACACCTACCTCGCGCTGCTCTTCCTCGCCGTGGCGATCGACCCGCTGCTCCACTGAGAGTTAACCTCCCGCCATGGCGGGCTTTGATCCCAAGGCGGTCCTCGAGGGTCGCATGCCGGGCCGGGCGTCGGTGGGACTGATCAGCGGCCTGATCATCTCGTCGCTGTGCGCGATGGCCGTACTGGGGCTGGACGCGCTCAATGGCGCCTCGTTCCTCGTGGGGCTCGTCCTGGCGATCCTGCCGGTGCCGCTCCTGGTCGCCTTGGTGCTCGCGCTGGACCGGCTCGAGCCGGAGCCCTGGCGGGCGCTGGTGTTCGCCTTCATGTGGGGTGCGGGCATCGCCGTCCTCGGCGCGCTGATCCTGAACACCCTCGGCTACGAGCTGCTCACGAAACCGGTCTTCGGGCAGCGCGGCGAACTGGTCACCGCGTCGGTCGGCGCGCCGCTGGTGGAGGAGTCGCTCAAAGGCTCGGTGCTGTTCGGCTTCCTGTGGTTCCGGCGCAACGAGCTGGACAACCTCACCGACGGCATCATCTACGCCGCCATGGTCGCGCTCGGCTTCGCGATGATGGAGAACATCGGCTACTACATCCGCGCCGTCCACCAGCACAACATCGAGGCCGTGTTCATCATGCGGGGGGTGATCTCCCCGTTCGGGCACCCGCTGTTCACGTCCATGACCGGCCTGGGCGTCGCCTACGCCGCGCTGCACCGGGGCGCCGCCCGGGTCGCGGCACCGGTCGCGGGGCTGTGCGGCGCGATGCTGCTGCACGGCGCCTGGAACTTCTCGACGGCGTTCGGGCTCAAGGGCCTCACGATCGCCTACGGCATCGACTTCTGCATCTTCGTCGGCCTGATCGTCATCGTCCGGCTGGAGCGCCGCCAGACCGTCCGGCTGATCCAGCGGTTCCTGCCGATGTACGCCGGCACCGGGCTGGTCACGCCGCAGGACGTGCACATGCTCGGCAACCTCAAGCTGCGCCGCCGCGCCCGCCAGTGGGCGCGCATGGCCGGCGGCGCCGGGGCCGGGCAGGCCATGGCCGACTACCAGCTCGCCGCCACGGAGCTGGCGCTGCTGCACCAGCGGGCCGAGCGGGGCGTGGCCGAGCCGCCCTGGTTCTACCGGCGCCGGCAGGACCTGCTGAACCTGATGCACCTGGCCCGGCAGGCGTTCCAGGGCCGGCAACCGCGCCCGCTGCTGCCGCCGTGGGCCGGGCACGGCCAGTCGGGCTTCCTGCACGCCGGCCCGTCGTACGGGCCGCCGCCGCCCGGCCCGTTCGCGCCGCACGGCCCGGCCACCGGGCCGTTCTTCCACCCGCCGGGCCCCCCGGGCCCGCCCGGCTCCTCCGGACCGCGACGCCCGCCAGGACCCCCGCCAGGACCCCCGACCCCGCCAGGACCTTCGGATCCGCCGGCACCGCAGGGACCATTCGGCCCGCACGGCCCGCACGGCCCGCGCTGACCCGGGCGAACGGCCGCGCCCGGACCGGCGGGACCCGCCTTCGGACGAGGCGGCCGTGGCCGCGCGAACCGGCGGTCGCTCACGCTTCGTGGCCGAGTGGAATCCGACGGAAATGCGCATAGGGCAACGGTCGACTTTTAGGTACCGGTCCGTACGCGGTAACGTGCCGTCGCATTTGTGGACTGTGTCCGGGCGCCCCCAGCCCGACGTCGCGGCCGTGGGGTGCCATGTCACGAGATGACCCCGAGGTGACTATGAGGGCTGAGACCCACACCAACCGCCCACAAGGCGCTGGAGACGAAGGAAGATACCTACGCCGGGATATCGGCCGGATCGGCCTGCTGTTCACCGGCGTCGGATCGATCATCGGCTCCGGATGGCTGTTCGGAGCCATGAACGCCAGCATGATCGCCGGGCCGGCGGCGATCTTCTCCTGGGCCATCGCCGGCGTCATGATCACCCTGATCGGGCTGTCGTTCTCCGAGCTCGGCACGATGTTCCCGGTGACCGGCGGCGTCATCCGCTTCCCGATGTACGCCTTCGGCGGCTTCGCCAGCTACTCGATGGGCTGGATCACCTGGATCGCCGCCGCGGTCGTCCCCTCGATCGAGACGACCGGCGTGCTGCAGTACGCCACCAAGTGGTACCACTTCACGGACAAGCACGAGGTCGGCGGCTCGACCGTGCACACGCTGACGCCGACCGGCATCATCGTGGCGATCATCCTGCTGGCGATCTTCTGCGCGATCAACTCGGTGGGCGTCCGGTTCTTCGCCCGGATCAACACCGCGCTGGTCTGGTGGAAGCTCGTCGTCATCATCCTGGTGATCGCGCTGTTCCTGGTGACGTCGTTCCACGCCGTCAACTTCACCGGCCACGGGTTCGCCCCGGCGGGCGGCCAGGCGATGTTCACCGCCATCGCCACCTCGGGCATCACCTTCTCGTACCTGGGCTTCCGGCAGGCGATCGAGCTGGCCGGCGAGAGCGACAACCCGCACCGGAACGTCCCGTTCGGGGTGATCGGCTCGGTTGTGCTGTGCATGATCATCTATGTGCTGCTGCAGGTCGCCTTCATCGGTGCGCTGTCCGGCGGCGACCTGGCGCACGGCTGGTCCCACCTGTCGTTCACCGGCGACTTCGGCCCACTGGCCGCGATCGCCACCGCGATCGGTCTCGGCTGGCTGGCGACGATCCTCTACATCGACGCCGTCATCTCCCCGGGTGACACCGGCCTCGTGTACGCCGCCGTCACCTCCCGGCTCGGCTACGCGATGGCGCGCAACGGCAATGCCCCCGGCGGGATCGCCAAGCTGAGCCGCTCCGGCATCCCGTGGGTGTCGACGATCACCACGTTCATCGTGTCCGTGATCATGCTGATGCCGTTCCCGAGCTGGCAGCAGCTCGTCGGGCTGGTCACGTCGGCGACCGTCATGTCGTTCGGCGCCGGGCCGCTCGCGCACGCCGCGCTGCGACGTTCGCTGCCCGACCGCGCCCGCCCGTTCCGGCTGTGGGGCGGCGACACCATCCCGTTCCTCGCGTTCTACTCGGCCAACATGATCATCTACTGGGCCGGCTGGAACACGAACTGGAAGTTCTTCGCGATCATCGGCGTCGGCTACGTGCTCATGGGCATCTTCGCGCTGACCGGCCAGCTCCGGTTCAGCATGGAGTGGCGGGCCGGCGCGTGGGTCATCCCGTGGCTGGGCGGCATGGCGCTGATCAGCTACCTGGGCGACTACGACGGCGGCCGGGGCGTGTTCTCGGGCCTGTGGGTCGGTTTCCTCGTGAACCTCGTCTGGAGCGCCGTGATCTACACGCTCGCCGTCAAGGTGCGCCTGCCCGGCGAGCGGGTCGAGCAGATCACCGCGGAGCTGCCGCACGACGAGATCGAGATCGAGCAGGCCGAAGAGGTCGCCGCGGTCTGATCCGCGCCATCGCCGGCCGCTCATCACCGGCCGATGAACGATGGCGGGGCGCCCTTCCGCCGGAAGGGCGCCCCGTTTCGCGTGCGCTCAGGCGATGATGCGCAGCGGGTTCTCCAGAAGCTCGACGAGCTGCCCGAGGAACTTCGCCCCGGTCGCGCCGTCGCAGGCGCGGTGGTCGATCGACAGCGTCAGCGTCAGCCGGTCGCGGGCGGTGAACCCGCCCTCGTCGTCCGCCACGACGTCCTTCCGGGTGGCGCCGACCGCCAGGATCGCCGCCTCCGGCGGGTTGATGACCGCCGTGAACGAGTCGATGCCGAACATGCCCAGGTTGCTGACCGTGAAGGTGCCGCCGGACATGTCCTGCGGGCTGAGGCGCTGCTGCCGCGCCCGCACGGCCAGCTCGCGGGTCTCCGCGCCGATCTGGGAGACCGTCTTGCGGTCGGCGTCGCGGATGACCGGCACGACCAGGCCATCGTCGATGGCCACCGCCACGCCGACGTTGACCCGCCTGTGCACCAGCAGTGCGTCGTCGGTGAACGACACGTTGAGCACCGGGTTGGCGCGCAGGGCGGTCGCGCACGCCTTGACAATGAGGTCGTTGACGCTCACCTTGTCCGGCGCGAGCGCGGCGTTCAGCGTCTTGCGGAAGGCCAGGAGCGCTCCGACGTCGACGTCCCGCGTCAGATAGAAGTGCGGCGCGTTTCGCATGCTCTCGGTCAGCCGGCGGGCGGTGACCCTGCGGAAGCGGCTCAGCGGCACCCGCTCGACGTCCGGCTCGTCCACGGCCGCCGCCGGCGCGGAAGCGGCCGGCGCGGCGGACGGGCGTCCGGGCTGCGCCTGCGGCACGGCCGGCGGGGCGGGCGCCTGCGGCGCGGCGCCGCCCGCGCGTACCGCCGCCTCGACGTCCGCCCGCACGATCCGCCCGGCGGGGCCCGAACCGCGCAGCGTCGACAGGTCGATGCCGTGCTCGCGGGCCAGCCGGCGGGCCAGCGGCGAGGACGGCGGACGGGACCGGCCGCCGTTCGCCCGGGCGGCCGGCGGCGCGGGCGGGACGTCGGAGGCGGGGGCCGCGGGCGTGGCGCCGGCACCGCCCGCCGGGGCCGCGGCGGCGGGCGCAGAGGCGCCCTCGGCGGCGAGGCGGGCGATCGGGGTGCCGATCCGCGCGCTCTCGCCCTCGGCGACGAGGATCTCGCCGAGCACGCCGTCCTCGTACGCCTCGTACTCCATCAGCGCCTTGTCGGTCTCGATGTCGACGAGGGGGTCACCGGCGCTCACCTTGTCGCCCGGCTTCTTGTGCCACGCGCTGATGACGCCTTCCTCCATCGTGTCGGACAGACGGGGCATGAGGATCTCGGACATGGATCTTCCTTAACGGCCGGTCGCGCGCAGGGTGTCGCGTACGGCGGTGGCGAGGGAGTCGGCCGAGGGCAGCGCGGCCAGCTCGAGCGGCTTGGAGTAGGGGAGGGGCACCTCGGCCATGGCCACCCGGCGCACGGGCGCGTCGAGCCAGTCGAAGGCGCCCTCCTGGATGGTCGCGGCGATCTCGGCGCCGACCCCGTACGTGAGCCAGTCGTCCTCGGCGACCACCGCGCACCCGGTGCGGCGTACGGACTCGACGACCGTCGCGCGGTCGAGCGGGCGCAGGCTGCGCAGGTCGATCACCTCGGCGGACACCCCGTCGGCGGCCAGCTTCTCGGCCACCTCGACGGCGACGTGCGCCATGCGCGAGTAGGCGGCGATCGTGATATCGGTGCCCGGCCGGACGACCGCCGCGCGGCCGATCTCGGCCGGCTCCAGGTCGTCGGGCACCTCGCCGCGGGTGTTGTACAGCGCGAGGTTCTCCAGGAACAGCACCGGGTCGTCGTCGCGGATCGCGGCCCGCAGCATCGCCGACGCCTCGGCCGGCGTGCTCGGCGCGACCACCTTCAGGCCGGGGATGAAGGAGTAGAACAGCTCGACGTTCTGCGAGTGCGTGGCGCCGAGCTGCTGGCCGCCGCCGCCCGGCGTGCGGATCACCATCGGCACGCTGCACTGCCCGCCGAACATCCCGTAGATCTTCGCGGCATGGTTGACGATCTGATCCAGCGCCAGCAGCGAGAAGTTGATCGTCATGATCTCCACGACCGGGCGCAGGCCCAGCATGGCGGCGCCGATCGCGGCGCCGACGAAGCCCTCCTCGGCGATCGGGGTGTCGCGCACCCGGCGTGGCCCGAACTCCTTCAGCAAGCCTTCGGTGATCTTGTAGGAGCCCTCGAAGACGCCGATCTCCTCGCCCATCAGGAAGACGTTCTCATCGCGCAGCATCTCCGCGCGGAGCGTGTCCCGGAGGGCCTGGCGGTACGTCATCGTCGCCATCAGCACACGTCCTCAGAAGACCGGGTCGGCCGGCAGGCGGCGGGACTCTCCCGGCACCGGCGTCGCGTAGGTGTAGTCGAACAAGGTGGACGGGTCGGGGAAGGGGCTCTGGTCGGCGAACGCGGCGGCGTCGTCGACCTCGGCCTTCACCTCGGCGTCGAGCTTTTCGCGGGTCTCGGCGTCGAGCACGCCGGCCTCCTCCAGTTCCAGCGCGAACCTCGCGAGCGGGTCGGCGGCCTTGAGCGCCTCCTTCTCCTCGGCCGTGCGGTAGCGCGCCGGATCGACGACCGAGTGGCCGCGCAGCCGCGGGCTGGTGGTCTCCAGCAGGAACGGCTTGCTCTCGGTGCGCGCGCGCTCGATCGCCGCGCGGGCGGCGTCGTGGACGGCCACCACGTCGGTGCCGTCGACGCGCGCGCCCTCCATGCGGTAGGCGGCGGCGCGGCGCCACAGCTCCGGTTCGGCGGAGGAGTGCTCGACGGTGGTGCCCATGCCCAGGCCGTTGTTGACCACGACGTACACGATCGGCAGGTCCCACAGCGCGGCCATGTTCAGCGACTCGTGGAAGGCGCCGATGTTGGTGGTGCCGTCGCCCATGTGGCACATGACGATCTCGTCGCCGCCCTTGTAGGAGACGGCCAATGCCGCGCCGGTGGCCAGCGGGAGCTGCCCGCCGACGATGCCGTAGCCGCCCAGCAGCCGGGACCCGGCGTCGAACATGTGCATCGAGCCGCCCCAGCCCTTCGACACGCCGGTGCTGCGGCCGTACAGCTCGGCCATGACGCGGCGGGGCTCGATCCCGCGGGCCAGCGCGTAACCGTGCTCGCGGTAGTTCGTGTAAAGGTAGTCGCGCGGCTCCAGAGCCGCCATCAGGCCGGTCACCGTCGCCTCTTCGCCGAGGTTCAGGTGGCAGTAACCGCCGATCTTGGCCTCGGTGTACGCCCGTGCCGCGCGTTCCTCGAACCGCCGGATCAGCAGCATCTGCCGGTAGTAGGCGATGAGTGTCTCGGGTTCCGGACGCGTCTTCCGGGGCCGGGCCCGGCGCGCGGGGGCCCTCGTCTTGGTGTCGTCGCCCATCAGGAGGTTCCCTTCATACTCGGGCGCGTGCGTTGGGATCTCCAGGTCGCGCGCCCCTGGACCAGGAGGCGATCTATGATCGATCATAGATCAGTCAAAACCGGGATCCATACCGATGGCAGCGATTACCATTGAGTAACATGAACGCCTCACCCGCTCTGGTGCGCACGGGTCTCGGCGACCAGATCCGTCAGTTCCTCATCGACGGCATCACCTCCGGCCGCTGGCAGCCCGGCGAGCGCATCGTCGAGCGCCGCGTCGCCGTCGAGCTCAGCGTCAGCCAGGCGCCCGTCCGTGAGGCGCTGCGCCACCTGGAGGCACTGCGGCTGATCGAGACCCTGCCCAACCGCGGTGCCCGCGTGCGCGACTTCACCGACGAGGACCTCGCCGAGGTGTTCCCCGTCCGCGCCGGCCTGGAGGAGACCGCGGCCGACCTGGCCGTGCACCGCCTGGCCGGCGAGGTCGGCACGCTGGAAGTGCACATCGCGCGCCTGGCCGCCGCGGCCGACCTGAACGAGGCGATGCGGCACAGCATCGCCTTCCACCGCGAGATCGTCGAGGCGTCGGGCAACCGCCTGCTCCGCTCGGTGTGGGAGTCGCTCGGCATCGAGGTGTGGACCACACTGTCGCTGCGCCGCCGCGGCACCGAGCTGTGTGCCAAGGCGGCCGAGCACACCGAGATCGCCGAGGCGTTCCGCCGCCGCGACCCTGCCGTCGGCCGCATCGTGCACGACCACGTGATGAGCTACGCCCCCTGAACGGCGAGCGGTGACCACCGTCGGTCACCCTCTCCTGATCCATACGGGAATTCCCTACTGTCCGCCGACACCGTCGATCGTGCGGGCGGCGGCGGCGTGGCAAGGCGAAGGCCGGCCGAGCGGGAGGGACGGCGGGGGCGGAGGGACCGGTCGGGGCTGCTCGCCGGCACGACCGTGCGGTGGGTGCCTGACGGTGCCATCGGGAGATGAGCCCGCCGTCCCGTCACGGGAGTCCGGTCAGGGGCGGACCCTAGGATCGATGTCATGGGGCGGCCCAACGACGAGGTCGCGGCTCTGTTCCAGGAGTACGCCGACCTCCTGTCGATCACCGGCGAGCCGGGCTACAAGGTGCGCGCGTACGAGAAGGCCGCGCGCTCCATCGGCGGGTACCCCGGCGACGTGTCCACCCTCGACCTCAAGGGCCTGCGGAAGATCCCCAACGTCGGCGAGGCCATCGCCAAGAAGATCCTCGACTACCAGGAGACCGGCACGATCCGGCAGCTCGGGGCGCTGCGCGCGCAGATCCCCGCGGGCGTGCGGGCGCTCACCGGGATCCCCACGCTGGGCCCGAAGAAGGCCATGGTCCTGTACGAGGAGCTGGGCATCACCTCGGTCGAGCAGCTCGCGGAGGCGATCCAGGCCGGCCGGCTGGCCGGCCTGAAGGGCTTCGGCGCCAAGACCGAGGAGAACATCCTCCACGGCATCGAGCTGATGCGGCACGCGGGCGACCGCGTGCTCATCGACCTGGCCGCCGACCTGGCCGCCGACATCGTCGCCGCGCTGTCGCCGCTCGCCGGCCGGTGCACCTACGCCGGGTCGCTGCGGCGCTGCCGCGAGACGATCGGCGACGTCGACGTGCTCGCCACCGCCGGCGACCCGGGAGGGCTGATGGCCGCGTTCGCGGGGCTGCCGTTCGTCACCGAGGTGATCGCCCGCGGCGAGAAGAAGACCTCGGTGCGCACCGACCGCGGCGGCCTGCAGGCCGACCTGCGGGTCGTCCCGCCGGAGGCGTGGGGCGCGGCGCTGCAATACTTCACCGGCTCCAAGGCGCACAACGTCCGCACCCGTGAGATCGCCATCCGCGCCGGGCTGAAGCTGTCGGAGTACGGCCTGCACTCGGTGGAGACCGGCGAGCTGGTCGTGTCGGCGACCGAGGAGGAGGTGTACGCGCGGCTCGGCCTGCCGTGGATCCCGCCGCCGCTGCGCGAGGACCAAGGCGAGATCGAGGCCGCGCTCCGCGGCGAGCTGCCCGACCTCGTCGAGCTCGGCGACCTGCGCGGCGACCTGCACAGCCACACCGACCTGACCGACGGCGTCACCCCGCTGGAGGGCATGGTCGCCGCCGCGGCTGAGCTCGGCCACGAGTACTACGCCGTCACCGACCACGGGCCGAACCTGTTCATGCAGCGCATGACCGACGAGAAGATGCTGGCCCAGCGAGAGGCCGTCCGCGCGCTGCAGGAGCGGTATCCGGGCATGACCCTGCTGCACGGCGCCGAGCTGAACATCGACCCCGACGGCGAGGTCGACTGGCCCGCGGAATTCCTCGCCGGCTTCGATGTCTGCGTCGCCTCCGTGCATTCCCACTTCACGCAGGACCGCGCGGCCATGACCCGCCGCATCGTGCGCGCGGTCGAGAACCCGCACGTGCACGTCCTGGGCCACCCGACCGCCCGCCTCATCGGCCGCCGCGCGCCGGTCGACGCCGACTGGGACGCCGTGTTCGCGGCCTGCGCCCGATCCCGCACCGTGGTGGAGATCGACTCGTTTCCCGACCGGCTCGACCTGCCCGCCGACCTGATCCGGCGCGCGCGCCGGTACGGCGTGAAGTTCGCCGTCGACAGCGACGCGCACTCCACGCGCCACTTCGCCAACCTGCGCTACGGCGTCGGCACCGCCCAGCGCGGCTGGCTCACTGCGGACGACGTCGTCAACACCTGGCCGCTCGACCGCCTGCGCGCCTACCTCGCCGGCCCGGGCGCCGGGCCCGGCCGCTGACGGCCGATCACCGAGTCGCCGGCCGCGTCATAGATCGTCGCCGTCGCCGGCTCCGGGATGGGTCCGCGGTCGCGGAGGGCGAACACGACGCGGATCGTGGCGATCCACACCAGGGCGGAGCCGAGCACGTGCGCGACCACCAGGCCGCCGGGCAGGCCGGTGAAGTACTGGACGTAGCCGATGACACCCTGCGCGAGCTCGATCGCCAGCAGTTCCACGGCGCGGCGCTGGACGTGCCGGGGCGCGTTCGTCAGGCGCAGGCCGAGCATGAGGGCGAACGTCAGGCCGACCGTGGCCCAGACGAAGTCGACGTGCAACTGCGCGACCTGGTCGATCCGGAAGGGGTACCGCGGCGCACTGGCGTCGCCGGCGTGCGGCCCCGTTCCGGTCACGACCGTGCCCACGGCCAGAAGCAGGAACACCACGGCGGTGAGCGCGCGGCCGAGCCAGGCGAGCTCGGCGCGGACCAGCGGCCGGGCGGGCGCGTCGCCCTCGCCGGCCCGCACCCACAGGGCCACCGCCGCCGCCAGCAGCGCCGGCGACAGCAGGAAGTGCACGGTCACCGCGGCCGGGTTCAGGTCGGTGAGCACGACGATGCCGCCGGCGATCGCCTGGGCCACGACGCTGAGCGGCTGGATCGCGGCCAGCCGCACGAGGTCCCTGCGGCGGGGCCGCAGCCGCAGGGCGGCGACGAACACGGCCGCGCCGAGGGCCAGCACCATGAAGGTCAGCATCCGGTTGCCGAACTCGATCGCCATGTTGACGGCCGGGTGCTGCGGGTTGTGCATCGGGACCAGGCTGTCGCCGGTGCACCGGGGCCACGTCGGGCAGCCCAGGCCCGAGCCGCTGACCCGCACGGCGGTGCCGGTCACCATGATCAGGGTGTTGCCCGCCACGCTGGCCAGCGCGAGGTCGCGCACGGACGCCGACGACGGGCGCCAGACGGCGTTGAGGAGACGTGTGGGCAGGCTGTCGGATCGCACGCCATTCATCGTACGAGCGCCTCACCGCGGCCTGGATCCGGGCCGCCGCCGGGCGTCCGGCGCGGTCACGCCTCGGGCGGCGGGGCGCGGTGGAAGCGGGTGGCGCCGACGCAGGCGGCGATGACGCAGCCGACAGCCAGCCATTCGCGCCACCGTAGCATCTCGCCGAGGAAGACCAGGCCGACCAGCGCGCCGACGGCGGGCTCCAGGCTCATGAGGATGCCGAATACCCGGGCCGGCACCCGCCGGAGCGCCTCCAGCTCCAGTGTGTAGGGGATCACCGAGGACAGCAGGCCGACCCCGATCGCCGGGAACAGCACCGCCGGGCGGAGCAGCGCGGCGCCGCCCGTGACGATCCCCGTGGGCAGCATGGCGACGGTGCCGACGATGCTGGCGATCGCCAGGCCGGAGGAGCCGGAGAACCGCCGGCCGGTCGCGCCGCTGAGCAGGATGTAGCCGGCCCAGCCCACCGCGGCGAGCAGGCCGAAGCCGACGCCCGCGAGCGAGACGTCGCCGCCGCCGTGCGCCAGCAGGGCCACCCCGGTCAGCGCGAGCAGGGCCCACAGCAGATCGAGGCGCCGGCGCGACCCGACGATCGAGACTGAAAGCGGGCCGAGGAACTCGATCGTGACGGCGACGCCGAGCGGGATGCGCGCCATGGCCTGGTAGAAGCTGAAGTTCATGCCGGCGAGCGTGAGCCCGAACATGACGGCCACGCCGATGTCGCTAAAGGAGTGCGTGCGGCGTACGTTCCGCAGGGCCGAGCGGGCCAGCACGCCCAGCACCACGGCCGACGACAGCAGGCGCATCATGACGACGGCGTCCGGCGAGACCTGGGTGAACAGGTTCTTGGCCACGCCGGCGCCGACCTGCACCGAGACGATGCCGAGCAGGATCAGGGCCGGCGGCGGCACCGAGCCGAGCGACAGCCGAAGGCCGGCCGCGCGTCCGCGGGGCCACGCGCCCCGCTCGTAGGAGCCGGGTGCGTCAGCGAGCGCCATGCGTCACTCCCACTTGAAGAAGCGGGCGGCCAGCGCCAGGCCGGCCACCGACCACACCGTGAGGATCAGCAGGTCGCGGCCGGGCATGAAGGCGCCGTGCCGCAGCACCTGGCGCAGCCCGTCGGCCAGCGCCGAGATCGGCAGCGCCTCGAACACCGCGCGTGCGCCGCCGGAGAACTTCGTGAGCGGGAACACCACCCCGCCGAGGACGAGAAGGGTGAGGTAGACCAGGTTGGCGGCGGCGAGCGTCGCCTCGGCGCGCAGGGTGCCGGCCATGAGCAGCCCGAAGCCGCTGAACGCCGCGGTGCCCAGCAGCAGGAGAGCGATGACGCTGAGCGGGTCGCCGTGCGGGCTCCACCCGAGGGTGAGCGCCACGACGCAGATCACGACCGCCTGCAGCAGCTCGACGGCGAGGATGGACAGGGTCTTGCCGGCGATCAGCCCGGACCGGGGAAGCGGCGTGGCGCCGAGCCGCTTCAGCACGCCGTACCGGCGCTCGAATGCGGTGCCGATCGCCTGCCCGGTGAACGCCGTGGACATCACCGCGAGCGCCAGCACGCCCGGGGCGAGGAAGTCGACGCGGCGGCCGGGGCCCAGGTCGAGCAGCTGCGCGGTGCTGAACAGCACGAGCAGCGTGATCGGGATGATCAGGGTGAGCAGCAGTTGCTCACCATTGCGCAGCAGCGTGCGCAGCTCGTACGCGGTCTGCGCGCGGATCATGCGGGCCCGGGGCGCCGCGCCGGGCGCCGGGGCGAAGACCAGGCTCACGCGTGCGCCTCCCGTCCGCCGGCGGGGACGCCGTCACACGCGGGGCGACCGCGGGTGACGGCGGTGGCGTGCGAGCGGAGGGCGAGCCGGGCGGTGCCTCCGTGGCGGCCGCGCGGCGCGTCGGTGCGGGTCATTGCCGCAGCTCCCGTCCGGTCAGTTCGAGGAACACGTCTTCGAGGGTCCGGCGTTCGATCCGGAGGTCTTCGGTGGTGACGCCGTTGGAGGCGCACCATGCGGTCACCGTCGCCAGCAGCTCGGGCACCAGATCGCCCTCGATGACGTAGTGCCCGGCCGGTGACTCCTTCGCCATGGTCGCCGGCGGCAGCGCGGACAGCAGCTCGTCCAGGCCGAGACCGGGGCGGGCGCGGAACCGCAGCTGGCGCTCGGCGCCGGTGAGCTGTGACGGCGGTCCGGACGCGACCACCCGGCCGTCGTCGACGATCACCACCTGGTCGGCGAGCTCTTCGGCCTCTTCCATGTAGTGGGTGCTGAGGATCACCGCGACGCCGGCGGCCCGCAGCTCGCCGACCAGCTCCCAGGTGGCGCGCCGGGCCTGCGGGTCGAGCCCGGCCGTCGGCTCGTCGAGGAAGACCAGCTCCGGGCGGCCGACGACGGCCGCGGCGAGGGACAGCCGCTGCTGCTGCCCGCCGGACAGCCGCCGGTAGGGGGTGCGGGCGCTGCCGGTGAGGCCCAGCCGCTCCAGCAGCGCCCCGGGGTCGAGCGGGTCGGCGTAGAAGCTCGCGATGAGACGCAGGAACTCCGCGGCGCGGGCGTTCGTCGGCACGCCGCCGGATTGGAGCATGACGCCGATGCGCGTCTTGAGCCCTGGGTCGAGCGGATCGCGGCCGAGCACGCGGATGGTGCCCCCGTCGGCGCGCCGGTAGCCCTCGCAGATCTCGATCGTGGTGGTCTTGCCCGCGCCGTTCGGCCCGAGCAGGGCGGTCACCTCGCCGGATTCGGCGCTGAAGGTGAGGCCGTCGACGGCGGTCGTCGTGCCATACCGCTTGACGAGGCCGCTAACGACGACGGCGAGGGATGTCATGACCCCGAGTTTAGGCGCCTTGGGCCGGCGCGGGAGCGGGGCCCTCCGCACAATGCCTGAATATTGATTCAGTACAGCGCATGGCGATACGGTCGGAGGCATGTCCCCGGGAGGTCACATGCTGCGCGGCCGGAGCTTTCTGAAGGAGCTCGATCTCACCGCCGAGGAGTTCACGCACCTCCTCGACCTGTCCGCCGAGCTCAAACGCGACCGTCGCGCCGGTGCCGAACGGCAGCGGCTGACCGGCCGAACCATCGCGCTGGTCTTCGAGAAGACCTCCACCCGCACTCGCAGCGCGTTCGAGGTCGCCGCGCACCACCAGGGCGCGCACGTCACCTACCTCGACCCGGCGGGCTCCCAGATGGGCCACAAGGAGTCGGTCAAGGACACCGCGCGGGTGCTGGGCCGCATGTTCGACGGGATCATGTACCGCGGCCGGCGCCAGGCCGACGCCGAGACCCTCGCCGCATACGCGGGCGTGCCCGTGTGGAACGGGCTGACCGACGAGTGGCACCCGACGCAGGGCCTGTGCGACGCGTTCACCATGCGTGAGCACGCCGGCCGGCCGCTCGCCGACATCGCCTTCGCCTACCTGGGCGACGCTCGCAACAACATGGGCTGCTCGCTGCTGGTCACCGGCGCCCTGCTCGGCATGGACGTCCGGATCGTCGCGCCCCCGGGGCTCATGCCGCCCGAGCACGTGCGGTCCGCGGCCGCCCGGCTGGCCGACCGCAGCGGCGCCCGGATCACGCTCACCTCCGACGTGGCCGAGGGCGTCGGCGGCGCCGACTTCCTGCACACCGACGTCTGGGTGTCGATGGGAGAGCCCAAGGAGGTCTGGGCCGACCGCATCGCGGCGCTGCGGCCGTACCAGGTGAACAAGGAGGTGCTGGCGGCCACGAGGAACCCGTCGGTGCGGTTCATGCACTGCCTCCCCGCCTTCCACGACCGCGCCACGGCCGTCGGCGAGCAGATCCACCGCGAGTTCGGCATCGATGGCATGGAGGTCACCGACGAGGTGTTCGAGTCCAGGGCCTCGATCGTCTTCGACCAGGCCGAGAACCGCCTGCACACGATCAAGGCGATCATGGTCGCCACCCTCGCGGGCTGACCGCCCGCCACGGCCGGTGGGCCCCGGCCCTGGCTCCGGCCGGGCGCGAACGCGTCCGGACGCGGCTCAGTCGCGCACGACCGCGGCCACGAGCGCGGCGGCGACCGCGAAGGCGGCGCCCGCGGCGGCCATCGCGGCGGGCCGCCCGGCCGCGGCGGCCAGTGTGCCCATCAGGGCGACGCCGATCGTGCTGCCGACCTGGCGGCCCGCGTTGATCGCCCCGGAGGCCACGCCCGCGCGCTCGGGCGGCGCCGCCTCCACGACCGTGGTGGTCGCGGCCGGCATGGTGAACGCCATCCCGAACCCGGCGGCGACCAGTGCCGGCACGAGCAGCGCGTACGGCTCGTGCGCGCCCGCGGCCATGAGCCCGAACAGCCCGGCCGCGCCGGTGCACAGGCCGATCAGCATGGCCGGCCGGCCGCCCGCCCGGCCGGTGAGCCGGCCCGACAGGAACGACGCCGGTGACACCACGATCCCCTCCGGCAGCAATGCCAGCCCGGCCGTCATCGGGCTCATGTGCCGCAGGTTCTGGAGGTAGAGGCTGAGCACGAACAGCTGCCCGTAGAAGCCGAGGTTGATCAGCAGCCCGACGGCGGTGCCCGCGGAGAACGCTTCGCTGCGGAACAGGCCGAGCGGAAGCATCGGGTCGGCCGAACGCCGCTCCAGCGCGACGAACGTCGCCGTCGCGGCCAGGGCCAGCGCGAGGCCGGCGAGCACCACGGATGAGGTCCAGCCGGCGCGCGCGTCGATCAGCGCGTACGTCAGGGCGCCGAGCGCGGCGACGCCGGCGAGCTGCGCCGGCAGGTCGGTGCCGCGCCGCCCGTGGCCCTCCGGCCGTACGACGTGCCGGGCGGTCAGCACGAGGGCGACCAGCCCGATCGGCACGTTGATGAAGAACACCAGGCGCCAGCTCACCGCCTGGGTGAGCGCGCCGCCGACCACGGGCCCCGACGCCGCGGCGACGCCCGCGACGCCGCCCCAGACGCCGACCGCGCGGGCGCGGGCGGCCGGCTCCGGGTGCGCGGCCTGCAGCAGCGACAGCGAGGACGGCACGAGGACCGCCGCGCCGGCGCCCTGGACGAGCCGGGCGCCGACGAGGGTGCCCGCGCCGGGCGCGAGGCCGCAGGCGGCGGAGGCGACCACGAAGACCGCGAGCCCGAGCCGGAACACCTGGTTCGCGCCGATCCGGTCGCCGAGTGCCCCGGCCGACAGCAGCAGTGTCGCGAGGGTGAGCGTGTAACCGTCGACGACCCACTGGAGCACGTTCACGCCGCCGCCGAGGTCGTGGCCCAGCGCGGGCAGGGACAGGTTCACAGCGGTGGCGTCCAGGATGACCATGAAGTAGCCCAGGCATATCGCGACCAGTGGCAGCGCGGTGGCGGCTCGCCGGTCCTCCCGGGTCCGCAACGTCGATCCGACCATGCCCGCATGCTTTCCGGCCGACGCTTCGATCCGGACCGAACGATGGGCGGAGCGGCCGGTTCCCGGCGCCTCGCGGTACGTTCCGCACCCTGGAAGCGACCGGCGCGGGGCATGGGGCTCGGCCCGATGAGCAGGGGAGACCGGTCAGGTAAGGCTTGCCTTCGTGAGCGAGATAACTCCGATCCGATTGTGCAGGGGAAGGAATTAGGCCACACTGATGTTGTGAAAAACATGACCGAGTCGAAGAGAAGCGGCATGCCGGTGCATGTCGGCCCGCTCACGCTCGGTTCGAGTCACTCCGAGCGCACCACCCGTGCCCGGGTGGCTCGCTTGATCCTTGAATATGGTCCCATCAGCGCCTCGGCGCTCGGTGGGCGGCTCGGGCTGACGCCCGCGGCCGTCCGGCGGCACATCGACTGCCTCCTGCACGACGGCATGATCGAGGTGCGGCGGAGCCGGCCTCAGGCGCGGCGCGGGCGCGGGCGGCCGGCGAAGATGTTCGCGATCACCGATGCCGGCCGGAGCGCGTTCGAGCACGCCTACGACGACCTCGCGGCGAGCGCCCTGCGGTTCCTGTCCGAGAAGCTCGGCGAGGAGGCCGTCGCGGAGTTCGCCCGCCGCCAGGTGGGCAACCTCGAAGAGCGTTACGCCTCGGCGGTGCGCGCGGTCCCGCCGCCGCAGCGGGTGCGGGCGCTGGCCGAGGCGCTGTCCGCCGATGGCTACGCCGCCTCGTCCACGACGGCGCCGGCTGGCGGCCAGCAGCTGTGCCAGCACCACTGCCCGGTCGCGCACGTGGCCGCCGGGTTCCCGGAGCTGTGCGAGGCCGAGACCGCGGCGTTCGGGCGGCTGCTCGGCGTCCCCGTGCAGCGGCTGGCGACCATCGCGCACGGCGACGGCATCTGCACGACGCACGTGACCGCGCGCGAGCTGACAGAGAAGAACGACGACCAGGAGTCCGGAGGCACCTCCGTATGACCACGGCAGCCCATCCTGAGCTCGAGGGGCTCGGAAGGTACAAGTTCGGTTGGGCCGACCCCGATGTGGCCGGCGCCTCGGCCCGTCGCGGGCTGTCCGAAGAGGTGGTCCGCGACATCTCGGCGAAGAAGAACGAGCCCGAGTGGATGCTCGACCTTCGCCTGAAGGGCCTGCGGCTGTTCACCAAGAAGCCGCTGCCCACGTGGGGCGCCGACCTGACCGACATCGACTTCGACAACATCAAGTACTTCGTCCGGTCCACCGAGAAGCAGGCCACGTCATGGGACGAGCTTCCGGCCGACATCAAGACCACCTATGACAGGCTCGGCATCCCTGAGGCGGAGAAGCAGCGCCTGATCGCCGGCGTCGCCGCGCAGTACGAGTCGGAGGTCGTCTACCACCAGATCCGCAAGGACCTGGAGAGCCAGGGCGTCATCTTCCTCGACACCGACACCGGCCTGCGCGAGCACCCGGAGATCTTCCAGGAGTACTTCGGCTCGGTGATCCCGGTCGGCGACAACAAGTTCGCCGCGCTGAACTCGGCCGTGTGGTCGGGCGGCTCGTTCGTCTACGTGCCGCCGGGAGTGCACGTCGAGATCCCGCTGCAGGCCTACTTCCGGATCAACACCGAGAACATGGGCCAGTTCGAGCGCACGCTGATCATCGTCGACGAGGGGGCCTACGTCCACTACGTCGAGGGCTGTACCGCGCCGATCTACAAGTCCGACTCGCTGCACTCGGCGGTCGTCGAGATCGTCGTGAAGAAGAACGCCCGCTGCCGCTACACGACCATTCAGAACTGGTCGAACAACGTCTACAACCTGGTCACCAAGCGGGCCGTCTGCTACGAGGGCGGCACGATGGAGTGGGTCGACGGCAACATCGGCTCCAAGGTGACGATGAAGTACCCCTCCGTCTACCTCATGGGCGAGCACGCCAAGGGCGAGACGCTGTCCATCGCCTTCGCCGGCGAGGGCCAGCACCAGGACGCGGGCGCCAAGATGGTGCACGCCGCGCCGAACACCTCTTCGTCGATCATCTCCAAGTCGGTGGCGCGCAGCGGCGGCCGCACCAGCTATCGCGGTCTGGTCCAGATTCAGGAGGGCGCCGCGCGCTCCAAGTCGACGGTGAAGTGCGACGCGCTGCTGGTCGACCAGATCAGCCGCTCCGACACCTACCCGTACGTCGACGTGCGTGAGGACGACGTCGAGATGGGCCACGAGGCCACCGTTTCGAAGGTCTCGGAGAACCAGCTGTTCTACCTCATGAGCCGCGGGCTCACCGAGGACGAGGCGATGGCGGTGATCGTGCGCGGCTTCGTCGAGCCGATCGCGCGCGAGCTGCCCATGGAGTACGCCCTCGAGCTGAATCGCCTCATCGAGATGCAGATGGAAGGAGCGGTGGGCTGAGATGGGGCTTGACACCAAGCCGCTTTCCACGCTCCACGAGCACGCCTCGTACGACGTCGCCGACTTCCCGGTGCCGACCGGCCGCGAGGAGGAGTGGCGGTTCACGCCGCTGCGCCGCCTGGGCGATCTGCACAAGGGCGTCGCGGCCGACGGCAAGGTGCTGGTCGAGGCGTCCGCCGCGCCCGAGGTCATTGTCGAGACGGTCGGCCGCGACGACCCGCGGGTCGGCAAGGCGTACGTTCCATCCGACCGGGTGAGCGCGCAGGCCTATACCGCGTTCACGCAGGCGACGGTGGTCACCGTGCCGAAGGAGGCCGAGGTCGCCGAGCCGACCGTGCTGACACTGCGCGGCGAGGGCGGCGTCGCCTACGGCCACACCACCGTGGTCGTCGAGCCGTTCGCCAGGGCCACGGTGGTGCTGGAGCACACCGGCGGTGCCACCTACGCCGACAACGTCGAGTTCGTCGTCGGCGACGGGGCGTCCCTCATCGTCTTCAGCCTGCAGAACTGGGCGGACGACGCGGTGCACCTGTCGCACCACCACGCCCGGCTGGCCCGCGACGCGCGGTTCAGGAGCTTCACCGTCAGCCTCGGCGGCGACGTCGTGCGCATCGCGCCGTCGGTCGCCTACGACGCGCCCGGCGGCGACGCCGAGCTGTACGGCCTGTACTTCGTCGACGGGGGCCAGCACATCGAGCACCGGCTGCTGGTCGACCACACGCAGCCGAACTGCCGCAGCCGCGTCGACTACCGCGGCGCGCTGCAGGACGACGACGCGCACGCCGTGTGGATCGGCGACGTCATCATCCGGCCCGAGGCCGAGGGCACCGACAGCTACGAGCTCAACCGCAACCTCGTGCTCACCGACGGCACCCGGGTCGACTCGGTGCCCAACCTGGAGATCCTGACCGGCGAGGTGGCCGGCGCCGGGCACGCCTCGGCGTCCGGGCGGCTTGACGACCAGCAGCTGTTCTACCTCCAGGCCCGCGGCATCCCGTACGACGCGGCGCGGCGCATGATCGTGCGCGGCTTCCTCGGCCAGCTCGTCGACAAGATCGACGTTCCGGAGCTGCGGGAACGCGTGCTGGCGGCCATCGACGAGGAGCTGGCCGGTCGAGGAGCGAGCGGAGCGGTCGGCGCCGCCAAGCAAGCCGCCCGCGGAGCGAGTGACGAGCCGGAAGCGACCGGTGAACACGCGCTGGAGCGCCCGGGTGAGACCGCGGCGCCCGCCGCCGTCGAGCGGGCCCTCCGTGCGGCCGGCGAGGAGACCGGCGCGATCGAGGAGCCCGCGCGATGAGCTTCGTCAGGGTCTGCTCGCTGTCCGAGCTGCCCGAAGAGGGCGCGTTTGCGGTCGAGGTCGACGGCACGCCGGTGGCGGTGGTGCGCGCCGACGGCGAGGTCTACGCGCTGCACAACGTCTGCTCGCACGCCGAGGTCGCCCTCAGCGAGGGCGAGGTCTACGACCACACCCTCGAGTGCTGGCTGCACGGCTCGTGCTTCGACCTGCGCACCGGCAAGCCGACCAACCCACCGGCGACCAGGCCGGTGGCCACGTACCCAGTGAAGATCGAGGGCGACGACGTGTACGTGTCGCTCAAGGAGTCTGAGATCAGATGAGCACGCTTGAGATTCGCGACCTGCACGTCTCCGTCGGGGACAAGGAGATCCTGAGGGGCGTCGACCTGACCGTCAAGGCGGGCGAGACCCACGCCATCATGGGTCCGAACGGCTCGGGGAAGTCGACCCTCGCCTACGCCATCGCCGGTCACCCGAAATACACCGTGACCAGCGGCGAGGTCTTGCTCGACGGCGAGAGCGTGCTCGGCATGACCGTCGACGAGCGGGCCCGCGCCGGGCTGTTCCTCGCCATGCAGTACCCGGTCGAGGTGCCGGGCGTGTCGGTGTCGAACTTCCTGCGCACCGCGATCACGGCCGTGCGCGGTGAGGCGCCGAAGCTGCGCGACTTCCAAAAGGAGATGCGTGGGGCGATGGCCGAGCTGCAGATCGATCCGGCATTCGCGCAGCGCAACCTCAACGAGGGCTTCTCCGGCGGTGAGAAGAAGCGCCACGAGATCCTCCAGCTCGAGATGCTCAAGCCGAAGATCGCGGTGCTCGACGAGACCGACTCCGGCCTCGACATCGACGCGCTGAAGATCGTCTCCGAGGGCGTCAACCGGTTCCGGTCGGGCGACACCGGCGTGCTGCTGATCACGCACTACACCCGCATCCTCCGCTACGTGAAGCCCGACTTCGTCCACGTCTTCGCCGCCGGCCGCGTCGTCGAGGAGGACGGGCCGGAGCTGGCGGAGCTGCTGGAGAACGAGGGCTACGAGCGGTTCACGAAGGCAGGCGCATCCAGTTGAGTCTCGACGTCGAAAAGATCCGGGAGGACTTCCCGATCCTGACCCGCACCGTCCGCGACGGACGGCCGCTGGTCTACCTCGACAGTGCCAACACCTCGCAGAAGCCGCGCCAGGTGATCGAGGCGATCCGGGACTTCTACGCCACGCACAACGCCAACATCCACCGGGCGACGCACCAGCTCGGCGAGGAGGCGACCGAGGCGTACGAGGGTGCCCGCATGAAGGTGGCCGGCCTGATCGGCGCGGCGAGCGAGTCCGAGGTGGTGTTCACGAAGAACATCTCCGAGGGCATCAACCTCGTCGCCTACGCCATGGGCAACGCGACTCTCGCCCGACCAACCGACCCCGACCGACCTCCCGGCACCTCCGGCCCCGAGGCGGAGCGGTTCCGGGTCGGTCCCGGTGACGAGATCGTCATCACCGAGATGGAGCACCACTCCAACATCGTGCCGTGGCAGCTCCTGGCGCAGCGCACCGGTGCGACCCTGCGCTGGTTCGGCGTGACCGACGAGGGGCGGCTCGACCTGTCCCAGGCCGACGAGCTGATCAACGAGCGCACGAAGATCGTCGCGGTGGCGCACCAGTCGAACGTGCTCGGCACGATCAACCCGCTCCGCGAGATCGCCGACCGGGCGCACGCGGTGGGTGCGCTGGTGCTCGCCGACGGCGCGCAGGCCGTGCCGCACATGCCGGTGAACGTCGCCGAGCTCGGCGTCGACTTCTACGGCTTCACCGCGCACAAGATGTGCGGGCCGACCGGCATCGGCGTGCTGTGGGGCCGCGCGGAGCTGCTCGACGCGCTGCCGCCGTTCCTCGGCGGCGGCGAGATGATCGAGACCGTCGAGATGGAACGGTCGACGTTCGCGCCGCCGCCGCACCGGTTCGAGGCCGGCACGATGCCGATCGCGGAGGCCGTCGGGCTGGACGCCGCGATCGACTACCTCACCGCGATCGGGCTGGAGGAGATCCGTGAGCAGCAGGACGAGCTGCTGGCGTACGCGCTCAAGTCGCTCACGGCCATCGAGGGCGTACGCATCCTCGGGCCGGTCGAGGTCAAGGACCGCGGCACCGCGATCTCGTTCACGCTGCACGGCCCCGACGGCCGCGAGATCCATCCGCACGACGTGAGCCAGGTGCTCGACGCGCACGGTGTCGCCGTCCGCGCCGGCCACCACTGCGCCCGCCCGCTGCACCGGCGCTTCGGGATCAGCGCGAGCACCCGCGCCTCGCTGTACCTTTACAACACCCCGGCCGACGTCGACGCCCTCGCCGACGCGCTGCGGCAGACGCAAGAATTCTTCGGCGCGGCCTGACGTTGTTGTCCCTGTCGGCCGCTGGGAAGGGAACGCACATGCAGCTCGAGTCCATGTACCAGGAGATCATCCTGGATCACTACCGGAACCCCCACCACAAGGGGCTCCGGGAGCCATATGAGGCCGAGGTGCATCACGTCAACCCGACGTGCGGAGACGAGGTGACCCTGCGCGTCCACCTGGACGGCGACGACGTGGCCGACGTCTCCTACGAGACGATCGGCTGCTCGATCAGCCAGGCGAGCGCGTCGGTGATGACCGACCTGGTGATCGGCCGGCCGGTCAAGGAGGCGCTGGAGACCGGCGAGGAGTTCCTCCGGCTCATGCAGTCGCGCGGGCAGGGCGAGCCCGACGAAGACCGCCTGGAGGACGCCGTCGCCTTCGCCGGCGTCTCGAAGTACCCCGCCCGTATCAAGTGCGCCCTGCTCGCCTGGATGGCGTTGAAGGACGCGACCGCAAAGGCCATGGAGGACGAGGACCGCTGATGAGCGAGACGAAGGTCGCCGAGGACGACATCCTGGAGGCCATGAAGGACGTGATCGACCCCGAGCTCGGCATCAACGTGGTCGATCTGGGCCTGGTGTACGGCGTCAACATCGACGACGACAACGCAGTCACGCTCGACATGACCCTGACGAGCGCGGCGTGCCCGCTCACCGACGTGATCGAGGACCAGACGCAGAGCGCCCTTGAGGGGCTCGTCGAGAAGGCCACGATCAACTGGGTGTGGCTGCCGCCGTGGGGCCCGGAGAAGATCACCGAGGACGGCCGCGAGCAGCTGCGCGCGCTCGGCTTCAACGTCTGAGGTCACAGGCCGGCGTGGTGCCGCCAGCCCGCCGGGTCGCGCGAGTGGGCGAGCCACTGGTCCGTGTGATGGAAGATCGTGGTGAGCGCGTCGAACGTCCCGGCGGGCCCGCCGGTCCGCCAGGTGGTCTCCACGATCGTGTGCCCGCCGTGCTTGATGTCGCACCGGCACGCGACCGACAGGCTCGCGGTGATACGGCAGTGGTCCGGGAAGAACTCGACCGGCTCCAGCCGGATCGCCACCTCCAGCCAGTCGTCGCCGCTCTCGTAGGTGTGCCAGGTGTAAATCCGGTGCGCGGGCGGGTGCCACATCCACTGCCCGGGCCGCGGCCCCGGCCCGGTACCGCCGTCCCATCCGCCGGCAGGCCAGGCGGAGGCGGTGGGTCCGGCCGGTCCTCCGGGCCCGCCGCCCTGGCCGGAGGGGCGCGCCGCCGGATCTCGGGCCTGCCACTGTCCGGCCAGGTTGAGGAAACGCGCCCGCACGTCCGGCCCGGCCCAGGCGGCGCCGAAGATCTCGATGAGCGGCAGGGCCCGGGGCCATATCCACACTGCGGCGTCGTGATCCTCGGGCGGGTTTCGCACCGTCTAATGATGCCGCGACACGCCGTCTCGGGTCATCTTCCCGTGAGACCGGAATGGCCCCGTGACCTTGCGGCGAGGGGGTTCGCAACGGCCCGGGCCACGGTGACGCCGACCCGGCGGGTAGGGCGGACCGGCCTGCGCAGGGGGCTGCCACCGGCCGGTCCGCTCGTCCCTTCCGGGACGTCAGGTGGGAGCGGGCACGGTGTCGGCGACGCGGTGCGCTCCGGCGTAGACGTTCATCGACGACCCGCGCAGGAAGCCGACCAAGGTCAGGCCGGCCTCCACGGCCAGGTCGACGGCCAGCGAGGACGGTGCGGACACGGCGGCGAGCGCCGGGATTCCGGCCATCACCGCCTTCTGCGCCAGCTCGAACGAGGCCCGGCCGGACACCAGCAGCACGGTGCCGGCCAGCGGCAGCATGCCGCGCCGCAGCGCCCAGCCGACGACCTTGTCGACCGCGTTGTGCCGGCCGACGTCTTCGCGGACGCACAGCGGCGCGCCGTCCGCGTCGAACAGGCCGGCGGCATGCAGCCCGCCGGTGCGGTCGAACACCCGCTGCGCGGCGCGCAGCCGCTCCGGCAGCGCGGCCAGCACGGCCGGGTCGAGCCGGAGCCCGTCGTCCTCGATCGGCCAGCGGGCGACGGAACGGACGGCGTCGAGGCTCGCCTTGCCGCACAGCCCGCACGACGAGGTCGTGTAGAAGTTGCGCTCCAGCGAGGCCTCCGGGACGGGCACGCCCGGGGCGAGCCGCACGTCGAGCACGTTGTAGGTGTTGCGGCCTTCGTCGGTGGCGCCCGCGCAGTAGGCCATCGTGGTGATCTCGTCCGGCCGTGCCACCACGCCCTCGCCGACGAGGAACCCGGCGGCCAGGTCGAAGTCGTCGCCGGGCGTGCGCATCGTGACGGTGAGCGGGCGCCCGCCGAGCCGGATCTCCAGCGGCTCCTCGGCCGCCAGCGTGTCGGTGCGCGTGGTGCGGGCCGCGCCCGACAGGCGCGTCATCCGGCACCGGACCGTTCGCCTACCCATCGGACCGCCCGCCGGACCGCCGATCACCCCGCCCGCCGGACTGCCCGCCCGCGCGGCTCTGCACGCTCTGGAAGCCGAAACGCCCCTTGATGCACAGGTTGCCGTACGTCACCGGGTTGTCGTGCGGCGAGGTCACCTTGACGATCTCGTTGTCCTGCACGTGCAGGGTCACGTTGCAGCCCACGCCGCAGTAACTGCAGATCGTCGTGGTCGTGGTCTGCCGCGACTCGTCCCATGTGCCGGCGGCCCGCATGTCGAACTCGGACTTGAACGACAGCGCGCCGGTCGGGCACACCTCGATGCAGTTGCCGCAGTATACGCAGGCGGAGTCGGGCAACGGGGCGGCGTACTCGGTGGAGATGCGCGCGCCGAAGCCGCGCCCCGCCACGCTGATCGCAAAGGTGTTCTGCCACTGGTCGCCGCAGGCGTCGACGCACTTGTAGCACAGGATGCACTTGCCGTAGTCCCGGACGAACAGATCGTTGTCGATCTTGGCGGGTTGCGCGACGGTCGCGGCGACGCTGCCGTCGGCCGGCTCGTGATGGCCCGGCGGCAGCGCGTCCCGCTCGCCGTCGGTGGCGGGCGGGGCGGCGGGCCCGAACCGCTCGGGCCGCGCACCGTACTCGGCCACCCAGCCCGCCGCACCGGGCGTCGTGGACAGGTCCGTCGACGAGCCGAGGAACTCCAGCACCATGCGGCGGCTGTGCCGGACGCGCTCGCTGCCGGTCAGGATCTCCATGCCCGGCTCGACCCGCCGGGAGCAGGCCGGTACGAGCGTGCGCGCGCCCTTCAGCTCGACCATGCAGACGCGGCAGGCGTTCTTCGGCGTGAGCGTGTCGCCGTAGCACAGCGTCGGGGTGCCGGGGCAGGCCGCCAGGAGGGTGGAGCCCTCCGGAACCCGCACCGGCTCGCCGTCGACCGTGATCTCCACGAGCCGGCGCGGCGTCGGCAGCGGGACGGCGGCAGGGGAGGGGCCGCCCGTGCCCGCCGCGGGAACGGCCGCCGGGGGTGCGCCGGCGCCGGTCGTGGACGCCGGGCGTTCGGTGCTGGCTGTCATGGGGTCGCCTCCTTGCCGGCGGTGAACACGCCGAGGCGGTCGATCGCGGATTCGACGGCGTTCCAGGCGGTCTGGCCGAGACCGCAGATGGAGGAGTCGCGCATGGCGGCCCCGATGTCGCGCAGCAGCGCCACGTCGGCCGGCCCGGAGCCGCGCGCCAGCCGTTGCAGCGCCTCCTCCTGACGGACCGTGCCGACCCGGCACGGCACGCACTGTCCGCACGACTCGTCGCGGAAGAACGCCGCGATGCGCAGCAGCACCCCGACCAGGTCGACGGTGTCGTCCACGACGAGCACGACGCCCGAGCCGAGCGTCGTGCCGGCGTCGCGGGTGCCCTCGAAGGTGAGCGGCACGTCGAGGTCGTCCGGCCCGACGAACGAGCCGGCCGCGCCGCCGAGCAGCACCGCCCGCAGGCGGCGGCCCTCCGGCACGCCGCCGGCCAGGTCGTACAGCTCGCGCAGCGTCGCGCCGAACGGCAGCTCGTACACGCCGGGGCGGCGCACCGTGCCGGACACGCAGAACAGTTTCGTGCCGGTCGACCCTCCGGTGCCGGTCGCCGCGAACGCCTGCGCGCCCTCGGTCAGGATCGGCAGCACGTTGACGAGCGTCTCGACGTTGTTGACCGCCGTCGGCTTGCCGAACAGTCCCTTCTCGACCGGGAACGGCGGCTTGCTGCGCGGCTCGCCGCGGTAGCCCTCGATCGAGTTGAAGATCGCGGTCTCCTCGCCGCAGATGTAGGCGCCCGCGCCGCGGCGGATCTCGATGTCGAACGACACGCCGTGGCCGAGGATGTCGTCGCCGAGAAGCCCGCGGGCGCGGCACTGCGCGATGGCGTGCTCCAGGCGGCGGAGTGCGCGCGGGTACTCGCCGCGCAGGTAGATGTAGCCGCGCCTGGCACCGATCGCGTACCCGGCGATCGTCATCGCCTCGATCAACGCGTACGGGTCGCCCTCCATGAGCACGCGGTCCTTGAAGGTGCCCGGCTCGCTCTCGTCGGCGTTGCAGACCAGGTAGTGCGGGTGGTCCGGCTGCCGGACGGTGGCCTCCCACTTGCGCCCGGTGGGGAAGGCCGCGCCGCCACGGCCCACCAGCCCGGACTCGGTTACCTCGCGGATCACGCCGGCCGGGCCCAGCCGCAGTGCCCGCCGCAGCGCCGTGTAGCCGCCGGCGGCCCGGTAGTCGTCCAGGCTCGCCGGGTCGACCACACCGATGCGGCGCAGCAGCACCAGGCCGGGCTCGCCGGCCTGCGGCACGGCAGCCTCGGCCGGCGGCTCCCCGCCCGCGGTTCCGTTCGCGGCGCCGTTCGCGG